>JBBIUS010000001.1:0-93788 GCA_037440105.1 Candidatus Falkowiibacteriota bacterium
AACTGCCGCGCCTTCTGCGTCAAGGGCTGGCGAGCCAAAAGCAGTACAGCCTTTGTTTGCTGGGTTACAGGATTTTGCCTCATCAACAATTAAGAAAGAGTAGGAATCAGCTGGCACGCGGACTGTGTCTTCTTCAATATCGTTCGGCGTTTGAAGATTATAGGTTTCTTCAAAAGGTGAAACAGAATTTTTTGTGTCAATCAACTTTTCGCAGCCAATTGCTTCTGGCCGACAAAGATTAGTAAATGATTTTAAATAATGGATTCGATTGGCGCGGTCATAATAAGCCTGGCAGCCAAGCATTGATTGAGGAAGATAGCCGCCAAAAATTGTCATATCGCAGGAAGCGGGCGTAGTCCAAGAATCTTTGATTAAATAAATCCTGTCTGTCACTTCGCGAAGCATGATGTTGTCAAAATAAGCCAAGCCGCCAGTAGCGATGTCTAAAACTTCTCCTTCATAATTCGAGGTATTAGTGTCATCAGAGGCAGGGTCCCAAGTCATTTGAATTGGCCCTAAAGTATACGGCTGCCAAGATAAAGAAAGATTTGTGAAAAGCGGCGAACCTGGGTCAGAAGAAAATTTAACCTCGGCGCTTACGCCAGGCGCGCCGGCCTTTGCCCAAAATGAAATTAAATAAATTCCATTTTTTCTAACCAAATCGCCAACTGGCTTCTTTGCGGTTGTCGTCGGAACTTTTAATGAATGACCACCGGCTTCTAAGGCCTCAGTTGAAATTTCAACCCCAGTGTTTGTCCAATCAGTGCTGCCTGCTTCAAAATCATCCCAAAAAACAGTCATAATATTTGCTCCGGTGTTGCCGCGGTAAGCCCGACAGCCGACGGCTGAACAAGAAATTGACTCAGCTGGATATGACATGTAAACGCACTCAGCTCGCCCTGCGTCCCACTTTCCGCCCGAGTCTCGGCAGTCGACCTCAGTTGAAATTGTTTTTCTGTAAGGATGGCAGTCGTCGGTTGAAACAATTGTTTTTGAATAAAGACGATAGTGGCGTTTGCCTTCTGTATCATAAAATTCTCGGCAGTCAGGATTTCGCGCCATGTCTGCTTTGGTGCAAGTGCCTGTTGTTCTGTCATCATCGCAGTTCACCCCATCAGCTGCTAATTTTGTACAAGGTCCAATGCCGCCATCTGGCGATATGTCGGTAATTGATCCACTAAGATTGCTTTTTTTCAAACTCCAAGTTTTTAATTGGTAGCCGGCAGTATCAGACCCTTCCCAAGTGTAATAGGTTGCTTCATCAGCGCCTGGTACCTGACAGCGGCGGAGATATGAATAATTTTCAATTGCTTCGGTTTCTAAATTTGTAAACTGGTCGCAGCCGGCCTCAGTTGCCGGGCAACTTTGAGCAGTTTGTGGAATAAAGTAAACTGGAAATTTAGCTGGCTCAAAATTGGTTGCTTCTTGGGCAAAAGTCTGGTAGCCAACACATTCAGCCGGACAATAATCATCAGGATAGTTGGCAATCCCTGGCACCCATGGGTCGCCGGTGACCGGCGTGTATTTTTCACAGCCAACCTCGCTTTCCATGCAAGCGCCGGAAAAATTTGCGCAGGCGTCAGCATCGTCTGAAGTTTTTACTGTTCCGTCTGGATTGTAGTTGTAGCAGTTATAATATTCTGGCGCTTTTTTCAAATAAATGCTTTCGCCAGTGCCTGCCCAGCCTTCGTGATAAGGCGTTGCCTCAAGCCGTTCTTCAAGTTGAACCGCGTCAATAAGACCCTGGTTTTTGAGATTAATCAAGATGGTTAATTTAGATGCGGTTGTGTTGCTTGGAAAAGTATATGTTTCAGAAACTCTTGTCCACTCACTCACGTCAGAAATTTGCAATTCAATCACTTCCTGATCATTTGCTTTCACTGATACCGTTTCTGCGCTGCTACCATTTTTACCATAAACTGAAAGAGTAAAAGTTCTTCCAGCAAGCGGACCGGTTTCAATCTCTTGTGTTATACTGCCTTCAGATTTTATTGCCACGCTTCCTGTATAAGCATCTGAAACAATGTTTGGCCATTGATCATCTATTTCCCAACTTTCGATTATGTCGCCTGCCCCATCATCAACCGTTCCGGTAAAAGTTTCAAAACTTGGATTTTTTAGCAAATTTAAACTTGTCTCTTTTGTTGTTTTTAAAAATTCGGTACAGCCTTCGTCAGCCGCGTCGCACTGAGAAACATTTTTATTAAAATAAATTCTATCGGTTTTTGTTCCTGCTTGGGGTCTGTCCTGCCACTGCCAATCTGTGCCCACTTTTGACTGCCATTTTGAATACCATTTACAACCAACTTGCTCTGCGTCACAGTCGTCATAATTAACTGTATTTAAGAGATATGAATTAACCTGCCCGGTCCGCGAAGAAAAAGTTCGGCAAGAGTCATACTGGGCATCGCAAGAATCAGCATTAAGCCGCCAGACATTTTTTTCTCTAACGCAGTATCCCCAACCTCCTTCGCAGTTATAATTTTCATCCTCAGCAATACAGGAAGGAGTGTCAACGCATGTCTCTTGTCTTATATTGCTTTCGCTCGTTTGTAAAAGTGGCCCGTAAACTTTTGCCCGACATTGATGAAGCGGATACTTTAAAAGCCAATCAGGATCAATTAAATGACACCACGGATGGTCAGCGTCTGCTGCTCCTTCATTATTGCAATTATGAAAATTATCAACAATTTGTTTTAAAGTGACTGTCCCAGTGTTCGCCGGAGAATTTGCCGCAATTTCCCAACCAATTGGAATAATTCTTGCCTTTCTTAATTTTACTAAGTTGCTGTAGCAGTAGCCTTTTTGAAAACAGTAAGGGTCCTGGTTTTTGGATTGGTCGCTCTCAGGAATCAGGGGCCAATCGCCGTGCAAGTATCCTTTTTCTATTGCTTCACGGACTGTCAAAGGCGCGCCGGTCTGCGCTTGCCTGATAGCCGCTTCAAACATGCCATCAATCACGCAATTGTTAAGATTTCTAAATTTATCCGGGCAACTCACAAATTCAGACAAAATATCATAAGCCCCACCTTCTTTTATTCTTGGAGTTAAAAGATCTGTAAAAGCAAGTTCAGCTGCTCTTTGACCTCCTCTGCCAGCAAGTTCTGGCTGGTCAAATCCTTCTTTTGGCAAAAGATCAGCAAATGAATAAATTCCTTTTTTTAATAGATTTTGAAGCGTTTTTGCCGCAAGCGTGTTAAGAAATGTTGTAAGAGCTATGTTTAAAAGAGACAAAGCTCCTTGAGCCAATCCTTGGCTTGTGAGCCCCACTGGTATATCTTCCGATTCCAAAGGACCTTCCACTACTGCTGTCTGGTATGTCTGTCGAATTGCCTCAGCTGGAGTTTTAACTTGCCCAGAAATCATGCTTTCCAAAGACATAAAGCCTTTTCCTTCCTCTCTTTCTTTTGTTTTATACAATGTTTCCTTTTCTATTTTGTCAAACATTCTGCCAGAAATATCCAAAGCCAAGGAAAGATCGCTCTGGCCAGGCTTAAAAGCAACTTGCATTCTTTTCAAAACTTCTCCTGATTTGAATTCTCCAGCAAACGCATCCCAATTTTTCATAATTTGAGCAAAATCGCACTTTGGCGGAGGCGGGGTCATTCTTTCTGCTAAACCGATTTGAATCGCTAGTTGAATTTCTGGGTTAGGCGGAGCGCAAAAATCAACACCAAACTTTTTAGAAAAATCGCCGATAAACTCTCCAGCCGCGGACATCCCAACATCACCAAGATACTTTCCCCAACCCTTTGTTGAGAAAAGAGGCATTTGCCCTTTGCCGCCTGAAGCAATAGCAACAGCTGCATCATAAGCCAACTTTTGCGTAAACCATGTTGCAGCATTTGTAAGGGCCATTAACCCGGCATTAACAATAAAAATTTTACCATAATCCCAAACATTTTTAATTGTTGTCTGCGCGCCAGTAATTGGATCAGTCACAACCCACTGCGCCCTAGCCGGCTTTGCATACAAAAAAACCCCACTCGCAACCTGGGTGAAGAGAAAACAAATCAAAACAAGAGTGGTAATGGTTCGTTTAGGTTTTTGCAAACCATTTAACATAAATCTCAAATTACAAATTACAAATCACAAATAAATTCAAAATTCAAATAATTAAATACTAAACTTTTTCATTTTGATTTTCCTAAAATAGAATGAAAAATTTTAACTAATTCTGTTGCTTCTTTGAATTAAAGCCTCTTTCTCTACTTTATCTTCTGGACGAGATTCATTCAAAATTAACCAATAGCGACTTTCTTTGGCCTCTTTTCTACAAATTTTAATTCTCATTGCAAAATCCTTTTTACTTAAAGATTCATTGGCTTCTATATAATTAGCCCCCACTGAACCAGCAGCTTTAATTAACTGTTTACCGTTTTCTAAATTGGATATAGTCTTGGGCAATTTGTTGACATAACTATTAACTCGTTTTGCAAAATTTAAAGTTCTTTCCTCTAAATCATACTGTTTTGAATTTTGAATTTTAATCATTTGTTTAAAATTTGTTGTTTGGAATTTGGAATTTATTTGCTATTTGGTGCTTGGAATTTGGAATTTATTTGCTATTTGGTGCTTGGAATTTGGAATTTATTTGCTATTTGGTGCTTGGAATTTGGAATTTATTTGATGCTTTCTTCAAAAATCTTCCTCAATGTCTCATCATCTAAACTCTTAAGCAATTCTTCTTCAACCCCGGCTTGGCGCAAAAGTTCTCGTATTTCCTCTGCGCTCAACTTGCTAAAATCTATACTGCCTGAATTGGCGCCTGCGTTGGTGTTAATGTTCAATTCAGAAGGCAAAGGTGTTTCTTTTAAAACTTCTTGGTAAACTTCCATTAAAGTTTTGTCATCAACTTTACTTAAGGCTTCATCGCTTACACCCTGTTGGCGAAGCATCTCTCTAATCTCGTCCGGCGTTGCTTGGCCCTGCAAAATTCCTAAATTAAAGTTAGAAAGACCAGAAGGCAAAGACAACGAACTGCTGCCTTCGCTTTCTTTGGGCTGTTCTTCAGTAAGTATACATTCTTTACCAACTGGACAATTTGGGTCATTGCCAGAGTCAATTTCCTGCTTATCCGGAAAGCCGTCTGAATCAGAATCTTCTAAATAAGGACTTGTTTTATAAGTGTATAATTCATCAAAATCTGTGATTCCGTCATTATCAGTGTCTTTTGATTGAAGAGCGAGAAGATTTTCCAATTCTTGTTCCTCAGTTGTTTTAAAAGTTTTTGCCCCAGTCCCGCGTCCAGCAAAAGGCGCCTTGACATTGTAAAAAAACTGCAAAAGACCAAAAACCAAAGCAAAAATTCCCAAAAATGCTAAAATACCCAAGCCGACTTTTTGTTGAGATGTTAATTCTAAATTTTCTTTCTCAAGCTCAGGCATATCATTCAAATGAGATTTGAACAAGGGAGATTATTTTATTATAGCAAATTTATTGTAACATTACAAGGTGCTGTCATTCCGGGTGGCCTAATACCTCGCTGCATTTCGTTGTTATGCATTTTTGCGTAAATAACCTGCCAAATTAACCCAATCCTCCATGCTCAAACCCTGTGCTCTGACTCTCGGGTCAAAGCCTAATTTAATTAAAATCTCTCTCACTTCTTTGTCAGGCAAATGCAGACCGGCGGATAAATTGTTATGCAATTGTTTGCGCCGGGCTGAAAAACCGATTTTGACTATTCGAAAAAAAAATTCAAGTAGAGAATCCATCGCCCCAGACGTTAGCTTGCGATCTTTGTTGCCCGACTGCTTTATTGAACGATTGCGCAGCCTAAAGGCTGCGGCTACTGACCCCATGTTCGCATCGGTTATGCACTGAATCTGTGAAATTTTTAAAATTGCTGAATCAACTTCTGGCTCTGGCCAAAATGCTCGGCGTGGCACCACCTGCACAATTTCTGGCTTACTAAAAAACTGAACTGAAACAGAAAGTAAACTCATTTCGCCTGGTTTAGCGCAAATCCTTTCCGCAACTTCTTTTTGAACCATCACGACCATTTCGCTCGGCCTAGGTTCATTTTCCAAAAATTTGCGAAACACTGCCGAGGTTATTTGATATGGCAAATTGGCCACAATTTTATATCCATAATTTTGTAATTTGTAATTTGTAATTTGTAATTTTAAAATGTCGCTCTCAATAATCTCCACATTTTCGCAGCCCTTTAAAATCTCACGGAGCGCACCCGCCAGCCGTTTGTCTACTTCAACTGCCACCACTTTTTTCACTCTTTTTGCCAACTCCAAAGTTAAAACACCAAAACCTGGCCCAATTTCTAAAATAACATCATCTTTTTTCAAATCAGCCGATTCAATAATTTTGTTTAAAACATCACGGTCAACAAGAAAATTCTGCCCTCGCTCTTTACTCGGGTAAATATGGTTTTGAGAACAGAGCCGCTGGATTGTTTCTTTAGAGGCCAAATCCATTGTTCAATGAATCAGGAATCATGAATTAAGAATTACAAAATAATATATTTTAAACCATAATTCCTAATTCTTGATTCTTAATTCCATTATAAAAGCGCATACAAAAGAGTCATGAGCGAGGCCAGAACAAAAACCGCAATCCAACTTGAAGGGAAAAAGAAAAGTAAAATCAAAGCCAAAACGCTGACTAATAATTTACCCAAAACTAAAGCCATCTGAAAGAAAATAATATTTTTCATAACACTGGTTTTTTTCGCCTGCTCATAGGTGATAGCCATAAGCGGAACGCCAAGCGTTCTTCTTGAAATTCGATAAAAAGAATCAGCCACAAAAACTCCAATGCCTGAAGTCACAAGAATTCTCATAAGCCATGTAAAAAAAGTAAAAATCATTCCAATTTTTAAAACTTCGCGCCTCGATTCAACATCTGTAACGCGCCCGATGTATAAAGTTAAAATGGTTGCCAAAAAAATTGAGGCAGAAATTAAAAAACCTATTGAGACATATTCTTTGACCATTAAAAAAATAAAAATCGGCCAAAGAAGCCAAGCGACATGTTCTTCGCCAAACCCCATGTAAGCAAAAAGTCGTTTTCGATTCTCTGGCTTTATCAATCTTTTCATTGCATCTTTATAAGAAAAAGGGACAGGGACAAATTCCTCAGGGGTAATCAAAAGCGGGATGTTAGAAATTAAAATCAAAAAAGCGACAATAACAAACAAAGTTTTAAAACCGGCAACAGTAATAACAGCGCCGCCAAATGCCGGGCCTAAAACACTGACAAGAGAACTTAAAACCACTAAATTTGAAATTTCTCTTCCTCTTGCTCCATCTTCGCCAAAGCGGGCGAAATCAGCATGATAGCCCGGCCAATAAAGCGTTTTTTGGATTGCCAAAAACAAAATTGCGCCGGCAACAAAAAATGGATGATATGGGATAGCAAATAATGAAAGATAGTAAAGGATTAAAAAAGGCGAACTGTAAAGAATACTTTGTTCGTAGCCAAAAGACCGAGCAACTTTTCCGCCAAGCGGCGCCAAGAAAAAATAAAGAGCGTAAACAGCAATAAAAAAAAGGATTATCTTTGGCAGAGAAAATCCTAAGGTATAAAGATAAATCGGCTCAAATATCCCAACTGCTGAAGTAGCAAAATCTAAAATAGCCGTTGACCAAAAAAGTTCTTTAACTTGACGTGTAAGACCATTGGCAAGATATTTTTGATAGAAAAATTTGAACATGAGATATTATAATGACTAAATTGGAGTGTAAAGATTTTATCTTTACCGAGATTGAGTAAACCTAAAGGTTTACACTCCATCACTCCATCTTTTCACGGGTTACTGGTTACTCGTTACTGGTTACTTTCTTGAACCATCCTACCGTTCTCTCCAATCCTTCCTCCAATTTCACTCTTGGCTTCCACCCGAGTTCGCGGCGAATTTTTGCAAAGGAAAGACAACTCCTTCTCTGTTCGCCAGCCGGCTTCGGCCCATAAACTTCTTGAACTTTCGCGCCAGTAATTTTTGTTAATTTTTTAAAAATTTGATTTACATTTGTTTCAACTCCAGTGCCAATATTATAAATGCCGCACTTTTTATTTTTGATGGCCAAAATGTTTGCTTCTACAACATCACCAACAAAAACATAATCTCTTGTCTGACGCCCGTCGCCATTGATGATCGGCTGGCCTCCAAAAATCATTTTTTCTGTAAAAATTGCCACGACGCCTGCCTCGCCTTTGGCATCTTGCCTTGGCCCATAAACATTTGCATAACGCAAAACCGTGTAAGGAAGATTAAATACTTTAAAATAGTAATACAAATAATGCTCAACTGAAAGTTTTGCTACTCCGTAAGGAGAAATAGGCCAAGCAGGATAAGTTTCTGGAGTTGGAATAACTTTTGCTTCACCATAAAGCGCCCCACCAGTTGAAGCAAAAACTATTTTTTTAACTTTATATTTAACGCAGTTTTGCAAAACATTTAAAGAGCCAATAATATTGTTTTCTGCGTCAAAAATCGGGTCGCGGACTGAGGCGCGCAGATTAATATGAGCCGCTTGGTGACAAACAAACTCTGGTTTTTCTTTTTTAAAAATATTTTCTAATTTTTTTTCACGAATATCAATTTTATAAAATTTTGCTTTTGGATTGAGATTTTCTTTTTTGCCACTTGAAAGATTATCAACTACTAAAACGCGGTGACCGCGACGGATGAGCCCGTCCACGATATGCGAACCAATGAAACCGGCGCCTCCTGTAACCATGACTTTTAACATAAACTAAAAATTAAAAATTAAAAATCAAAAACATAAACTAAAAAATCATTAAACTTCTTTTACAATTCATTTTTGACATCAAATTTAAAAGTTTAAAAGTTTATGTTTATAATTTTTGGTCTTTGGTTTTTGGTTTAGCGCCCGCTTGCCACTTCAAATAGCTTTCCACAAACGGCTCCAGATTTCCATCAAGCACCCCTTCCGCATCGGCTGTCTCGTACTTTGTCCGATGATCTTTTACCATTTTATATGGATGAAGAACATAAGAACGAATTTGGTTGCCCCAAGCGGCTAAAACGCCAGCTCTTAACTTTTCCACCTCTTTTGCTTTTGTTTCTTCCTGCAGACGCAAAAGTTTTGCCTTTAAAATCTTCAAAGCTGTTTCTTTATTTTGCATTTGGGAACGCTCTCGCTGGCAACTCACTGTAATACCCGTTGGCAGGTGAACCACGCGCACGGCTGAATAAGTTGTCTGCACACCTTGACCGCCGTGCCCGCTTGATAGAAATGTGTCAATCCGCAAATCTTTTGGTTCTAATTTGACTTCTGGTACTTCTTCAAGTTCTGGCAAAACCTCAACCAAAGCAAAAGATGTGTGTCTCATTTTTTCTGCGTCAAAAGGAGAAATACGAACCAAACGATGAACCCCTGCCTCGCTTTTTAACCATCCATAAGCATAACGGCCGCTAATTGCCAAAGTTACGCTTTTGATGCCTGCTTCTGTTCCTCTCGTCTCATCAATAATTCGGGCATCCCATCCTTTCTTCTCGCAAAATCTTAAATACATTCTAAGAAGCATCGCTGCCCAATCTTGAGCTTCTGTCCCGCCAGTTCCAGCATGAATTGACAAAATCGCGTTGTTTTTGTCGTATTTTTCACTAAAAAGAACTTGAAATTCTAATTTTTGATATTTCTTTTCCAATTCATCAAGTCGCTTTTTGATTTCTTCTAACATTTCTTTATCCGCTACCTCTGCCAATTCTAACAATTCTTCTGTATCTTTTTTCAAATTTTCCCATACTGCTACCTCGTCTTTTAATTCTTTTAACTGTTGGCTTTTCCTTGCCGCCTTTTCCGGGTCTTTCCAAAAATCTGGCTCGCCTATTTCTTTTTCTAAAGCCTCTATTTCTTTTTTGCTTTTATCAATGTCAAAGCAACCTCCGTGTGGTGGAGATTTTTTTCTGTAACTCCTTAAGTTGTTGAATAAGTTCTTTCATATTTTGAATTAAAAATCAAAAATACCATAATTCATAATTCATACTTCATAATTCTTTATTCTTTAAACTCTCCCAACACTGCCTTTACCACTTTTTCCTCCCCCTTACTTAACACTTTTAATGTCACTTCGTCTCCTGGTTTATATTTTGCTATTTCTTTTGCCAAAGTATGCTCCTCATCTATTTTTTGCCCGTTTAATTCCAAAATAATATCATTTTCAACCAAGCCTGCCTTGTCAGCTGGTGAACCAGGCACAACAGCTAGCTCTTCTGGCGTCTTGCCTCGAACAATCAAAGCGCCGTAATCAACATCAATTTTGTTTGTCTTGGCAATTTCTTTATTTAGCAAAATATAGCGGACGCCAAGCCAAGGGCGAACAATTTTTCCTTCTTTTTTCACACTTTCAATAGATTTTTTTGCGGCATTAATCGGGATAGCAAAACCAATTAGTTGCCCTTCCAAATTAATAGCTGTATTAATGCCAATCACTTGACCCGATAAATTAATAAGCGGACCGCCAGAATTTCCTGGATTAATAGCCGCGTCCGTTTGGATTGCTTCCTCTATTACCTCAGATCTGCCAAGTGAATCGCCGGCTACTACCCGCCTCCCAACGCCGGAAATAACGCCTTTGGTAACAGTGTTCTTATACTCACCTAAAGAAAAACCAATCGCAATCACGGTTTGTCCTAATTCTATTTTATCAGAGTCGCCGAGTTCAACAGTTGGCAAACCTTCTGCGTCAATTTTTAGAACAGCAATATCTAAAAAAGGATCAACAGCTAAAATTTTTGCGTCATATTTTTTCTCATCGCTCGTGATAACCGTGTACTCCGCTTCAGTATCAGAAACCACATGTTTATTGGTCAAAATCAAACCGTCTTCTGAAATTATAAACCCTGTTCCGCCGCCAATCTGCTGCTTCTTTTCCCCTTTTGGCACTTCTGGGATTTTAAACTCAAAAGGAAAGCCAAACTCAAAAAAATCAGGAAAAGAAAAAATGTCAGGGCCTGTTAAATTATAAATTTTGCTTAAATCCTTAGAAATAATGATTGAAACAACCGAAGGCGAAACTTTTTTCACAGCAGAAATTGCAGCTGACTCTTCTTCTACAACACTTTGAATCAACTCTTTTTGGGCAGAAGGCAAGGCACTTTCAGGTACTGCCTTTTCTAAAATATTCTTTTCAAACCAAGGAATAATGTGACTTTTGCCATAAATACTGCCCACCACTCCCAAGGCACCGCCGGCTAATCCACCGATAACTAAACTAAGCACGGCTGTAACAATAATAATTTTTTGTAATTGTTTTTCTTTAAACATAGTTCTCAAATCTCAAAACTCAAATGTCAAATGTCAAAACTACAACTCAAAACTAAAAACTTTTGAGATTTAAGATTTAATTTTGAGATTTGAGTTTTGAGATTAATGAAGTACTTTTTAAAATGTATGACTTTATTATTTTTGATTTGGATTCCTTCCCCTCTAAGTAGTATCGCCTTTTTTTTAACGCCGCCCGAATATCCGCCCAAATTTCCATTTGATTCTACCACTCGGTGACACGGAATTTTAATCAGATAAGGATTGGCGCCGAGCGCCTGACCAACTGCCCGCGGACTGCTTCCCAACGCTTTGGCTATTTCGCCATAAGTTGTTACTTTACCTTTTGGAATTTTCACTGTCAAGGCCAAAACTCTTTTTTGGAATGAGGTTAACATTGTTTTATTATAACAAAAAATAAACAAAAAGTAACCCGTAACGCGCAACCAGTAACCCGTGCTTAAAATTATACGCGTTACCTGTCGCAAATTACCGGCTACTTCTCTTGCTACTCTCTCACTTCGCAAATTTCAAAAAAATTTTTGATTTTATCTCTAATTTGATAAAGGAATTCGATTGGGTATGGCTTCACCTTTTGGTAATTAGTGTCCAATAATTTTTCGCCTGCCACAAACTGTTGTAAATAATATCTTTTTGCTCCGCGAATTTCTTTGGCAATATTTGCAATGTCACTTTCTGTGTGCAATCCGGGCACCACCGTTGTCCTAAATTCATAATCCAATCCACTCTTCATAATAATGTCAATACTCTTTCTAATATCTTCTAAATTTACTTTCACCTCGCAAACTTTTTCATAAGAGGTTTTGACATTTGACATTTGAGTTTTGACATTTGTTTTAATGTCCATCGCTACATAATCTAATAAACCGCTCTGAACTATTTTTTCTAATTTATCTGGTTTTGTTCCATTTGTATCCAATTTTACTAAAAAACCTAAACCTTTAATTTTTTTCAAAAACTCTGGCAGGTCAGAATGTAATAGCGGTTCACCTCCAGTCACACATACCCCATCCAACAACCCCTGCCGCGATTTCAAAAATTCGAAGAACTCTAATTCATTAATTGTTTGACGCGGGCTAAAGCCCGCGGCTACCTTTTCTGCTAAATTTGACTGACCAGCCGACCGGTAGCCGCAGCCTTTAGGCTGCGAAACAATTCCTGGTTGAGCGATAATCGTGGTTTTAAAGTTGCACACCAATTCTGGATTATGGCAAAACGGACAACGAAAATTACAGCCAACCGTAAAAACCGTGCAAGCAATTTTGCCAGGGTAGTCAATAAGGGTTAATTTTTGCAGACCGCCAATAACCATACAAATTCATGATAACAAAATAACAAGATAACTCAAGGACAATAACTATCAAAGGTTATCTTGTTATCTTGTTATTTCTGTTATTTTGATTCTACTAACTGTTTGTCGTATTCTTTCCTATCATCAAATTCTGCCTGTTTACCATCATTCCATTGGCTCACCGGCCGAAGATAGCCGACTACTCTTGAATAAATCTCGCAAGGTTGCCTTTTTTGTTCTTTCGTCTCCATATATTTATAAGTTATTTGTTATTTGATAGTTGGCATTCGCTATTTGATATTTGCTACTTGCTATTTGGTTTTTGACATTATTCGTCGTGTCGTATCCAATCTCTTCATCGCATTTTGGACAAAATTGGTGTTCACCAGTCAAATACCCGTGTTTGGGGCAAACACTAAAAGTCGGAGTTAAAGAAAAATATGGCAAATGAAATTTTTCAGCGATTCTTTTTACTAATTTTTTGGCAGATTGACCAGACGGTAAACGCTCGCCTAAAAAGCCGTGCAAAACCGTTCCTCCGGTGTACCTCGTCTGCAAATCATCTTGTAAGCGCAAGGCCTCAAAAAAATCATCAGTAAACCCGACCGGCAAATGAGAAGAATTTGTATAATACGGAGCAGCGCCTTTTTCCCTATACGCTTTCTCATTTGCCACTATAATGTCAGGGTATTTTTCTTTGTCGCGCTTAGCCAAATTATAACTCGTTCCTTCCCCTGGGGTAGCTTCTAAGTTGTAAAGGTTATTTGTTTCAAGTTGATAATCCATTAATCTTTCCCTCATAAAATCAAGCACTGCTCGAGCGAAATCATGACCTTCTTCAGTCGCAATGCTTCGACCTAAAAAATTAAGACACGCCTCGTTCATGCCGATTAAACCAACAGTATTAAAATGGTTTCTCCAATACTCTCCAAATCTTTGTTTGATTGACAAAAGATAATACCGGCAATAAGGATACAATCCTTTGTCAGTCAACTTTTCAACAACTTCTCTTTTAATTTCCAAACTTTTTTTGGCAAGATCCATTAAATAGGTTAAGCGGTTAAAAAATTCTTTTCTTGTTTTTGACAAATAGCCAATGCGCGGCATATTTATGGTTACTACGCCAATACTGCCTGTGAGCGGATTTGCGGCAAAAAGTCCGCCGCCGCGTTTTCTAAGTTCTCGATTGTCAAGTCGAAGCCGGCAACACATTGACCGCGCGTCTTCTGCTTTCATGTCTGAATTAACAAAATTAGCAAAATAAGGAATGCCGTACTTAGCCGTCATCTCCCAAATTGGATCAAGTTCTTTTTTGCCCCATTTAAAATCTGGCGTAATATTGTAAGTCGGAATTGGAAAAGAGAAAACTCTCCCTTTTGCGTCACCGGCAATCATTACTTCAGCAAAAGCCCGGTTAAACATATCCATTTCTTTTTGAAAATCCCTGTACTTTTCTTTTTGCGGTTCGCCGCCAATAATAACCGCTTCTTCAGCTATATTTTTTGGCGGAACGAGATCCATTGTAATATTTGTAAAAGGAGTTTGAAAACCAACTCGAGTCGGAACATTCACATTAAAAACAAATTCCTGGAGAGCCTGTTTTACATCTTTGTAACTTAAATTGTCATAACGAATAAAAGGAGCAAGAAGGGTATCAAAATTCGCAAAGGCCTGGGCACCGGCTACCTCGCCCTGCAAAGTATAAAAGAAATTTACAATATGCCCGAGAGCGCTCCGCAGGTGTTTTGCCGGCTTAGACTCTATTTTCCCGGCTACTCCCCCAAAACCTCTCATTAAAAGATCTTTTAGGTCCCAACCGCAGCAGTAAGCAGCTAAAATTTGCAAATCGTGAATGTGAAAATCTCCGGATTGGTAGGCCTCCCTGATTTCTGGGGGATAAACTTTGTTAAGCCAATAATGAGAACTAATTGCTGAATTGATATGATTATTCAATCCCTGCAAGGAATAAGCCATATTGCTGTTTTCCCTGACCCGCCAATCTAGTTGTTTTAAATATTCATCCATCAATTTATCAGAATCAACCAAAAGTTTTAATTCTCTAATTTTTGCGTGCTGGTCGCGGTAGAGAATATAGGCTTTAGCCACTTTAATTTGTCTTGCTCTAATCAAAACTTCTTCAACAATGTCTTGAATTTCTTCTACAGCCGGGATTGAACGATGATGAAATTTCTTATTCAAAATTTTTACAACCTGATCAGAAAGTTTTTTTGCAAGTTTATCATTTTTCTCGCCTAAAGCTGCCTCAATTGCTTTACCAATGGCTGTGGTAATTTTATCCTGATTAAAATCAACTATCCGTCCATCACGCTTTCTAATTTGAGTAATTTTATTTTGGTTATAAAGCATAAACAATGAGAACAAAATAGCAAGATAACACAAGAACAATTTGTTATTTTCTTATTTTGTTATCTTGTTGTTTTGGTTTACATCATTTTCTTCCTAATAAAAGCAGGAATCCCTAGATCATCGTCATCTTGCATTTCCTCAACTAATTTCTCATGCTGGCTTTCTAGGGCATCTTTTGTCTCATCTTGATTCAGGTAAGGAATAATCTTTTTAAGGGGTCTCTTTTGAAATTTTTTTGTTTCTGTTTTTTCTTGACTTGAGCCAGATGAAAGAGGACCTTTGGCAAAAAAAGTTGGCGCATAACTTGGCGTTTTGGCAACTTCTCCTCTTTCCCTGAGCATTCTTTCTCGATGACCAAAACCGGCTGCAATAACTGTAATTTTAATTTCATCTTTTAAACTTTCATTGATAACTGCGCCAAAAATAATTTTAGCGTCAGGGTCTGCTGAACTTGTTATAACTTTAGCTGCCTCGCTAACTTCATGCATTTCTAAATTCGTCCCGCCAGTGACAGTAAAGAGAATGCCTTTTGCCCCTTCGATTGATAAATCAAGCAAAGGACTAGAAATAGCCGCTTTTGCCGCCTCAGTTGCTCGATTTTCGCCTGAGCCAACCCCAATGCCCATCATTGCTTCTCCGGCGTCTTTCATAATTGCCTTGACATCAGCAAAATCAACATTAATTAAACCCGGAATAGTAATAAGTTCTGAAATTCCAGAAACGCCGTGCTTTAATACCTCATCGCAAATATCAAATGCTTCAAGCAGCGAAGTTTTCTTGTCAATAACCTGTAAAAGCCGATCATTAGGAATAACTATAATGGTGTCAACCTTTTCTTCCAATTCTTCTAATCCTTTTTCAGCAATCATTTTTCTTTGAGTTCCTTCAAAAGAAAAAGGTTTAGTTACTACAGCGACAGTCAGCGCCCCCATGTCGCGGGCTAAATCAGCGACCAAAGGCGCGGCACCTGTTCCTGTTCCGCCGCCTAAACCGCAAGTTACAAAAACCATGTCTGCTCCTTTTAATGCTTCTCTAATTTCATTCTGACTTTCTTCAGCTGCTCGCCTGCCAAGTTCTGGATCCATGCCTGCTCCTAACCCTCTCGTCACAGTTTTCCCAATGTGCAACTTTACAGATGCTTGCGAGTAATGCAAAGCTTGGACATCAGTATTTATGGCGATGAACTCAACACCCCTAATTTTCGATTTTATCATTCTATTAATTGCAGAACCTCCCGATCCCCCTACGCCAACAACTTTAATCTTGGCGAATGTTTCAATGTCTGGTTTTACTTCAGGCATATTTTATAGATTTTAGATTTAAGATTTTAGATTTAAGATTTTTTTATCAGAACCGTAAATCTTAAATCTACTATGGTATCAATGACTTAAACCATTTTTTAATTTGCTTTGTCACTTTGTCAATGCTCTTAAATTGAGAAGTAATATTAAAATGCCCTTTCTTTAAGGAAAGCACGCCAGAACCCCAAAGAGCTAAGCCCAAAGCAGTGGTAAAAACTAAATCATTTGCTTTGTCAGCAACTCCTATCATTTTAGGATAACCCAACGAAGCCGGAAGCCTTAATTTTCTTTTTGCGACTTCAACAATGCCTGGCAATTTCGCCCCGCCGCCAATTAAAACTGCACCAGCCGGCAGAAGCCCACTGCGGTCAATCTTTTTTAATTCTTCGTCAACTTTTTCAAAAATTTCCTCTACTCGCGCCTCAACAATCTCTGCAATGTATCTTTTTGAAACCAGACTATTCTCGTTGGCGTCAAACTCACTGATATCAACTTCTTCTTTTTTATTAATTTCTTTTGGTAAAGCAGAGCCGTATTCTAATTTTATTTTTTCAGCCACATCAATCGAGGTCCGAAGCCCAATAGCGATATCTGAAGTAACATGGTCTCCTCCAATTGGCAAAACAGCTGTATGTAAAAGGTCTCCTTCTTCAAAAACTGCCAAACTTGTAGTTGCTCTTCCAATATTTATTACTGCAACACCTAAATCCTTCTGGCGAGAATTAGTAACTGCTTCTGAAGCAGCTAAAATAGAAAGAACCAAATCTTCAATATCTACCCCAGTCCGATAAACACATTTTGTCAAATTTTTAATCTGAGAACTTAACCCCTGGATAATTTGCGTTTCAACTTCTAATCTTATCCCATTCATGCCCAAAGGATCCTTTACGCCGATTTGCCCGTCAATATTAAAATTGCGCGGAATGACATGCAAAATTTCATAATTCGGCGGACTGGCAACTGCTCTTGCTGCCTCAATCGCTCGCTCAATATCCTCTTCTTTAACCTCGCCATTAGTATTGGAAATAGCAACTACCCCCTTGCTTTTTTGTGAAATTATGTTTCCGCCTGAAATTCCAACCCAAGCGCTCTCCACAGGCAAACCGGTCATTCGCTCAATTTTTTCTAGACAGGCGCTGACGCTTGAAACCGCGTCATCAATGCTTGTGATTACCCCCCGAGAAACACCTTCTGAAAAAGTTTCAGCCGCGCCGATAATCTCTAATCCCCCGGCCTGATTTCTCTGGCCTAAAACAGCCCGCACCGCGGTTGAACCTATATCAAGACCTGTTATTGTTTCCCCTTTCTTCATAATATACAATAAATTTTCCTCCCTAGTATATTTTGAAAATAATTTACTGAGATTCTGGCTTTTCAATTATAAACTTATTTAAAAAATTTTGCAAGATAGGGATAAAAAATTAAAAGACCAACAACTAAAGCGCCAATGGAGGCAATTAAAACAGTGGCTGCCATAATATCTTTAACTGTCTCTACATAAGGATGCATCCGCGGTTTTAAAACATCAACCATTCTCTCAAAAATACTATTAATTAACTCTAACACTAAAACCATAACTATGACAAGCAGAAGGGCTATTGCCTCCCATGTTTTAACGCGGAAACACAGGGCTAAAATTAAAACCAAAAGCCCAAGCGCGACTTGAATTCTAAAACTCTGCTCTTCGCGAAAAACCTGCCAGAGTCCCCGGCCGGCATATTTGAAACTTCGTGTTAGACGGTCTAAACTAAACATTATTTTGGAATCAGGAATTAGGAATTATGAATCAGGTCAAAATAACCTATCAACAAACTCTAATTCATAATTCATGATACATAATTCATAATTCTTTTTTGCATTTTCTCCATCTCTTTTGCTTGCCGCGCACTCTTCTCGTGGTCATAGCCGCAAAGATGCAATATCCCATGAACCAGCAGTGTTTTGATTTCTTCATGCACTCCATGACCACATTCCCTCGCCTGCCTCACTGCCTGCGGATAACAAATAATTATTTCTCCGTAAACTTGGAATTTGGAATCTGGAATCTGTAATCTGTAATCAAAGCTTAAGACATCGGTTACTCGATTCTTCCCACGCCACCTTTTATTTAACCTTTTCATTTCTGCGTCGCCAACAATCGCAATGGAAATTTCTGCGCTTTTTATATCCACTTTTTTCAAAGCAAATTTTATAATTTTCTTTATCCATTCCTTATTGACCTTTTTGCCTGAGGACTGATTAACCTCTATTTGATACATGTATTTTGTATCTCGTATTTAGTATTTAGTATAAATTTTTCGAATACGAAATAATAAATACTTTGTGCTAGATACCGACTTTAAAGCTTCTTACCATCATTTCAAAAATGGACTTGAAATTCACTTCTGTTTTTGTTCCAACATTGTAAGCAATAGCGAAAATATAGTCGCCGGAAGCGAAATAAACTGTAAGTTCGTCTGGGCTTTGAATTCCTGAAAGACCACCTTTTGTTACAACTGTTTTGACTTGCGCGGCCGTAACATCTGGTGTCTTGGCTAAATACCAGTCAAGAGCTGAAAGATGTTCAAAATTTTCTTCAACAATAACTTGAATAAATTCGCCGGTGGCTGAGGTAAATAAAATCTCTCTATTTGTTTCATCAAGAGCCCGGGATATCCAAACCTTTGGATAGAAAATTGAATAATTAAACGATGGATTGGTATAAACTTCAACTAAACCAGATTCTTCTATTTTGACAGGAGCAAAACCAATCGGATTATAAAGATTAACTACTTCAAGACCATCAACATAACCGTCTCCGTCAGAGTCGGGTTTTGCAGAATCAGTATTAAAAACCTTTTCTTCCTCAAAGGTTAAGCCGTCTTGGTCTTGGTCAGGCGCCTTAGGCAAAATAATTGGAGCTGGCAAAGGACAATCAGCCAAACAATTTGTTGAATCCTCACCAGTCTCACAAACCCCATTTCCGCAAATAGGGGCTGGCGGAACATTAACTGGCGGAATATTTGCTGGAGCATTGGTCGGAACATTGACTACTGGAGCATTAACATTGGCAGGAACATTAACTGGCACATTGACCGGCGCATTTGCCGGCGCATTGACTTGTGGAGTTGGACGCTTTTCTTTTTCTAAAGACTTTGTAAATAAATAAGCTGCCCCGGCCATTAAGCCAAGAACAATTAAAAGCATAACAATAACAAGAATTGTTTTTGGCCCCTTGCCTTGTTTTTTCATCTTCTTAACATAAAACCTCTCAGGCATAGTCTTAATTTCAATCGGCGGGGCTGGAGTCGGTTCTGTTGTTTTTAGGATTCCATTAGACATAAATTCGTATTTCGTATTTTATATTTTGTATTCAATATTATTTAAAATTTTTAAAAATTAAATACTAAATACTAGATACTCTTATTACGGCAGTTCAAACAATTTTCCTGGTCCTTTTGGATTGTAGCCAGCCTTAACTTCGGTTCCGTCAGGATAGGTGTCTCCGTCAGTGTCCGGATTTAGCGGGTCAGTGTCATAAACTTTAACTTCCTCCCTGTCAGTTAGGCCGTCGTCATCAGTGTCAAGTTTATTTGGGTCAGTTCCTAAAGTTAATTCTTCTTCATCAGGCAAGCCATCTAAATCTGAATCAACCAAAACTGGGGCAGACGGCGTCTCTGGCGTCTCCGGAACTTCTGGGGTTGGGAGAACTGGCGCGGGAGCAGAAGCTGGCGCTTCAGCAGGAACTGGTGCCGGAACTTCAGCCGGAGGCGGAGCAACTGTTGGTTTTTGGAAAAAACGCGTCCAAGCAAACCAACCGCCAACTCCCAAAATTGCCAAAAGGAAAACAACCATTAAAAGACTAAAAATTTTCCTTCCAGGACGCGGGCGAGGTTCTGGCGGCGGCGGTGGCGGCATAGCGCCAACCGGGGCCGGCGCGCCAGGCCTGCCTGGAACGGTTGGCGAAATTGCCCCACCAGGACGCAATGGCTCAGGTTTAGTTGGTTCTACGCCGGCAAAAATGTCTTCTGGTTCTTTTTCAAACATAATTGTAGAAATTATGAATCATGAATTATGAATTATGGTTTTGATTTTTTGATAGCCGTCCTCCTAAGTCATTAATCATTGAACATCAAACATTAATCATTGTTATTTTTAATTCTTGAACTGACCGTGCTAATGCTTCTCCAAAGCATCCTGCTGATTTCATCTGCTTCTCTTATTATTTTTTCATAGTCTTCTTTTTTAATATATTTTCTTCTGTAGGAAAAATAAATGTAGTATTTTGCTTCGGCTAAAGACGCATAAATTCTTACAATTTTCCGCTTCCCATCGGATTATACCCATGCCGAACCTCTTCTCCGTCTTTGTACCCATCGCCGTCTGTATCCGGATTTAGCGGATCCGTTCCATACTGTTTTTCTTCTGCGTTTGTTAAGCCGTCATTATCATTGTCTACTCCACCCAGTTCAGCTAGACAACTCTCGCGGCTTACCTCGTCAAAAATCTGTTCACAGAGCGATAAATCAGCCTTTACAAATGCTTCACCAGAAATCACAATATCCAAACATTTATTTTTCAAATCTCCTAACCCATTGCAATATTCCCGGCTTGCCTTTTTATTTACAATAGCATGAAAACAAGAATCGCGGTAACTCTCAAGAGGAACTTTAAGACATAAATCCATATCATCTGACTCGCGGGCTTTGCCAGACAAAATCAAACTTGAACAAAAATCTTTTGCTGCGGCATCAGTGTGCGCCTCGCAAACTTTCTCATCGTTTTTCCGCACGGCAATTTCAGTAATGCAATTTTGCTGTGTTCTTTCGTCTTTGGCCTGCCAGCAAAAATCTGTGTTTAAACCATTTAGCGCCTCAGTCACATAAACATTATCAATGCACTCTTCTTTATTTCTTGCCGTTTCGCATTTTTTCTTTTCTGCCTCAATGTGCGCGGCGATCACATCCGCTTCTCCCACTTTTTCCGCGGCCGGACCAACTGCCGCGCCTTCACCTTCTTTAATCTGTCGCATCTTAAAATAATAATAACCAAAACCAACGCCGACTAAAATCGCAACACCGACGAGACTGATGAGAATGATTTTTATGATTTTAGACATTTTTTGTAACAACTTAGAAACTTAGAAACAAAGAAACTTAGAAACTTTTGTTATCTTTGCGAACTTTTGAAATAAATGCTTTTAATTGTTTGACCAAATTTTCTGCTTTAACAAAAAATTGAGTGTGTTCTCCAACAGTAATATATTGATCGTCTAAAGCACAATCTAAACAGGCGACTACTTCATTTAAAGAAGTTAAAGCATTGTTAAGAAAATGACTGAAATCTTTATCTGAATATCTGTCAGATCCTTCGGCTATATTTAAAATAATCGAATCAAGGGCCCTCCATAATTGTGATGTCAAACAAAACTGTTCTTCCTTTGGGAATTTCTCCCTACTTAAACTTTTTAATTCTTTACGAAATTGCCTTGCATCATTATAAACAGGAAATTGTCTAAATCTAAAAATTGTATTCATAAGTTTCTCAGTTTCTCAGTTTCTCAGTTTCTCTGTTTCTCAGTTTCTCAGTTTCTCAGTTTCTCTGTTTCTCAGTTTCTCTGTTTCTCAGTTTCTCAGTTACTACGGCGGATACGGTGGTCCTGGACAAAAGTAAGCCCGCAAATTGCTAATTCGCGCTTTTTCGCCCGGCAAAGCGCCAAATTGAATACTGAAATCAAAATTCTGATTATTAGAACTGCATTGAATGTTGCCTATCTCCAGTGGAATCTGCGTTCCGCTCTGTATTCCTGGGGTAGTCGCCCCACTAATTGTAATTGTTCCAGTGATTATTGATTCAATCATTGCACTATAAACTTCTGATAGATTAGTTGCGGCTGCTGGATAATAATGATCTGGCGGTGAAACGCAGTTATAATCGTCTTTATCATAACTCTTTGAATCCCTACCTGACTTCAATGCACACCCGCTTGACCAAATTTCCATAGCATCCTTGGCTGTTTGGCTCCCATAAAATACTATTGTATAAAGTTCATTGCCTGCTGCTTTTGCACTATTTGCTGCTGCTGAAGCCGCGCCTGGCTTATTCGCTTCTCCATCGCTCATCAAAATAATGACATTCTTTTCTTCGCTCACTGCACTTAATATGTCAACCGCTGCGCTTAAACCCAAGTCAGTAGCTGTTCTACCGGAAGCATCATAAAGATTTATCGTACTTTCTAATGTAGTTTTACTTGCTGGGCCAACAAGATCTGAATCTATTAACGCATTGTCGCTAAAACTCACTAAGCCAATTTTTACATTTTCATAACTATCAAATAGTTGATCAATTGCATTTTTTAAAGCGGATTTAGCTTTATCCATCCGCGATTCGCCACCTCCGTCCGCGCAGGTCTTCTTATAAGGCGGATATCCCCCCTGATAAGATCCTGAGACACATATTTCCATACTTCCTGATCTATCAGTGACAAAAACAACATTTAAAGGAATGAGTTCTGGTAAATCAACATCAGCACGAAGTTCGCCTAAAATTCGGCAGGCGGGGAGAGTGATTTGAGTAATTTTTTCCGAGTCTGTCACTGAAGTATCGCTAGTACTCGCTAATTGAATTGAATTTCTCCCTTCTGCTCCAAAAGTTAAAGTTTGAGTTCTATAACTTGGCGGACAAGTTGAACGGCAGTCAGCATTGCACATTGCTCTGTCCCATTTTAATGGAACTCTAATATCCGACGGCTGGGCTGGAACTGGACAGGTATTTGGCGCTCCTTCCATTACAGTTGGAACTTTAATACCTGTGCCAGTAACATAACGAACACCATCTATCACTTGGCAAGAAAGTTCTGTCCCATCCCGGCCATCACAAACTTCTGGCCCATTCTTTTCCCCGTCACCGCAGTAATCGCCAGTTCTAGTTACCACTTTGCATTCTGTGCTGCAATAATTACATGTTTCTCCGTACCGCGCCTTGCATGGCACGCCATTTTGTGTACCAGCATCGCAGGCCTCAACTCCTGCCTGAACATATCCATCGCCGCATCTGGCTATCTTACAAGCAGTTGTACAACCATCATTATTACTCGTATTCCCATCATCGCATTCTTCTGTGCCTTCTTTTATTCCGTTACCACAAGCACCGGTTGGAGAACACGCGCTCCAAACATTCCAACTACACCCACTAGAGCAAGTACGAGTCCTAAATTGCGGATAACCTTCTCCTGTGTTTGCACAAATGGCGCATAACTCTGCTCCGCTGCAAGTCTCGCCCGAAGGACAGTCAGTGTCACTCCGGCAACTCTGTGCCGTAGTTGTGCTGCATGTTCCGGCACTGCAGTCAGCGTCTCTTTCGCAAGGCAAACCGCTCGCAGTCAAAGTATCATCCGGCCTTGCGCCGCTATAGCAAATACCTTTCGAAGTTTGCGAATTTTTATCGCACTGCTCAGGGGGACTGCCGCCACTTATAATTTCGTCACCGCAGTATGGTCCAAAACCAGAACAGTCGAGTTTGCAATAAGGCGTGCCATCCGGTTTTGTACCATAGGTTCCATTGTTTGTTCCATCATCGCATCTTTCACCATAAGCGGTTTGCAGTGTGCTATCGCCGCAGTATCCGCCGGTCCAGGCGCAGGCCGAAGTGCAGGCGTATTGATTAGCAGATGAGGTTCCACCGCGTGGCACTCGACCGCCGGTTGGACCCTGGTCGCACTCCTCGCCGTCCTGCACTACTCCGTCGCCGCAAAGAACACTGCAGCCGCCAACTGTTCGCCACATACAAGTCCCCGGGTCACAATCGTAAGCCTGTCTGCCATCACGCGCGCTTCCTGATTTTTCGTTAAGTCCTGTTGGACAATTACCCACCACTGTGATTTCCTCCACACAACTGCCTGCGCCGGCGCAATCAGTGTCAGTAGTACAACCACTCCCAAAGTTACCCGAACAAAATTTTGCCCTGTCTGTTTTTTCGCAAGTTCTAATCGTGCAATCATCTTCTCTTGCCACACAACTCACGCCGCCATCGCAGTCAGCATCAGTTGTGCATCCGCGCGGCGGCGAAGTGCCGCTGCAATATTTTGTCATTCCAACTTCACACTGCTCCGTCCCGTTTATCACGCCGTCGCCGCAAACCCCTTCATTTTGCATCACTGCCCCTGTACAAACATTTTCAATTTCAAATTTGCTTGACAAATCGTTTTTCCAAAGTGTTCTATCTCCGCTGTATTCAAAGTCGCTCTGCAATTTATAACTTCCAGAAGTTGGATTAAATTTGTATTGATAAATGTGCGAGCCCTGAGGACACTTATATTTTCCATCGTCAACATTCCAGCAAGTCACTGGGTCATAGCCTGCTTCATCACAGCCAACAATTTTATTAATTGGGTCAGTTGGCAAGGCCTGACCAAGTTCATTGCCCAAAACTCCTGCCCAAGAACCCCAAACGCTGGCAGTTAGAGCGCGAATATATGTCCCTGCTTCAAGTTTTGGATAATAGCCAACTCTATTTTTGTAACTTTCAAGAAGTCCAGCAATTTTTTGCAAATCAAGAATTCTCTCTACATCACGGACTAATTTATCTTTTGGCGCGTCGCAAACATTGGTCGCTTGCGGACAATCTATGTCGCGAGAACAATTAACTAAAACATTGCATGGGCCTTTGTCTTGGCAATCTTGGTCGTCTGTACAAACTACATTTAAATCGCCAGCGCAAAGTTTGACTTGATTTCCTCCCTGTTTGCAAAGCCGGGAATTTGTAAGATTAATATTAAACCTCAAATTATTTAAAAGTTGATTATAAATATTTACTGTGTCAGGATTTGCCCGGTCAGAGTAAGAAATCAAATAAACATTTGTGTAAAGTGTGCTCCCGCCTCCTTTGCTTCCTCCCCCTCCTTTGATTCCTCCTTCTTTTCTTGCTTCTGTATCATTGGCAGCCAGAACATAAACTGTTCTGCCGTCGCGAATTGCCTCGTATCCATCAACTTCAATTGATTCAGGACTGGCAAAAACCAAACCTTGTTTTTTTGCCCACTCAGTAAGCGGCGAGTGATCTGCATTTCCATAAATTCTGATGCCAATTGCATCAGGCGTTGGCCGACACTCACCTGCTCCAGCCGGACATGCGCCAAATGCTCCATCGCATGGAGTAAGCGAAAGACTACAATATTTCCCTTTTAGGAAAAAGAAATATTCTCTTAAAAGGTCGTCGCCCTTAGTACGGTCCGTGAGATCATTAATCACTGGCGTACCGAAAGCAGGCAAATCATCACTCGTACCAAACTCACCGCGGTCGCGGCAGAAATAAGTTTTAAAATTATAATTACTATCTTTATATCCGCCATCTTTATAAAATTCATCAATTGAAGGCCAAGGATTTTCGCAAATGAAAACTGTAACATCAGCATAACCAGTTTTTGTTTTACCAACTGTGCTCGGAGTCAAAACCTCATCTGTAATCATTGTCGCAGTCGCAGAAATCACTTCTTCGCCATTTCTATTTTGGGCTGTGGCAGTTTGAGTTTGACTATCACTATTTGTAATTGAAACAATGTCTTCTCCGCTGCCATCAACAATATTTGAAGCCCAAGCCCATGACCAGTCATAAACCTGAGAAATCGGAGAAATTGGCCTGCCGCGCCAATCTTGGGCTTCGGCAGTAAATGAATATGTTTCTGGCTTTGTAAACAAATGGAAACTTGGGTTAATGACAACTTTTTCCAAAATGCAGATATCAGGGCTAGTTGTAAAAGTCCAAGCAAAACTTTTATAAATTCTTCCTCCGTCATTGAAATCAAAATTTAATTGGCCCAAGGCAACGCCCTTTTTACTTTTTACTCCCTCAACTTCTTCTGTCCCTTCATTGTCACCCCTAACAATTATCATGTACTCCCTTCCTTCGTCCAAAAGTTTTGTTAAATAAACATCAACAACTGTTTTGAACTCTCCACTGCCAGCCGGCTCTTCAATAGTCCGAGAAGAAGTGGTAATTCTTGCCACATCTCCGCCGACACACCATTTTGTCCGCCGCGCAAAACCTCCGCTTACTTTCGCAATTTCTGTGGCGCCTTGAGGACAAGTTGAATAATTTCCAGCAATGATAATATTCCCGGCAATTGAGTTTGCGTCCATTTCTTGATCAAATTTAATTGTGATTTTTGCGTTGCGGCAGACATTTTGCGCCCCAGATGAGCAAACATTAGTTGCGCCTGAAGGATCGCAAGTTTCAACTTTTGGTTTTTGATAGCAGCAAGAATCAGTTCCAACACCCAAATCCGGCGGACGATCCGGGCAAGGTTTAGAAGGACCATAACCGCAGACCATTGTTAAATCACTTTTTCCTGTTTTGTCTTGAACTCTGGCTCTAATTTCTGTCCTACTTTCTGTCTGCCCGGCTGCCACATCTTGAGGATCCAGACCAACTGTTCTTGCTTCTTGAAATGGGTCAACAAAATTATCAGTCACTGTTCCTTCATTCAAACAAGTGTTAGAACAGCCATCACCTGAATTTGTGTTTCCATCGTCGCAGTCCTCGCCTTTTTCTCGAACAAAATCTCCGCAGACCGAGCCGCCGGCAATTGAACCCTCATTCAAACAGCGATTGTTGCAGCCGTCGCCTGAACGGTTATTACCATCGTCACAGTCCTCGCCAATATCAAGGCGTCTGTTGCCGCAAATTAATTGCGAACCTTCGTTTAAGCAGATATTACTGCAGCCGTCCCCTGAATTTACATTTCCATCATCACAGTCCTCGCCAAATTCGCGAACGCTGTTGCCGCACTTTGGATAATTATTATTATTGGTGACAGTTGCGACTTCTGTTTTTTCTGAACTCCAAGCCCAATTGTAATCCATGGCTCTTAATTCTTGACCATTAGGATTACATTGGTC
Organism: Candidatus Falkowiibacteriota bacterium; assembly: GCA_037440105.1. Taxonomy (GTDB): domain Bacteria; phylum Patescibacteriota; class Patescibacteriia; order XYB2-FULL-38-15; family XYB2-FULL-38-15; genus JBBIUS01. The sequence goes on from JBBIUS010000001.1 coordinate 27,104, forward strand.
TGGCATGCCAAATGGGGCTGAAGCATAATCTTGCATTGCGCCAACATAAGTTAACCGAACGCTCTCTGGTCTGACTTCAACATGGTCAACAGAACAGGCAGTCGCGTCATTTTTTGTTTTAAATGCCCAAGAATAAGAATCAATTTTCCCATTTTTATCAGCGTCATAATTCAAACCAGTCAATTTTACCCCGCTTCTGCTTTCCGCATTACCAGAAATTATAGCCCGATACCAAGCATTTGGAGTCAAATTATCTAAAGGCCTAAAATCAAGTTCATATCTTCGGTCAATTTCTTGATAAAAAGGATTAATAGAAACTGGCGCTAAATCAGCAGTTCCTTCATTTAAGCAAGCATTGCTGCAGCCGTCGCCTGATTGGGTATTGCCGTCGTCGCAATCTTCGCCTTCATCAATTTGGCCGTTGCCACAAGTTGGCGAAGCAGTTCCCACGTTTAAACAACTTGCGCCGCAGCCAGTTGGGAATGGCACGCCATCACAATCTTCGCCAATTTCCTGCCGGCCGTTTTTGCAGCAGTTAAGTTGAGTTGCTGGGTCAGTGCACTCTTGCGTTCCCTCATTTAAACAACTTGCGCTGCAGCCGTCGCCTGAAAGAGCGTTTCCATCATCACAATCTTCACCCAGCTCAAGTATGCCATTGCCGCACTTCCAAAGATAAAGTTTAACATTATCTGTATTAAGAGTTGTTGCTTTCATTTTTGTATTGAATCTTGCGCCAACTGCCGCATTAATACATGCCTCTTGACAGTCAGGCCATTTTTCTACAATTTTTGGATCAGTAAAATCAATCGTTAATTCACCATAACTAAACTTTCCTTCAGCCCGAATTTCCCCAGTAACACGCACCGGCGTAGGGCCTGTTTCAAGATGAGCCTCTGCCACTGCTTTATCTTGGGTTGAAGAAACTTTATTGCCGTTTTCATCTAAAGTATATCCGCCCTCAACCGTTGCAAAGAGCAAACCGCGACTGGCTGGATCACGAACTTCCCAATTCCATGAATAATCGCTTGAATCAAGCAAAAGGCAAAAATCGCCAACTGCTAAAGTATCGCCTTTATAAGCAATTAGTTCGCCCTCTTCTTCGGCTGTTCTTTGATATGGCTGAACGCCAAGCCAGCCAACCTTGCACAAATCCGAGCTGGCTCTTGTCTTAAATTTAAAAACATAATCCCCGCCTTCACGACCGTCTCTGTCGCCGTCTAAACGAAAACCATTAACACTTGTTATCCCGTCTTTTAAAGTAATTTGATACCAACTGTTTGGTTCAAACATTCCACTTGGCGTAAAATCAACTCTTGCCTGATTTGTTGGCGGTCCCAAATTCAAAGAAGTAAGACTACCAGAAACTGATGATGGGGCTAAAGCAGCGCAAGGAATTGGCTCGCTTCCCGTACATTTATAAACTTGGACATTGTCTAAATTTAAAGTTGCCAAATCAATTTTTGTGGTAAATCTGGCAGAAATTACTGCATTTACGCAAACCTCAGTTTGGCCTCTTGCATCCCAAGGCGTTGGACTTGGCGAAGGATTGTCAGGCGGATGGCCACTACATTCTTCAACAACCTGCGGATAAACTGGAATTTCGCCGGTTGAAAACTGCCAGAAATAATAACCCCGCCCGGCCAGGGCAAAACAACCAGGTCCTTCCGGCGGGCTTATGGCGCAAGTTCCATCGCGGCAGCACTCTTGGCCGGCCGGACAACCAACTTGACGGCAGTCGCGAACCGTGAAATTTAAATCATTGCTTTTTTGTCCCTCAACAGTAACACTAACTGGACCAGTTGCAGCACCGGATGGGACAAAAGCAGTAATTTGCGTTTCATTCCAAGTAGTTGTTGAAGCAGTTTTATCCTGCCAAAATTTGACCAATCCAGCTGCTCCTAATCTTTCGCCATAAAGATTAACTTGCAAATTTTCTGGACCATTGTCTGGTTCTAACAAACAAAGGCCTGGCTTTGGCGAGCCGGCGGTTATTTCAAACTGCGATGGACTTAAATCAGAAGTATCATCGCTTAAACCAACTGAAGTTACCAATTTCAAAACCCCGCTTATTGCTCCGGTTGGAACCTTAACAACTACTGAGTCATTCTTCCACCAATTTGCCCTGCAAAGGGCTGGAAAATCTGTGGCTGCTAAAATATCTCTGCCTTCTGCATCTTTAAAAAAGACCTGCCCTATTGCTGTGCCAAAATTTGAACCATAGATTGTCACATATTCTCCAGGCGGCCCTGACTCTGGCTCAAAACGCAAAATTTTTGGTCCTTCGGCAACCGGCGTTACTTGAAAATTAACTGGATTGCTTGTTTCGCCTGCTTTTGAAACTTGAAGAGAAACAAGGCCAGGAACAATGTTTGGCACGGTTGATAAAATTGAAGTATTCGTCCAATTTATAATTCGTTCGGCTCTTGTTCCGCCAAAGGTTACTTCGCCGTCGCCTCGTTCAGAACCAAAATTTATACCAGTCAAAGTAACTTCAGCCTTAAAGGGAGCGCTTGCTGGCTCTGCAGAACAAAGACCAGGTCTAACTGTTTCATTGACATTAAAATCTGGCAAAAATGGTCCGCGACCGTCGTTTGTTTGGTCAGTGTAATGATTTTGCGTTGTTCCCTCTTCAATTTTAATTGGCCCGCTGACCGCGCCTTCTGGAACAGCAACAACAATTTGATTGTCTTGCCATGGCAGTCGACAGCTGGCAAGCGGAGCAACTTTGTCATCTCCTTCGCCTTCACCGCCTAAAAAAACAACCTTTCCAGGGTTGCTCCCAAAATATTGACCAAAAATTGTAATATAATTTCCTGGCGCACCATTATCTGGCTGGACGCTTGTAATGACCGGCAAATTTGTGCAAACACCGTTCTCGCAGTGACCGCCGGCGCAATCAAAATCAGAAGTGCAACTTGCTCCTTGGCAGGCGCCGCAGTCAGCTCCGCCGCAGTCGCGGCCAGTTTCATCAGCATCCTGCAAATTATTAAAACAATGAGCTGCCCGAACTACTACTTCTACGCCAGATGAAGTAGCGCTGTTTGCGTCAACATCGTATGCTTTCACTGCCAGGGTATGCCGCGAACCAAGCGTTATGCCGGTTGTATCCCAGTCGGCTTTTCCGCTGAATTCGCGGGGTGAACCAGTTGGCGAATCAGTGGCAAACCGATTTCCATCAACCATAAACTCTAAATAAGAAATACCTGCATCATCAGTTGCTCGCCCTCCAACTTCAACGACTGCATCAGCACTGACCGATTGACCAGAATCAGGTTGAGTAATTTCAACTTCAGGTCCTCTGACATCAACCAAACTGCCGGTTGTAAAAGAAGTCTGGCAGGAAGGCGCCAAGCCGCCACAAACTAAAGCTCGACCGTCGGAGCTTCGTACCTCAGTAGTTAGTTCAACAATATATTCTGTATTTTCTTCAAAACATTTTTTATCATCATTTGGCGGCGGACAGAGAGCAACTGGAGAAAACTCTGCAACATTGTCTGAAACAGAAATTAAACCATCGACCAAACTTTGGTCAGCAGATTTTTTAACTGTGAAATTGCCAGGCGCTTCTAAACTTGCTAAATCAACATTTCGATTAAAAACAACTCTAACTGTAACATTGCGAATTGGAAGGCTGCCAGACGGACTAATGCTCCTGACAACAAAAGCCTCAACCGGCAGGCCTGGCTCACCTCCTGGAGGAATCCCTGGGCCGACCTCACCTCCGGGCGACGCGCCAGTCGCCTCCATTAATCTATTTAAAACAAATTGAGTAATACTAAAAGCAAAAATAATAATTACAAGACCAATTACTGCGCTTGTTAAAACCTTTTTAGCTTTTGCGATTCGTTCTTCATTGCCGGCGGCTGTCATCCAAACAAAACCGCCGTACAAAACAATGGCAAAAGCAACAATTCCTAAAAATCCTAAAGCAACCCGGATAATTCGGGCAGCAACAATCCTTGGATCTTGAGTCGGCAGAGCAATTTCCTCGCCAATTTCGTTAATACCAAGTTCTTGAGCAAAAACGGATTGGACAAATACAAAACCAACCGCAGATAAAAACAGCACCAAGAGAATTTTTAAAATTTTCTTTTTCTTCTCCATGGATAATTTTGAATCAGGAATTATGAATCATGAATCAGGATTTTCAAAAATTACCCTGATTCCAAATTCCAGATTCATAATTCAATAACTTTATTTCCACGGCTCGCATCCCGGCGGAAGATTCCCATCTGGTCCAACAATACACTTTTTTCCCCCTCCTGGCCCTTCCGGCTCAAAAAAACAGTTTTGATAAACATCTTTTACGCCATGGGTAACGCGAGGATAATACATGACTGTTTCTGGACTAACCAAATTACCATCAGCACAAGTTCCGCCGGTTGGAATAAAATTCCCATGATAAATCGCGGCCTTTGTTTTGGCTGCCACATCGTCAGGAGAATCTACCGGCGTACCATCTTCTTTCAAATTTATTCCACCTAAATAAAACCAAACAGCGCATTCGTCCCTTTGATTATCCTCCAAAATTATGTTTTCTGAATTAAAACTACCAATGCTCATTATCTTCGAAAAAAACATTTCAACCGGCACATTAAAGGCCGCACCTGATGTGTTTGGAGAAGGACTGACATTTTCAATTTCTGGCGGGGCTAAATCAATTGTGTTGTTAGTGCTAAAAGAAAGGCCAAAGTTATCAACTCCTGAAATTTCATCCAAATCTGACCCTTGCGCTGTACCATCTTTGTTGCCGTCCAAAGAATTGCCAGCTGCATCAGTAACCCCATCATAAGGCCAAAGAGCCTCTGGCGGCGACTCACTCAAGGTTGCGGCCAAAATCAAAACGTCAATTCTTTCATCACCCGGCAAACAAAAAACATCTCCACCGCATGAATTTGTTCCGCATTTATCATTAGTTATAAATTCCACTGTCTTGTATTGATTAGCGATTGACCATCGCCCAGAAATTGGACTGCCATCGGCTTTTTTAACTTCAATCTTATCAAAAAATGTTGGCCATTCTCCGGTAACTGTTGTCGGGTCCATTGCCTCGTCAAAATTAATTTGAATTAGGGCATTTCGCGCCACTGTATCTCCTTCATTTGGCCAGACGCTCTCAACTTGCGGCGGGGTTGTGTCAACAAAAGTGCTTACTTCAAAATCCCAAAGGTAACCGCCGCGAAAAGCGCCGACAAAGGCGTCAGAACCATCGGATTTCCGAATACCTGGCTTCAGAGCCACTGTATACCAAATGTTTTCTGAAGGACTGCCTAAAAGATCGTCTGGATCAAAAACAAAAGTTTTCAAGTCAGAAGTAAACATCACTTTAACTTGGTTATCTGCCAATGCGTTGATTTCTCCGTCAATTGATTTATAAATTTTTACATTCTCGCTGTTCAAACCACCCCAATCATCAGCCAAATTATCAGGTGTGCCGTTATCATTATAATTGGTTATGATGCTTTCGCGCGTTACTGATTCTCTAAAAGTAACAATAATTTTTGTATTTCTGCTAACGCCAGTCGCGCCGCGGGCTGGCCAATGACTTTCAATTATTCCATTACCTAAAGAACTAGAAAGTTGCTCAACAACTGATGGACCGCCGGGAATGCCGGGCCCAAGCACGCCTGTTACTTCTATTAGTTTATTTAAAACAAACTGAGTAATACCAAAAGAAAAGACAATAATAATTAAACCAATTAAACCATTAGTTAAAATCTTTTTCGCTTTTGCAATCCGTTCTTCATTGCCGGCTGAGGTCATCCAGGCAAAACCGCCGTACAAAACAATTATTAAGGCAATAATTCCTAAAAAACCTAAAGCTGCCCTAATAATTCGGGCAGCAATAATCCGCGGGTCCTCTCCGGGCAAAGTGATTTCTTCACCAACTGCATTAATACCAAGTTCTTGAGCGAAAATGGTTTGAATAAATAAAAAACTGGCCGTGAATAAAAACAGTACCAAGAAAATTTTCAAAATTTTCTTTTTCTTCTCCATGGATAATTTTGAATCAGGAATTATGAATTAAGAATTATGGAAATAATTTTAAAACCATAATTCCTAATTCCTGTTTCATGATTCCACAAATTTTATTTCTTCAATATTTCTCTCACAATCTTCCCAACCACTGCTCCTCCTGCCCTTCGAGCCACTTCTTTCATCACCGCGCCCATCACTTTTCCAAAATCTTCGGGACCAGTCGCGCCTAATTCTTTTACCTTTTTTTCAACAATCATTTTAATTTCTTCTTCGCTCAATTCTTTTGGCAGATATCTTTTTAAAATTTCGAGTTCAGCCTCCTCCCTTGCCACTAAATCTTCTCGCTTGCCTTTTTTATACTCCTCAATTGAATCTTTACGCTTTTTGACTTCTTGAGAGATAACTTTTAAAACATCTTCATCAGTGAACTCTTTTCGCATCGCGGCAATCTCTGCGTTTAAAATAGCAGCATTAAGCAGCCGTAAAGTAGAAATTACGGCTTGGTTTTTCTCTTTCAAGGCTTGCTTTAAATCGCTTTCAATTTTTTCTTTGAGCATTAAATTGCTTATGATTTGAATTTTAAATTTTGATTATTCTTCTTTTAATTTGCCGATTTTCTTTAAATATTCTCTCTTGGCTCTTACTTTCAGCCGCCGCAGAGCACTCTCGCGACACAAATTGCGGCTTTTTTGGCGTTCATGAAATCTTACTTTCTTGGCTTGGATTAGCCTGCCGCTTTTTAAAACCTTTCTCGAAAACCGGCGAAGCAAACTCTCAAAAGTTTCTCCTTGTTTTCGTTTAACTTCTTGTCCCAAGGTGGTCACCTCACTTTCAAATTTTAAATTGAAAATTAATTATAATTATAAAATTTTAACCTTTTTAAACGGCTCGGTCAACCTCATCACAACAGCGCAAGATGCTGTCATTTTGTTACACTCACCGCCTCGTGTGTTAAATTAAACATTCGCTAACTTCTTTTTAATCTCAAAAGCCGCCTTTTTGAAATTAACAACCTCTTGCGCTCCGCTTTCCATATCTTTTATTATAGCAGTTCCATCAGTCACTTCTTTTTGCCCCAAAAGCAGAACAAATTTTACTCCCAATTTGTTAGCAAATTCCAATTGCGGTTTAAGCCCATCTTTAGAAAGATTAGAAGCAGGATAAATACCCTCTTTTCTTAACTCTTCAAAAAGCGTTAAAATTTTTCGCCGAGCGGCCTCCCCCAACTGAGCTAAAAAAACCATTGGTTTCTCAAGTTCAGGTATTGGCAAATTTTTTTTCTTTATTACTTGAAGTATTCTTTCTGCCCCAAAAGCAAATCCGCAAGCAGGGGTCGGCCTGCCCCCTAAAAATTTTATCAAATCATCATAACGCCCTCCGCCGCCTAAAGAATCCTGTTTTTCCTCTTCTCTTTCTTCAGAAATAATTTCAAAAACAGTTCGAGTGTAATAATCAAGACCGCGGACCAAGTAAGGGTTTAAATTATAAGGAATGCCAATTTCATCTAAATATTCTAAAACCTTAACAAAATGGCTTTTGCATTCTTCGCACAGCCAATCAACTATTTGAGGAGCCTCTTCTTTTACACTTTGGCACTTTTCTTCTTTACAGTCCAAAAGCCGTAAAGGATTTTTAGTCAATCTTTTTTTACAACTATCACAAATTAACTTTTTCTTTGTCTGATAATAATCTATTAGTTCGGCAGTGTATTTAGACCGGCAGGAAGAACAGCCGATACTATTTATTGAGACAGAGGTATTTAGTCCCAATTCCTTACAAAAATTAAAAGCCAAAATAATTGTTTCTGCGTCAACCGCAGGATGGCCGTCGCCTAAAATTTCAAAACCTAACTGCCAAAATTGGCGAAGTCTGCCGGCCTGAGGCCGTTCGTGTCTAAACATTGGCCCATAGTAATAAAGTTTTACTGGCTGAGGCAAATTAATCATTCCGTGCTGAATGTAAGCCCGAGCAATAGAAGCAGTCGCTTCAGGTCTTAAGCAAACTTCTTCACCTCCTAAATCAACAAAAGAAAACATCTCTTTTTCCACAATGTCGGTATGGGTACCAACAGCCCTAACAAAAAGATTTTTTGCTTCTAAAATAGGGACATCAATTTTAGAAAAACCGCTCCCTATAAAAAATTTTTCGGCTTTTCTTTGGAGAAAGAACCAATATTTTTGCTCTCCAGGTAAAATATCTTTCATCCCGCGCAAAGTCTGGAGTTCTTTTTGAACAACTGGTTTTTTTGAAATTAAAGCTTTTGTTTTTTTTGCCTTTTTAACTTCCTTTGCTTTTTTAATTTTTGGTTTCCTTGCCATATAAGATTAAGTAAAGTTTGTAGGGTTCGTGTCGTCTTATCAAAATATAATTTACCTCATTACACACCTTAAAAATTATACTGCGGCGCCTCAAAAACCTTAATTTTATTAAATGGCCATCCCCTAATCCAAACCTTACCAACAATTAATTTGCGCTGGATCGGACCAAAACTCCGCGAATCATAACTTGAGAGTCGATTGTCGCCCAAAACAAAATATTCCTCAGGGCCTAAATTAACTGTTTGATTCCCCAGCGTTTTTAAACCTTCTTCTAAGTAAGGTTCATCTATCACCATGCCTTTTGGATTTTCTTCATTGTAAATTATTATCTTTTCGTTTGAAATTTCAATTTTTTCGTTTGGAAGTCCTATTATCCTTTTAATAAAATATTGGCTTTTATCTTTTGGATATTTGAAAACAATAATGTCTCCGCGCTTAGGCTCATTAAATCGATAACTTATCTCGTCAATAATCAAATATTCATGGTCATAAAAATTTGGCTCCATAGAAGCGCCTTTAACATAAAACGGCTGGATCAAAAAATAACGAATTGGAACAATGATTGCCAGAGAGACTAAAATAACCTTAACTATTTCTATAATATACGAAATAATTTTCTTTAATCGGTTTTCGCTTGTTAGTTCAAAACCAATTTGTCCTTTTTTGTCTTGAGAAAAAAATTTAGACATAATTTAAAAAATTTTCTAATCAATGGACAATGCTGGATTTGAACCAGCGACCCCTGCAATGCCCATGCCCCGCACCTTTTATCATGGACGCGGTCCGATTCGAACGGACGACCTTTCGGATGTGAACCGAATGCTCTAACCAACTGAGCTACGCGTCCTAATAAAAGGTGCGGAGTAAAAGTGCTCTTCCGCTGAGCTAATCGTCCAATTGTAATATAAACAACGCGGCTAAAACAATTTTTATTATAATTTATTATAACATAAAAAAATTATAAAATGCAACCTTTTATTCTAAAATAATCCGAGACACAAAATAGGGCGTCAAAAACAGAAAAACTAAAGAACCAAAAATCAAAAATAGAAAACTTGGATTACGCTCACCCTTTATGACTTTAAAACAATTTTGCGGACATATTTTATTTTAAAATAATGCGCCCTTATTTTTGAGTAATTTTTATTTTTGTTGTACAATTAAAAAATTAATGGATGATAATTGAATCAAAACCAAAAATCAAAAAATCGTTTGGTATTAAATATTAAAATTTTAATATCTGCCCATTTCGCATTTTCGTAATTTCGTAGGATTATTAATAATCTCATAAAACTAAACAGTTAAGGTCTAATCATTAATGAAAATCAATCTTTTAGAGGAAAAAGAAAAGATAGAAAAACCAAGAAGAAAATTTTACGGCAGCGGATTTATTGCCGTGTTTTCTATTTTAACTCTTTTATTTTTCTATAATTTAATTTTTGCAAAAAGCTTTTTCAAAATTGGTGTCCCAACCTCAGGAGAAGAACTTACGCAATGGGTTGAGAAAAAAATAAATTTTTTTGGGAAAATCGGCCTCCTGATAAGAAGTTCTGACAAAGAAATCAGGGGCGAAAAAGAAGGACGCATAAATATTCTGCTTTTAGGAATGGGCGGCGTTGGGCATGAGGGTACTTACTTAACTGACACCATCATTTTAGTCAGCGTCAAACCAAAAGAAAAAATAGCCATGCTTTCTATCCCCCGCGACATGGTTGTCCCTATCCCGGGCTATGGCTGGCGAAAAATTAATAATGCAAACGTTTTTGGAGAGCTGGCAAACCGCGGCAGCGGCGGAGAATTTACTAAAAATATCATTAGCCAAGTTTTTGAGATTCCCATACATTATTATGTCAGAGTTGATTTTGACGGATTTAAAAAACTCATCGATGATTTAGGAGGCGTAGGAATTTATGTCGAAAGAAGTTTTACTGATTATAGTTATCCAACTTCTGATTTTAAATATCAGACTGTTTCATTTCAAAAAGGCTGGCAAATTATGGACGGGGAAACTGCCTTAAAATTTGTCCGCTCAAGACACGGAACCAACGGCGAAAGTTCTGATTTCGCGAGAAGCAAAAGGCAGCAAAAAGTTATCTTGGCTTTAAAAGAAAAAATTTTGTCTTTAAGCACCTTAGCAAACCCGCAAAAAATTTACAAAATATATTCAGGATACCAAGAAAATGTAAAAACCGATTTTGAAATCTGGGAAGCGCTTCGCTTTGCCAAAATCATTAAAGATATTGAAAACAAAGAAATCATTAATCAGGTCTTAGATGACAGTCCTAACTCCCCTCTCTACGCAACCAATATTGACGGCGCTTATGTCCTTGTCACGCGAACTGGGGATTTTAGCGAACTTCAGTCTCTTGCCCAAAATATTTTTGAACTTAAAAACCAAACCGCTCTGCCTGAAGCAAAACCCCTTATAAGAGTAGAAATTCAAAACGGAACAAAGAAAAATGGTCTTGCGGCAAATACTGCTAAAGAACTTGAAAAAATAGGTTATGAAGTTGTTAAAATCGGCAACGCCCAAAAACAAAACTATCAAAAAACTCTAATCTACGACTTAACAAAAGGTCAGCGCCTTGACGAACTTACTTTTTTGAAGGAAAAGCTTGGTGCTGATATCTCAGTAAGTATTCCAACTTGGCTTTTAAGTTCATTCACCCCTTCTGAAATAACTATTTTAGATAAAACAAATTTTATAGATTCAAAAACTAAAATTGATTTTCTCATTATTCTTGGAGAAAATGCCAATTATTTCTAAAAAAACACCTTCTATTGCGATTGTCGGCAGAGCTAATGTAGGAAAATCTACCCTTTTTAACTGTTTGATTGAAAAACCAAAAGCTTTGGTTTCCCCTATAGCTGGGACAACAAGGGATAGAAATTATGGCCACGCCATCTGGCGCGGCCAAGATTTAATTTTGGTTGACACCGGCGGCTTAGAAGACATCGCTATTGGAAAAATTATAGCCAGAGAAGTTAAAAAGCAAGTTGATATTGCTGTAGCAAAAGCGGATTTAATATTCTTTTTAGTTGATTTAAAAGCCGGGCTTCTCCCAGACGATATAAAAATTTCTAAATTTTTAAAAAAATTGAAAAAACCAGTAATTTTAGTCGGCAATAAAGCAGACAACGCCGTCCTCCAAATAAAGGCAGAAGAGAAACAATGGCTTAGACTGAATTTTGGAAAACCGTTGCCGGTTTCGGCAGTAACCGGAGCCGGCGCAGGAGACCTCCTTGACCAAGCCACGGCTATTTTAAAAACGATTGAGATAAAAAAAACACCGCCTACCATCTCACGCCCGCCAATAAAAGTTGCGATTATCGGCAAACCAAATGTTGGCAAGTCTTCTTTACTAAATTCGCTTTTGGGCGAAGAAAGAGTTTTGGTTAGCGAAATTCCTTTTACCACCCGCGAACCGCAAGACACATTGTTTATATATAAAGATCAGCCGCTTCTTTTAATTGACACAGTCGGCATCAGAAAAAAAGCCAAGATAAAACCGGGTTTAGAAAAAATGGGTGTTAAAAGAAGCATCGCAGCTATTGAACGTTCAGACATTGTTCTTTTTGTTACCGAAACGCAAGAACCGCTCACAGCCCAAGATAAACATTTGGCTGAATTAATTTTAAAAACAAATGCCAGTTTGATTATCCTGGCTAATAAATGGGATCTTGTTTCGCAAAAAGAATCTGCCACCATAAACAGATTCACATTGTACTATCGCCGTTTTTTCCCATTTCTTGACTGGGCGCCGATTTTATTCATTTCAGCCAAAACCGGAGAAAAAGTAAAAAAAATTTTAGATTTAATTTTAGAAATAAATAAAGAACGAAATAAACTTTTAAAGCCAGAAGAATTAGAAAAATTTTTAAAAATAACTCTTGTCAAACACTGGGCTATTGTTCACCGCAAAAAGAAAATCAGCGAAAGACCAAAAATTATTGATTTAACACAAACTGCGACTGCTCCGCCAAAATTCCAATTAATCACCACATCTAAAGAAGCCATTCCAGATGCTTTTATAAAATTTATTGAAAAAAGATTGCGCGAACAGTTTGACTTTCTCGGCACGCCGATTAAGGTCGAAGTAAGACAGATTAAAAAATAGGGTTGAGCAAGGTTTAGCAGGGTTCGGCAGGGGTTAAATCCCTTGCTATACTATGCTAATCCCTGCTACACCCTGCTATACCATACAAACATGCGACTCATCGCCGGTCTCGGAAATCCAGGAAAAAAATATGAAAAAACGCGACATAATGCCGGTTTTTTAACTATTAACTATTTACAATTAACAATTAACAATTTTTCTGATTGGAAGTTTAATAAAAAATTCAATGCTGAAATAGCAGAAGGAACAATAAATGATGAAAAAATTATTCTAGCAAAACCGCAAACATTTATGAACGATTCGGGCCAGGCTGTTAAAAAAATAATCGGAAATCGGAAATTGGAAATTGGAAATTTAATTGTCATTCACGACGACATCGACCTTCCGCTCGGGAAAATCAGAATAAAAAAAGACGGCTCTTCCGGCGGCCATCAAGGCGTGCAGTCTATTATCACCGCGCTTGGCACACAAAATTTTGTTCGTTTGAAAATCGGTGTTGGACCGAAAACACGGCCGCCGCATTTTGACGCGGCAAAGTACGTTTTGCAAAAATTTACCAAAAGCGAAGAAAAAATTCTAGCCGAGACAATAAAAAAAGCAACCGATGCGGTTGCCGTGATCCTGGAAGAAAGTGTGGAAAAAGCGATGAACCAGTTCAATCGATAGAGTTTCTCAGTTTCTCAATTTTTCAGTTTATTGGTTTTTAAGTTTGTATTTTTGGTTTTTGGTTTTTAATTTTTGGTTTATGCCCATATCACTGCCCGCCAGCGTAAAGTCCGTTCCGAAAACGGAAAAAACTTTAACTTGTGGTTACTTACTAGGTCAGGAGGGGTGACCATCGTTTTCACCGCTGGCGAGCAGAGGCACGAACACAATCGTTGTTTTCTTAATACTACATCTTAACAAATTTAATTATCATCGTCAAGAATAATTTTCTCGGATGCCCGACTCCTAACTTCTTTTGACATTTAATCTATTAGAAATAGAAATTTGACATCAGGTGTTGTATTGCTTTATTCGCACCTTAATTTATTTCTTTTATCTTGATAACTTCTCTAAAAGTATGGCAACTCAAAATGGTTTAAAATATTGGATAGCTTTTTCTCGGTTTCCTAAAATTGGCTCAGTAAGGCTTTTAAAACTTTTAAATTATTTCTCTTCAATGGAAGAAGCCTGGCAGGCTTCTTCCATTGATTTAATTAAAGCTGGTCTGGAAGAAAACGTAATCCAGGAATTTTTTATCAAAAAGCAAGAAATTAATCCGGACCGAGAGTTAGAAGAATTAAAAAAAGAAAACATTAAAGTTGTCACAATAAAAGATGAAAACTACCCCTCCCTACTCAAAGAAATTTGGAATCCGCCAGCCCTTCTTTATTATAAAGGGACTTTAGAAAAAGAAGAAAAATTTTCCATTGCCATAGTTGGGACTCGAAAAATTACAAATTACGGCAAGCAAGTTACAGAAGACCTAGTGCGAGAACTCGCTTTAAATGGAATTACAATTGTAAGCGGTATGGCTTTGGGTATTGATACAGTCGCCCATCAAACAGCTCTTGCCTCTGGTGCAAAAACAATCGCTGTTTTGGGCTCTGGTATTGATACAGCAAGTATTTACCCTTCTCAAAATCGATATTTAGCTTCAAAAATCGCTGAAAATGGAGGAGCTATTATTTCAGAATATCCAATTGGCACTCTTGCCATGCCTCAATATTTCCCTCACCGCAACAGAATCATTTCTGGGCTTTCACTTGGGACTTTAGTCGTTGAAGCAGCAGAAGAATCAGGCGCTTTAATTACCGCTAAATACGCCCTTGACCAAAACCGCGAAGTTTTTGCCGTTCCAGGCAGCATCTATAGCCCTGCCTCAATTGGTCCAAATAATTTAATAAAAATGGGAGCCAAACCGGTGACAAAAGCGACTGATATTTTAGAAACTTTAAATCTTACTCAAGTAACAAATTTTATTCAATCTCAAAAAATTGTTCCAGAAAGCCAAGAAGAAGCAAAACTTCTACAATTTCTTTCTTTTGAGCCTGTCCATATTGACAAACTCATTGCCCTTTCAGGACTTGACGTCCAAAAAACAAATAGTACACTTACGATTATGGAAATGAAAGGGAAAGTAAAGAATCTTGGAGGGATGAACTATGTGCTAGCGAAGTAACCAGTAACGGGTAACGAGTAACGCGTACAATTTTAAAATTACGGGTTACTGGTTACGGGTTACGCGTTACTATATTTATGAACCTCGTTATCGTCGAATCCCCTACAAAAGCAAAAACAATTTCAAAATTTTTAACAAAAGACTTTAAGGTTGAGTCTTCTTTTGGCCATGTCCGTGACCTGCCGGAGTATGAGATGGGGATTGATATTGAACATGATTTTAAGCCGCATTATGTCGTCCCGCGCAAAAATCAAAAAATCGTAAACAACCTTAAAAAAGCGTCTCAAAAAGCAAAAAATGTTTATTTTGCCACTGACGAAGACAGAGAGGGCGAAGCAATTGCCTGGCACCTTGCTCAAATTTTAAAACCAAAAGCAGAGCAAATCAAACGAATCGCCTTTCATGAGATCACGCGCGAAGCAGTCCTTGAAGCAATAAAAAATCCGCGCTCTATTGATTTAAATTTAGTCAATGCTCAGCAAGCAAGGCGGATTTTGGATCGCTTGGTTGGTTATGAACTTTCCCCTTTTCTCTGGCGAAAAGTTGCTAAAGGCCTTTCAGCAGGGCGCGTTCAATCAGTGGCCGTCCGATTGATTGTCGAAAGGGAAAGAGAAATCCAAAATTTTAAACCGCAGGAATATTGGACTATTGAAGCAAGGTTAAGCAAGGTTAGGCAAGGAATGGCAAGGAGTAGCAATGGTGAAAAAACAACCCTGCTCAACCCCGCTAAACCCTACTCAACCCCACTAAACTCTGATACATTCATTGCCAAGCTTTATAAAATTGATGGCGCGGTTTTGGATAAATTTGATATTGCCACCAAAGAAAAAGCAGAAAGAATTCTCAAGGACCTCGAGGGCCGAAGTTATACAGTAGTTGATGTCCAAAAAAAAGAAAAAAAGAGGACGCCATTGCCTCCTTTCACAACCTCTACTCTGCAGCAAGAAGCAAACCGTCAATTTGGCTTTTCTGCCAAGCAAACAATGGTAATTGCCCAACAGTTGTATGAAGGAATAAATCTCGGTCCAGAAGGTTCAATTGGCTTAATTACTTATATGCGAACTGATTCAGTCAATCTGGCAGAAAAGTTTTTAAACGAAACGCGCAAGTTTATTTCGGTGTCCTTCGGCGATAAATATTTGCCCGCATCTAGTCGGCGTTTTGCCACAAAATCAAAATTAGCTCAAGAAGCCCATGAAGCAATCCGGCCAACCGATCCAAATCGAAAACCGGACGATATCAAACAACACTTAGACGATAGTCAATATAAACTTTATAATTTAATTTGGCAGCGGGCTATTGCTTCTCAAATGGCAGAAGCTTTGCTCATTAGCACAACTGCAGATATTGAAGCAAAAAAAATGGAAATCAGTAATCAAAAATCTAAAATATCCTCCTATATTTTTCGAACCACCGGCTTAACAATTAAATTCGACGGCTTTTTAAAAGTTTACGGTTCAAGCCAGGAATTAATCCTCCCACCGCTCGAGGTCAATGAACCGTTGGACTTAATCAAATTAACTCCTATCCAACACTTTACTCAACCGCCAGCCAGGTATTCTGACGCATCACTAGTTAAGGCGCTTGAAGAACACGGCATTGGCCGCCCGTCAACCTACGCACCGACTATTTCAAATATTATTGAACGTGGCTATGTTGAAAGAATCGAAGGCCGCCGCCTGAAGCCAAAAGAAATTGCTTTTTTAGTAAACGATCTTTTAGTCCAGCACTTCCCGCAGATCGTTGACTATAAATTCACGGCTCGAATGGAGGACGATTTAGACGAAATTGCTCAAAGAAAAAAAGAATGGGTTCCAATAATTCGAGAATTTTATATTCCCTTTAAGGAAAATCTTAATAAAAAATATCAAGAAATCAGCAAAAAAGAACTTACTGAAGAAAAAACAGAAGAGATTTGCGAAAAATGCGGCGCTCCAATGGTTATAAAAACTGGACGCTACGGAAAGTTTTTAGCCTGCAGCGCTTTCCCAAAATGCAAAAATGTCAAACCGCTCGAAAAACCCACACCATCTGAGGCAGAAACCACTGACGAAAAATGCGAAAAATGCGGCGCTCCAATGGTTATAAAAACTGGACGCTACGGAAAGTTTTTAGCCTGCTCAAAATATCCGGAATGTAAAAATGTTAAACCGCTTATAAAATCAACCGGGCTAACCTGCCCTCAGTGCGGCAAGGGAGAAATAGTTGAACGCCGTTCAAAACGCGGCCGCACCTTTTATTCCTGCAGCCGATACCCTAACTGCAAATTTGCCCTTTGGTCGCGCCCAACCGGCGAAAAATGCCCAAAATGCAATAGCCTTTTGGTCCACGGAAAAAAAGACATGGTTGTTTGTTCAAATAAAGAATGTGATTATAAAGAGTAAAAACGCTGTACATCACTGTTACATGTTATAAAATGACTGCCTCGCATCTTTGCGTAAGGCAGTTTTTAAAAATAATCGCATTTTAAAAAGTTGGACAATTATGCTATGGCATTTTGTACACTTTTTATTTTAACATTATTATTCATCGCAATTGATTCTTAAATTCTTTACAAAATACCTTATTTGTTTTACACTTTTTAAGTGTATGACAATCGACGAACTGCTTCAAAAAATCAAGTCTTACAATCCAAACGCTGATTTAGATTTAATCAGGTTGGCCTATGAATACGCTAAAAAAGCACACGGCGCCCAAAAGAGACTTTCTGGGAAACCATACATCGCTCACCCTCTAGCAACAGCTTTTAATCTGGCGGAAATGAAATTAGATCAAGATGTTATTATTGCCGGACTTTTGCATGATGTTCCAGAAGAGACAAGCCCTCAAAATCCTGAATTGTCATTAAAAGATATCAAGCACAACTTTGGCGAAGAGGTGGCTTTTTTAGTCCGCGGCATTACCAAACTCGGCAAGATTAAATACCGCGGTATGGAGCGCTACCTTGAAAACCTTCGTAAAATGTTTATTGCCATGGCTGAGGACATTAGAGTAATTCTAATAAAATTTGCCGACCGGCTGCATAACCTTGAAACTTTAGAATTTTTACCGCCCAAAAAACAAAAACGCATTGCCCTTGAAACGCTTGAAATTTATGCTCCGATTGCCAACCGCTTAGGCATGGGAGAAATTAAAGGACGCCTTGAAGATGAATCTTTCAAGTATCTCTATCCAAAAGAATATGAATGGCTAAAAAAAGAAGTAACGCCAAAATATAAAGAAAAAGAAGAGTATTTAAAAAAAATAAAAGTAAAACTTTTAAAAACAATCACTCGGTCTCCTTTGGGCTACGACCTTTCAAGTCAGCCTCTTTCAAATGAAGGGTCAAGGGGAATAAAAATATATTCAATCCATGGTCGGACAAAACGTCTTTGGAGCATTTACAAAAAATTAAAACAGCGCGGGAATAAGGATCTATCAAAAATTTATGATCTAGTCGCTCTTCGCGTTATTACTGAAACAGTTGCTGAATGCTACGCGATTTTAGGAATTATTCATCAACTCTGGAAACCGCTCAAAGGGAGAATTAAAGACTATATTGCTCAACCAAAACCAAATGGCTATCAATCACTGCATACTACTGTCTTCTGCGATGACGGAGAAATTATTGAATTCCAAATCAGAACAAAAAAAATGCACGAAAAAGCAGAATACGGTATCGCCGCCCATTGGTATTACGAAGAACGCGGCTCAACAAAACCGGTAGATAAAAATTTAAAATGGGTAAACGAACTAACCAAATGGAAAAAAGAATTTGAAGAAAATAGACAATACCTCGAAACATTAAAAATTGATGTTTTTCAAAACAGGATATTTGTTTTTACCCCAAAAGGCGATGTCATTGACCTGCCGGAAAACTCAACAGCCATTGATTTTGCTTATGCAGTACATACTGATCTCGGCAATAAATGTGTTGGCGCCAAAATTAACGATCAAATGGCCAGTTTAGACACAAAACTTTTAAACGGGGACATGGTTGAAATTTTGACTGACAAAAACCGAAAAGCGCCGTCTGTTGACTGGCTAAAATTTGCTAAAACAAGCAACGCTCGCCACAAAATAAGAAGTTGTCTTAGGAAATCAAAAATACAAATCGGCAATAAAAAATGACGCAAAGCGTCAATAAATGAAAATAAACAACAAAATTTTAACTCGCTTCCTGGCGCAGTTAATAACAAATCGTTCTCCACTGTTACGGCATCACTTTTTTAAATTAATAAACGAAACCTAATTATCCTCAGCCAAAAATTATCTTTTTAAAATCTTCTTAATTATTCCATTAAATTCCTCTTCGCTAAAAAAATTGATTATAATTTTGCCGCAGCCGGCTCTTTTTTTTATTTCAACTTTAGTCCCTAAATGTTCGCGGAGAGCTTCTTCTTTCGACAAAATCAATGGGTCTGTTTTTATTTTGCCATGCCTTTCTTTTATTTTCTTGACCCCTCTTTCTATCTCTCTTACTGATAAATAATTACTTAAAATCTTTTTCAAGAATTTGAGTTGCGCTCTTTCATCTTTTAGGCCTAAAATGGCCCGCGCCTGCCCTTCATTAATCTCACGATTTAGCAGCGCTTTTTTAACTTCTCCAGGCAGATTCTGTAAACGCAAAATATTTGAAACAGAAGATCGGCTCAGGCCTATTTTTTGCGCGATCTGTTCCTGCGTCAAATTAAACTCGTCGATTAATTTTTGAAAAGCGTAAGCTTTTTCCAAAGGATTCAAATCTTCTCGCTGAATATTTTCGATCAAAGCCATTTCTAATTTTTCTTGTTCTCTTGCTTTTCTCACAATAACAGGAACGGTTCTCAAATTTAAAAGTCGAGCCGCCCTTAGCCGCCTTTCTCCAGCAATAAGTTCATAATCATCTTCCCCTACTTTAGTAACTATCAAAGGTTGAATAATTCCGTACTCTCGGATTGATTTAACTAATTCTTCAAGGTTTTGAGCATTAAAATTTTGTCTAGGTTGTTTTGGATTTGACCGAATTCTGCCGGTTGGGAGATTAATGACTTTTTCAATAAAACTGTCGCCTAATCCTAAACCTCGCTCAATTTTTTGAGGAGAATCTTTTGAAATTTTTGACGGAATAAGAGAATTTAATCCCCGACCTAAACCAAAAGGCATAAAATTACAAATTACAAATTACAAATTTCCAGATTCTAATATCTCCCAAGCTAATCTTTCGTAGGCTTTTGCCCCTTTGCTTTTCGCGTCATAATCCAAAATTGTTTTCCCAAAAGAAGGAGCCTCAGCCAGCCGAACATTTCGCGGAATAACTGAACGAAAGATTTTATTTGGGAAATATTGATATAGATCTTTGAAAACTGCTTCTGAAAGTCCTACTCGACCATCGTACATAGTTACTACTGCTCCTAAAATTTTTAAATCCGCTTTTAAGTTTTCCTGAACTAAATTAATTGTGTTTAAAAGTTGCCCTAATCCCTCGAGCGCGTAATACTCTGCCTGAACAGGGATAATAACAAAATCAGCAGCCACTAAACCATTGATTGTCAAAAGACCAAGCGATGGAGGACAATCAATAATAATATAATCATAATCATTGCGAACCTCAAGCAATGCGTCATAAAGTTTGAATTCCCTTCTTTCTAAATTGACAAATTCAATGTTTGCTCCGGCAAGCGAGATTGTAGCAGGGGCAACTTTATAACCTTGGATTGACGTATTTTTAATTATACTCTTAAAAGGAACACTGCCGTTTAAGGCTTCATATATGCCTGCTTCAAGATTTTGATGGTCAATTCCAAAACCTGATGTTGCATTTGCTTGGGGGTCTAAATCAACTAAAAGAACAAATTTTCCTAAAAACGCTAAATAAGCGCCAAGATTTATGGCTGTTGTTGTTTTCCCTACCCCTCCCTTCTGATTTACTACTGCTATTATTTGCGCCATAAATTATAGAAATTCTTCAAATCAAGAGTAAAAAAATTAGTTTCTATAAATTTCTATAAATTTCTATGAGTTTCAGAAACTCGTAAAAACTCGCTTCGCCACGCTTAGCGTGGTTTCGCGAAACTGATAGAAACTTATTGCCCACTAAAAAGGTTAATTTATTGTATCAAAATATTGATTTTTTGACAATAATGTATTAAAATATAATTGAATTAAAATTATGCCGCGGTGGCGGAATTGGTAGACGCGCACGACTCAAAATCGTGTGGGGGAAACTCCATGAGAGTTCGATTCTCTCCCGCGGCATTTAAAAGAAGTTCATCGCGGGGTGGAGAAGTAGCATCTCGCCTGGCTCATAACCAGGAGATCGCCGGTGCAAATCCGGCCCCCGCAATTAGTTGAACCTCGATCTTTAATGGTTTTGTTTTAACGCCGATTAACGCCGAGGCCTCCTGTACCGCAGTGGTAATAGCACAATTAACTTGTCGGCCTGACGCTGAAAAACGCAGACGATAGAAAGTGCCATTTCAGCATAATGCGTCGAGAACGTCGGGACGACAAATCCGGCCCCCACAATTTAACAAATCCGAATTCCGAAATCCGAAATAGAGCCTGGGTAGCTCAGTTGGTTAGAGCATGGGATTCATAAACCCAAGGTCGTCGGTTCGATCCCGACCCCAGGCATTTTAGCATGACTGCGAAACAGGTTATATAATTTGCAGCAAAAAGCAGAATATTTTAAAAATTTGATAACAAACGGTTTTATTCTAAAAAACAAACTTTACATTACCGTTACATAACAAACAAATTTAAATTATGCTTCTTACTGTCCATGCCGCGGCTGGCATTCTTATAAGCCAACAAATTAATAATCCTCTAATAACCTTTCTCGCTGCTTTTGGTTCACATTTTCTTTTAGACATTATCCCCCATGGAGATAGTGATTGGATGGAAGAATATCAAAGCAAAAATAAAACATCCAAAATAAAAAGGATAATTACTATTATCATTGTTGATGTTTTTGCTTTGATGGCCTTGTTTTTTATAGCTTATTTTCACTACAAAAAAATGGGCTCAGGTTTAAATGTTTTTGTCGGCATTTTAGGAGCTGTTCTGCCAGACATGATTGTCGGCCTTTACGAATCTACAAAAACCATTGGCAAACGTTTTTGTCGACTTCATTTTCTTTTTCATGACCTTTTAAGATTCCATTTACCCTTGAACCAAGGGCTCTTTTTGCAAGTCGTTATTCTTGCTATTTTACTTTTATCTTTATAGAACTCAAAATAAAAATACCCGGCAATTGCCGGGTATTTTTATTTTAAAAAATTGTTATTATAAAACTGATTCGTAAACTTTTATTGTTTCTTTTGCGCATTTCTCCCAACTAAACTTTTTAGCCTGCGCTAATCCCTTTTTGCTTAACTCCTTTCTTAAATTTTGGTCAGCCAAAACTTTTTTCAATGCTTTAGAAATTTCATCAATTTTATTAGGATTTATTAAAATCGCCGCTTCTCCTGCCACTTCAGGCAAAGAAGAAACATTTGAAGTAATAGTTGGTACCCCTAAACTCAAAGCCTCGAGGACTGGCAAACCAAAACCTTCATAAAATGAGGGGAAAACAAAACAAGTCGCAAATCTTATTAGAGAAAATTTATCTTTGGCTGGGACATAGCCAATATATTTTACAATTTCTTTAGATATTTTTTTAGTTCGGTTAATTTCTGCAAAAATATTTTCATATTTCCATCCTTTTGCTCCCGCAATAACTAATTGATAATTCTGTTTTATCTTTTTATCGCTCTTGGCTAAATCCAAAAAAGCCTTAATTAATGCGAGAATATTTTTTCGAGGTTCAATTGTCCCTAAAAATAAAATATAATCATCTCTTAACCCATATTTTGATTTTAAATCTATTTCACAAATTTGATTCTCGACACCGCATGTTTCCTCACCTCTTTGGGGAAAAATTCTTTTTTCCACGCCTTCATAAATAACCTTAATTTTTTCTCCAGGAATCTTAAAAATTTCTTGAATGTCTTTTTTTGTATTTTCCGAGACAGCAATGATTTTATTTGCCTTTTTTAAACTTTGCGGCACTGAAATTTTTGTTGAAAAAAATTGACTAACAAATTTCTTAGGAAACCATTCAGGATGTTTAAAAATTGCCAGGTCATGAACAGTTACCACAGTTTTGCCAGAATACATTAAAGGAAAAGAGTAAGCAGGAGAATGATAGACATCGAGTTTTTCTCTGCCAATCGCCGCAGCGACTAATATATGAGAATACCAAAATGGTAAATAATGTTTATAAAGATGAAATGGGAAAAATTTGACTGAGGCATTTTTATTTTCTTCAATCAATTT
This sequence comes from Candidatus Falkowiibacteriota bacterium, assembly GCA_037440105.1. Taxonomy (GTDB): domain Bacteria; phylum Patescibacteriota; class Patescibacteriia; order XYB2-FULL-38-15; family XYB2-FULL-38-15; genus JBBIUS01. The sequence goes on from JBBIUS010000001.1 coordinate 49,960, forward strand.
TTCTGCCGCTTCTTTTGAAATTAAATTATCAAAAAATAACACATACTCATTTTCTTTATCAACTTTTAATAAATTTTTAATTAAAAAATAAGTATAGTGGCCTATACCTGCTTGTTCTCCATAACCCGGATTTAAAATTGTCCGACAGTCAATTCCCACGCGCATATAAATCTACCATTTATAATTCTCAAACGTCCAAAATGTTAGACCCTTTGCTTCTTGAAACCTATCTTCTATTGTATTGCTTCCCAAAACTACAACAATTATTCTATGACCATTATTTTGAACCTCTATGGCTAAATTATATTTTGCTTCTTCTAAATAGCCAGTTTTGCCTCCAATAATTTTATACGGCGGCTCATTTAAAAAACTCCAAAGTAATTCATTAGTATTTTTAACATAATATTTTTTTTCAATATTTTGTGGACTAAAAACATATTTCCTTTTAACAGTCGCCTCTCTAATCTCATCTTTATCTAATGCAAGAGAAAGTAACTTTGCTACTTCAAGAGCAGTAGAAACATTGGCAGGTTCTAAACCGGCTGGATCAACAAAAAAAGTATTTTTTAAACCTAATGCCTGCGCTTTTTGATTCATTTTTGCAACAAATTCTTCCTGGCTTAAACCAGTTGAACGAGCTAAAGCCAAAGCAGCATTATTTACTGAACCAACTAGCATCATATTGAATAAATCTTTTATTGTTAATTCTTCGCCAGCCCGCGCGTAAAAAATACCGCCTTCCTTTTCATCTTCCTTCAAGAGTTTAATCTTCTTTTCCCAGTTTGGATTTGTATCTAAAAAAACCAAGGCTGTCATTAATTTTGTTATACTGGCAATAGGAAGTTCATTCTCTATTTTTTTTTCGAATAAAACAGTGCCTGTTTCTTTGTCAAGCACAACCGCTGCTCTGGCAGTAGTTTCTATCCCTAAACTTCTGTTGCCTTCTATTTTCTCCGGCTCCTTTGCAGCCCCTCTAAGGGGGTCAGAAAAAATCTTGTCTCCTTCTATTTGCAAATCGACTTTCGCAATTTTTTCATTTTCTGAAAATAAATGCCACGCCGCAGTCTCCGGCGCCGAAACTATTTGCGGAATGATAAATATAATTAGGCTTAAAAATAATGAAAATATCATAATTAAATTTCATCCTTTTTTGATTCATTAGAAGAAGAGTTTTCTAAAATTTTTCTAAAGACATCGCTTTGAGAAAGTTTTTCATAGTCAGGCAATTCGCGGACATCTTTTATTCCTAGATAGCGCATAAAATTGAAAGTAATAATATAGCGCGGATTTTCATTATTTTTCTCTTCCACTTCCTCAATCAAACCTTTAATCATCAAATTTCTTAAAATTAAACTACAATTAACGCCACGGATCTGTTCGAGTTCTGGTTTAGAAATAGGCCCGCGGTAAGCAATGATTGTCAGCGTTTCAAGAGCAGGATGCGTTAATTCCCCTGTCATTTCGTCTTTTAGAAAAGACCGAACTAATTCAGCATTGCTCGGCGAAGTTGACATTTGGAAATTATTTGCTATTCTCATAATTTGAATTCCACCGCTTCTATTATCATACTCATCAATTAGTTCCTTAATAGCCTTCTCTACCTCATCAACTTTTTTACCAATAATTTGACTAATGTTTTTAAGGCTCAGCGGCCTTGAAGTAATAAAAAGTAAACTTTCAATTTGTGATTTTAGACTACGCATAGATAAAACCAAAGCCAAAAAATAATTGGATTTTTTATTTTTGGTTTTAATTTTTAATTTAATTGCTCTCTCCTTTGTATATTAATGTCTTTAAATACCCCGTCTTGTTGAACAGCAATGACTCTCTGTTTAACTAATTCTAATAATGCTAAAAAATTTACAATAACTTCAATTTTATCTTTTGCATTTTTAATTATTGAACTAAAACTCACCTCTATTTGCTTTTGAATCAAATTTTTAATTTGAGTAATACTTTCTTGGATTGAAATTGTTTTTTTCAAAACCGCCTTAGGCAAATTAACGATCGGCTCTAAACTGACTAAAATTTCTCTTAAAGTCTTTTCAAGTTTGAATTTATTAAGCCATTTCGGCGGATTAAAAATAATTTCTTTTCTTTGTATTGGCAGCCGATCATGAACATGGGTAAAATTTCTTTTCAAAATTATTTTATGAATTCTAGAAGAGGCCTCAAGATATTCTTTATAAATTTTAAGCTGAGACTCAAGGTCACATCCTTCTCCCTCTTCTGGTCCAAGCATCGGTAAAAGTAATTTAGATTTAATCCATAAAAGTTTTGCCGCAACTACTAAAAAATCAGCTAACTCGCCAGGGTCTTGAATTTCTTTTAAATGCTCAATATATTGATCGGTAACGCGGGCAAGAGAAATTTCTGAAATGTCAAGTTTTTGCTCCTCGATTAACCGAAGGAGCAAATCAAGGGGTCCTTCAAATTTTTCGAGTTTGACGGTGTACATTATTAGAGTAATTAGTGGGGCGAGCATAGCGAGCCCATTGGTGAAATCCAAACCATGGATAGCGCTAATGGGCTTTGCACCGCGAATAACGCAAATGCCATAGAATACACGCTCTTTGCTATTTCTTTTTCCCAAAATCACCCAGCACACCCTTCACAGCCTTCAAAAAATTCTTTGCCGTCATTATTACTGAGTCTTCGTATGTCCCAGCATTGGCAATAATCTTCTTTGCCTTAAGAAGCGCCTTATCTATATAAACCGGCGTTTTATACAATTCGCCAAAAGGAGTAATAGCCCCCGGTTTAATTTTAAAAATTTTCTGCATCACGTTTTCTTTAGCAATTTCTATTTTTTTAACTTTTAAAACTTTTTTCAATTTCCCTAAATCAAGTTTACGCGAGGCCGGTAAAATCACCAAAACATAAATCTTATCAGCTTTTACTACTAATGTTTTAGCAACTTCGTTTAATTTTACTTTCAAAGTCTGCGCCAAATCGTAAGCAGTATAAACGGTTTTGTGCTTTATTGTTTTGTAGCCAACCTTTGCTTTGTCTAAATAGTTGAGAAGTTTTTTAGGAATCATATTTATGTGATACGAATCAACGAATGAAATGCGAATCAACAAATTCGCGAATTCGCATATTCGTAGATTCGTCTAAAATTATAGATTCGTATTATTTACTTTTTCTTTTAATTTGATAAAAAATCTGCCAGATCATGATGCCGACCATACCTAGCAAGAGTAAAATCCAAGCCGTAAGTCCTGCAGCAAAAATACTCTTCCCATAAGTTACCTGCCCACCGTAAGGTGCCATGGAAACCCAGTAATCAAAAACATGCTCGCGCGCCACTAACCACAAAATTCCTAAACCAAATGTTAGTAAAAATATTAAGCTCTGAAAAACCCAAGCAATAACACGAGTCACTTTTAACTTTGTGAAAAACTGTAAAATGGTGCAAATAATGAAGATCGCGCCCCCCGGTGAAATTAAACCAATAACCAAGAAAATACTAAACATTACAAGAAAAATCAGTACGGCAGCGAGCGCATTTGGCCATTCAAATCTTTTTACTCCAACTGATTTATTATCAGAAGCGTCTCGAGGATAAAGATCGTAAGTCATTTCTGACGGCTGCATATAGCGCGTAAGCTTTGTCAGGTAATATTTTCTAGCCGCGGTCTTAATCCACGGCTCGCCATTTGATTCTACAGCTAATTTTTCAATATCTTTTGATTTTACCCAATTTGCCCATTCAGTGTTAAAGCCGGGCAAATCTTTTTTGTGGTCAGAAAAAATATAAAGCATAATTCCGATGCTTGGTCGCCAATAAGGCCTTGGCGGGATAGGGTAAATTTCGGGAGGCATAGGCGGAACTGTCGCGCGGCAATCGGATGGACCGCAAACGCATTTGCCGCCAATACAGCATGGCGTGTCTTGACCAACTACCTGGGTACAAAAAAGTCCAGCGCATTCATCATGGCTTGTGCAGTAAATTGGGGTTGCGATACTTTCTTCTACCTCGTTCCATTTCCCCCTTTTTGGCTCTGACAAGGACTCAGGCTGCTTAAAATATTCTGCCATGCCAGAAATTTTTAGGGGATAAATAATCTTTGATGAGGTGAACGTAAATTTTAAAGGCACAGCATGACCTTCACGCAATTGAGATTCAATTCCTTCAGTTAAAACTTTTGTATCAATTTTTACAGCTGTAAAAAACCATTTGTTATTTATATAATCGTCTAACAAATATTTTCCTTCCTCTGGAAATTGATATTTATTTTCTTTTAGCCATTTTATCAGCGCTTCTGGGTCATCTGCTTCTAAAACAGCAATATCATAATATTCAACTTTTTTTGTTTCAATAATCGTAACACCCTTTTCGGTTGTAGTTTCTTCCACCATTCCAACCGAAAGTGGCATGGGGCGAGAAATAAATTTTGGCTGAGTCAATTTTTCTAAAGCAGTAAAAATTTCATCGGTTGACTTTTCCACCTCTGGTCTTGACGGTGTCGGAATAACCCAACTAAAATCCTCGGCATCACCGCGAAAAGCAATAGAAAGCACTAATGTTTCAACATTTTTTTCATGAAAAATCACTGCCTTTTGATCTGTCTCGTACATCCAATAATCTGGCGGCGGGAAAATAACACCATCAGCCTTTGCTATAATCGGCGTAATCAACAAAATTAAACTGACCAATAAAAAGAGTTTTTTCATGTTTTTGCATCTCGTATTTGGTATTTAGTATTTAAAAATTTATACCAGATACCAGATACTATAACTAGATACTATTTTATACTATTTTTCCCTAGCGCCACTTTTAACACCTCATCCATATGCTCCACAAAAACAAACTTCAAATCTTTTCGCACATTTTTTGGGATATCTTCTAAATCTTTTTCATTGTCTTTTGGCAAAATTACTGTTTTAATTTCTGCACGATGGGCAGCTAAAACCTTTTCCTTGACCCCGCCAATTTCAAGAACTCGACCACGCAGAGTAATTTCGCCAGTCATGCCAACATCCTTTTTAACCGGTCGCCCAGTTAATACTGAAACAATAGCAGTTGCTATAGCAATACCGGCCGAAGGGCCGTCCTTTGGAATCGCCCCAGCTGGCACATGAACATGCAAATCAGATTCTTTATAAAATTTTTCTTTGATGCCCAAAGTTTTTGCTTTTGCTCTGGCATAAGAAAAAGCAGCTTGAGCAGATTCCTGCATTACTTTTCCAAGATGGCCGGTCATAATCAAAAGTCCTTTGCCAGGCATTTTAGTTGCTTCAATTAAAAGTATTTCTCCGCCGACCTGTGTCCAGGCAAGGCCAGTGGCAACACCGACTTCATCCCTTTTTTCGGCCATAGTTAAGCGATATTTTACTGGCCCTAAAAATTGATGAAGATCGGAAATGCCAATTTTATAAATTCTTTTATCCCCTTCTTCAGCAACTCGCCGAGCTACTTTTCGACAGATGGTAGCAATGCTCCGTTCTAATTCCCTGACGCCCGCTTCGCGCGTATACTCTCTAATGACCGCCCGAACAGCCGGCTCGGTAATAACTAATTTTTTTTCACTCAAACCATTATTTTTTAGCTGCTTTGGAATCAAAAATTTCAAAGCAATGTGAAATTTTTCTTCTTCTATATAACCAGGAAACTCAATCACTTCCATCCGATCCCGCAAAGCTGGCGGCACAGTATCTAAAATGTTCGCCGTGGTAATAAACATAACATCCGAAAGATCAAAAGGCACCTCTAAATAATGGTCTGAAAAAGCATAATTTTGCTCTGGATCCAAGGCCTCAAGAAGAGCGGCTGAAGGATCGCCGCGAAAATCTGCTCCAACTTTATCAATTTCATCGAGCATGAAGACAGGATTTTTTGTTCCAACGGTATTAATCCCTTGGATAATCCGACCGGGCAGAGCGCCAACATAAGTCCGCCGGTGCCCTCTAATTTCTGCTTCATCGCGAATCCCGCCAAGTGACATGCGAAAAAATTTTCGCCCTAAAGCCCGAGCAATAGATTTACCGATCGAGGTTTTGCCTGTCCCTGGGGGTCCAACAAAACACAAAATAGGACCTTTAATTTTTCCTACCAATTTTTGTACTGCCAAATATTCCAGCACCCTTTCTTTTGCTTTTTCTAAACCGTAGTGGTCTTCATCAAGAATCTTTTTTGCTTTACGAATGTCGACTTTCTCTTTAGTCTTTTTCGCCCATGGTAAAGAAATAAGCCAATCAAGGTAGGTTCTAATCCAACTAATCTCTGGGCTAAAGGAAGGCATCTTCTCTAATCGACCAAGCTCTTTTAGAGCCTGACTTTTGACCTCTTTTGGCATGCCTGCTTTTTCAATTTTGTCTTTTAATTCTTCAATCTCTGTTCTGCCGCCAACAATCCCTAACTCTTTTTCAATAGATTTAAGCTGTTCTCTTAAAAAAACCTCCTTCTCCATTTTTCCTAACTCTTTGCCGGTTTCAACTTGAATTTTTTGCGCCATCTTTAAAACTTTAATTTGCCTGCCAAGCGCTTCGCCTACTTTTTGCAGTTTATCTTCAAGGCTGGTTGCTTCTAAAATTTTTTGTTTTTCTTCAACTTTAAAATCTAAATTTAGAGTAATCAAATCTGCCAGACTCCATGCGTCGCCAATATTTCGAGTATTTAAAATGATAAAAAGTACATCAAAAGGCACCGTCGTCCCTAAATTTATACATTCCTTAAATTGATTAATAACACTGTACATCAATGCTTCGATGCGTTCAGTTTTGACAGGTTTTGGTTCGAGAAATGGTTCTGCTTTCACTCTCACAAATGCTTCGGTCTGCATAAATCTAACAATTTTCACGCGCATTAGACCTTCAATTAAAATTCTAACTGAGCCATCTGGTTGCTTTACAACTTCTTTAACTTTTGAAACAACGCCGACAGAATAAACACCCTCTGGAATTTTTATTTTCTCTTCTTCCTCTCTTTTCTGAGTGACGAATACGGCTAAACGGTCATGATGCATAGCATAATCAAGGGCTTTCAAAGATTGCTGACGTTGGATAACCAAATGAATTGCAATGCGCGGAAAAACAACTACATCCCTTAAAACAATTAAAGGTAAATCTTTTTTAAATTTACCGCCAAAAAAACCAAACATTTTTTCTTCGTTCATAGATTGGAAATGAATTATGAATCAAGAATCAAGAATCATGGATTCAAGAATATTTAATCTCTATTCCATAATTCATAATTCATACCTCATAATTCTACTTCAATGGCAGCGCCTGCTGTTCGCCTAAAAGTTTTTTCGCCACTTGTCTCCCTTTAATCGTTAACTTTATTTCTTTAATAAACCATTTATGCGGCGTTCTTACCCCATACCCAATTAATAATTCTTCGTCAATCAATCGTTCAAGAGATTTTGTGATTATCTTAACCTGATCTTCAGTTTTCGGCTTTTTCTTCTGCTTATCATAAAATTTTAATAATTTGTCACGATTAAATTTACCTTTTTCTTCATGACTAGAAAGCAAAATATATTTCTGCAAATTAGATAACTTCATAAATTTATGATAACAAAAAAATATCGTTTTGTAAATAAAAAAACGCCGATCTCTGAAAACAAAGTTCGACAACTAAAAATAATTAAAATAACCACTAAAACTTATTAAAAAATTACTCGGGCTAATTAAAGGCCTTGTTCTCATTTTTGGACGGCCGCACAAAAGTGAGGAAAGAATTTTACAAAATCCGCAAAATTAAAAAATGTATTATCTTCGCCAAATTCACTATAAAACTAGATTTAAAAACCGCAACTCACAAAATACCAGTATCTTTAAGCGGTTCAACAATCTGTTTAACTATCTTGAACCTTAATATGGACTTCATTTAGCTGCTTAGATGGAAGCTCTGAAGGGGCGCCCATCATAAGATCTCTGGCATCAGAAGTTTTAGGGAAAGCAATGACTTCGCGGATATTTGGTTCGCCCGCCAAAATCATTAATAACCGATCAAACCCTAGAGCAATTCCGCCATGAGGCGGGGTACCGTAAGTAAAAGCCTCAAGCATGTGACCAAATCGCGCCTCCACCTCTTCTTTTTTCAAACCAAGAATCTCAAAAATCTTTGTCTGCAAAGCACAATCATGAATTCTGATGCTCCCGCCGCCAATCTCATAACCATTTAAAACAAGGTCATAAGCATAGGCTCTAACATCAAGAGGTTTTTTTTCTAAATTTTTGATGTCATCTTTGTTAGGCATGGTAAAAGGATGATGCGCAGAAACTAACTTTTTTTCTACCTCTGACCACTCGAAAAGCGGGAAATCAATCACCCAACAAAAAGCTAATTCGTTCTGATCATTTTTATCCCTCCGCAAATCCGGCTTATCAGTTTTATATTTTTCCATTACTTCTTTATATTTTAGAACCGGGAAAGGTATTTTTTGAATTTTCTTCTCCGGTGCAATGGCCTTTATCAAGTGAATCATCAATTCTTCTATTAACTTCATCACATCTTCTTGTTCAACAAAAGACATCTCTACATCAATTTGAGTAAATTCAGGCTGACGATCGCCACGCTGGTCTTCATCACGAAAACACCTAGCGATTTGAAAATATTTCTCTAGACCAGCAGCCATTAACAATTGTTTAAACTGTTGGGGCGATTGCGGCAAAACATAAAATTTTCCTGGATAAAGTCTTGATGGAATAATGTACTCTCTTGCTCCTTCTGGCGTGCCTTTTGTAATATAAGGTGTTTCAACTTCAACAAAATCGTGGCCATAAAAAAATTTCCTTGTTTCGCCAGACACCTTGCTACGTAATAAAATATTTTCTTTCATCCGCTCACTCCGCAAATCTAAATAACGATATTTCATACGTAGTTCTTCGCTGATATTGCGCGTATCTTTATCAATCTCAAAAGGTAAAGTTTTGGCCTCATTTAAAATTTCTAATTTTTTCGCCTCAATTTCAACTGCCCCAGTAACAAGCTTTGGATTAATCATTTTTTCCGGCCTTGGTTTCACCGTGCCCAATATTGCCACAACAAACTCTGGCCGCAATTTATCGGCCATAGCCATAAATTCTTTATCTTTTGAAGCAAAGACCACTTGAATCAACCCAGTCCTATCGCGCAAATCAATAAAAATGATTTTGCCCATATCGCGGCGAACATGAACCCAACCCTTGAGGAGCACATCCTCGCCTATTTTGTTAGCAGTGTCTTTAATTAAAGTACGTGCCATCATAAAAATTAATCATGAATTATGAATCATAAATCAGGATTATCCAAAATTCCTAATTCATAATTCCTAATTCCTAATTCTACGGTCTCAACCGGTTAATCATTCTCGGGAAAGGAATCGTCTCTCTGACATGATGAACGCCACAAATCCAGCCGACAAGTCGTTCAAGACCATAGCCAAAACCGGAATGTGGTACTGAACCGTATCTTCTTAAATCTAAATACCATTCAAAATCTTGAAGAGGTAATTTTTCTTCTTTGATCCGTCTCAACAAAATCTCATAATCGTCCTCTCTTTCTGAACCGCCGATTATTTCTCCGTGCCCCTCCGGAGCAATTAAATCAGAGCCCAAAACCAAATCAGGGTTTTTCGGATCGCATTTCATATAAAATGCCTTGATTTTCTTTGGCCACTTTTCTACGAAAATTGGTACATCAGAGTCTTGCGTCAATAAAGTCTCATCATCTGCACCCAAGTCATCTCCGTCTTTAATGTTTGAACCCAGGGCTTTTAGTTTTTTAATCGCTTCATGATAAGTCATCCGACCAAACGGTTTATTGGCTTTTTCAAGTTTACCAATGTCGCGCTGCAAAATTTCTAATTCTTTTTTATTTTTTTCTAAAACTTCTTTAATAATGTAACGCATTAAATCTTCTTGAATCTTCATATTTTCTTCATGACCAACGAAAGCTGTTTCCGCATCCATCATCCAAAATTCGGTTAAATGGCGCCTGGTTTTTGATTTTTCGGCTCGAAAAACCGGACCAAAATCAAAACAACGCCCAAAACTAAAGACAGCCGCTTCAAGATAAAGTTGGCCGCTTTGTGAAAGATAAGCCTTACCCAAATCAAAATAGGGTACTTCAAACAATGTCGTTGTTCCCTCGCAAGAGGTTGGCGTCAAAATCGGCGTGTCAATTTTAATATAGCCGTTTTGATTAAAATAATTGAAAGTTGCATTAATGATTGAATTTCTTATTCGCTGGATTGCCCATTGTTTTGGAGAACGAAGCCAAAGATGCCGATTGTCTAACAAAAAATCAGGCCCGTGTTCTTTCTTTCCGATCGGATAATCTTTAGCAATTTGAACAAACTCTAAATTCTTAACTTGCAATTCATATTCTTCTTTTTTCGGATGTTTGCTTACTGTGCCAAAAATTTTTACTGAGGTCTCTATCGCAATTTTTTGACATGCCTGCCAAACTTCTGTTGCCACTTGATCTTTAGAAACAATTGCCTGAATAAATCCTGTTCCATCGCGCACTTGCAAAAAATAAATACTGCCTGATGAACGCAGATTATAAACCCAGCCGCAAATGGCGACTTCCTTGCCTAAATATTTCCCAATATCTTTAAGTAGGATGTTCATAATTTTAATAATTATAGTTTATTTTATTATTTTAGACAAATCCAAACCAAACCATGGCAAGAATTAAAAAAGTAAAAAATACCTTCTTTTGCCGTCCCTAGATAAAGGAACTGTTGACAAATTATAGTTTTTTTGTAACTATAAAAGATTAACTGGCTCTTTAAAAAATAAAGAAATATAAGGAGGATAAAGATGGAAAAAATAGGCTTAATCCCAAAAGACTGCCGAGTTTTCCAACTCATGATTTGTGATAAAAAGCCTCTTTTCATCGCCCTGCAGGAGGGAAAATTTTTCGTTGTATACGGTACTGAAAAAGGAAAACGATACGATGGTATTGAATCACTCTCTTTTGCCGACGGAAAACCGCTTTATATTGCCAAACGAGTAAACAGTAGTTTTATTGTTTACGGGGAAGAAGAAGGTAAAAAATACGAAGGAATCTGGTCTCTTTCTTTCTTTAACGGCAAACCAGCCTATGTTGCAAAACAAGGCACCAGCTGGTTTATAGTCTACGGGGAAGAAAAAGGGCCAAGGTGTGAAGGTATTTATTACTTCTCTCTCATTGACGGCAAACCGCTTTATGCAGCTATTCTCCGAGAAAAATGGTTTGTTGTTTACGAAGGAAAAACAGGGGCTCCCTATGACAGGATAGAATCTCTTTCTTTGGCAGCAGGCAAACCGCTCTACATTGCAAAAAAAGGACAAGGTTGGCACATTGTTTACGGAAAAGAAGAAAGTCCTGCCCAAGAGGGAATTATTCTATATCCTTCATTAATAGGCGGAGAACTGCTTTATGCGCTCAAATTGAAAAATAACAAATGGTTTGTTGTCCACGGCAATAAAGGAGGAAAAGCTTATGACAACATTACAAAGCTTTCCTCTGCCGAGGGCAAACCGCTTTATGTCGCCAAACAAGATGGCCAACAGTTTGTTGTCTGGGGCGATGAAGAAGGGAAGAAATACAATGACATTGGAAATCTTCTTTTTGCCGACGGAAAACCGCTTTACACAGCCATACGCGACGGAAAATGCTTTATTGTCCATGGTAACAAAGAAAAACGAAGACATGAGCACATCCGCGAATTCTTCTTAGCAAACGAAATGCCTCTTTATGTCGCTAGAAAAAAGAAAAAATGGTTCGTTGTTTTTGGGGGAAAAAAGAGCAAAAAGTTCGAGGAAGTTTTTGACCTCAAATTTGATCCAGATTCTAAACAGGCTATCTTCGGCGGACGAAATGGTCGGAAACTTTACTTAGTAACTATCTAGGTCTACCCGGCATTTGCAAAATAGCATGCCGGGTTTTTATTTATTTCTTCGCCTATTTTTAATAAAATTTATCAGAAAATTGACAAATTATAAAAAATAAATCAATATTTTAAAATACTCTTGTTTGTTCTTTCCAATTTAGATTCAGACTGTGCATTAACACAAGCAAAACAGGAGGTGCGCCTTGAAAAAACAGGTTCTTACTGCTTATGGCCAAGTATTGATTGAGGTCAGGTCGCTTGAGGAATCCAAAATTTACGCAGTCCGCGAACGTTACCTTTTTCCGGCCGGAACAAAAACTCAAAATGGAGAAATTCTAAAGAAAACGTTCGTCATTCCGCGTGGCGCAATTCTTATTCCTCATTGGAATGACTTTGAGGGAAAAAATAAAAAAAAATTCCACCATATCTTTCCAGCCGGCGTCTATGAAGCAATGCGATCAATCTCACATGCCCTTTTTGGGTATGGTCTCAAGGGCCACTTTGGAGAAACGCAATTTCTCCGAGATATCTCTGACCGGCTTGCTAAAGACCTTGCCATTTTAATGGAGGGAAAAGCAGTTCAAAGTCACAAACTTGCCGAAGTCCGTACAGACCTCGCGGAAATTGCCGAAGAACTCAGCCAATCAATAAACAAATTAAAATCTGAAGCCGCAGAAAAACTGCACATGGCTGCAACACTAAAAGTAAAACACCATTCAGGCAAGGAAAGTCAGAATATTCCAGCAACTTGCCAGCGCGTCTTTGCTGGCAAGCGGCGGATTGACAAACGTCGTGACCAAATCTGCCGAATCGGACCGCGAATAAATTTTTTTGGTGAAATAATCGCCCAAACAATAGGCCGCATCTTTGATGAGCTGACGTCGCTTCGCCAAATACTTCTTAGCGAGCGTCGCCAAATCGAATGGGGTCTATCGCCTGAAGTCAAACGCATTCTTTGCCGACGGATTGATCTTGCCTTGGAACGAATTTTGCCGCGGCTCGATGTCTTGCCATTCTTAAAAACAGCTGATCTAATCCACCGCGACCTCACTTTAGCTAAACAAGCAAAAGGAAAAAAATTTGCTCTAGAAGCAATCGATCGAATTCTTGCCTCAATCCGTCTCAAAGAAGCGCAACGGGCTTTTGAAAATTTAATTATCTTGCCTCTCGCTATAAAAGATAATATGGACATCATAGAGCAAACCGACCTCAGCCACACTAAACAACGTCTCCAAAACTTTATGTATCGCTTCGAGCAAGAAATCGATGACACTGGATTCATTCAACCGGTCAAAAAGCGTGTTTTAAATGAACTTAGTATTATCTTAAAGGAGGAATTTGAGGCGAAGGCCAAAATTGATACTGACTCATTAAAAGAGCGCCTTAAAATGGTTTCGCGCATGCTCTAACTAAACTGCGGCTAATTTTATTAGGTAAATTAGCCGCGTTTTTATTTACAAAATTCATTTTTAATTTCTTAAAATCTACCTCTAATTCTATCTAGGGCGTTATTTATTAAAGAATTAACTGCCTCAAATAATTTATCCATACCGCGCTTTTTAACTCCTTATCTTGATGAAATGCTAAAAAATAATTAATAATTTTTACTACTTCATTAAACTGAGCTCTGTTTATTTTAAGCGCTAACAAACTTCTCAAATCTTTTTGTAAAGCAAAACGTAAAATTTTAAGCGCGGCTGATGAAACAGGAATGCCTCCGAAACCGCAGGCACCGCAAGTAAGGCTGCCTTTTGATACATTAAAATAATTCCCGCCCGATGTGATTTTCTTTTTGCATTTTATGCAAATGTAAAGTTCAGGGGCCCAGCCTAAAAGAGCAAGAAATTTTAAAATAAAAAATTGAGGAATCTCATATAATTTTAAATAATTTTTTATTTTTTTGTCATTTAATAATGACATCGACTCTTTAACTAATTCATAAACTCGAACGTCAGGATATTCTGCCTTAGTAAAATTGTCAGTCACTTCTAGAATATGACTGCCCAAAATTATCCTCTCCAAACTAGATTTCAAATTTGAAAAATTTTTTGCAATCTCAACACCGGCAACTTGATAATAATTTTTTCCTGTAGCGATTAAAAAATCAATAACAGAAAAAAAATCAAGATGACCAGCCATCTTGCTCTGAATTTTCTTTACTCCACGAGCTACAGCTTCAATCTTGCCTAATTTATCAGTATAAATTACAAAAAGGCGATCGCTTTCGCGAAGGTCAACTTTCTTTAAAATTATTCCTTGCACTCTTTTGGTCATTGAAATTTACAAAAAATAGCATATAACATTCTAGTGCGGCCGCGCTAGAATGTTATTTGTGCTTCTCTCCCCTGTCTTTCAATTTAATTTATCTAAATGACTCTGAAGGATCAGCATGGCTGCCACAGCATCGCGTTCAACTTTTTGTTCCTTAGCAAGTTTATCAACCATTGCGCTTGTCAATCGCTCATCCTCGGTCTTTACAGGAATTTTTAATTTTTCTTTTAGCAGTCTAACAAACTGAAGAACTTTTTCTGCCTGAGGTCCCAATTGACCACCAAGTGAAATAGGCAGGCCAACTATAATTCTACCAATCTTTTCCGCCTTACAAACTTTCTTAATCTCATTAATTACGGCCTCAGTGCCTTTATTTTCTAAAACTTTATACGGCGTGGCAATTTTAGTTTCACAATTAGCTACTGCTAAACCGATTCTTTTTTCTCCGTAATCAATACCTAATAAGATCATAAAAACATCAAAAAATAAATACTGCCGTATTTATTTTTCTACTTAATATATTAATTATAATCCTGTTAATATTTCACAGCCAACTTTTGTAACTGCTACTGTATGCTCAAAATGTGCTGAAAATTTACCATCTGCGGTAACAACTGTCCAGCCGTCTGAAAGTGTTTTTACCTGCCATGTTCCAACCGCAACCATTGGCTCAATGCAAATAGTCATCCCTTCTCTTAATCTTATTCTCCCGAATTTGGGGTCAAAAAAATTTGGCACGCGCGGCGGTTCATGAACCTTGTGTCCTACCCCATGACCAACCAAATCACGGATAACAAAAAAACCCTGCCCTTCAACATATTCCTGAACGGCTTTACTAATATGATGAATGTAATTTCCTGGTTTAACTCTACTGATGCCAATATCCAGCGCTTTTTTTGTTACCGCAATTAGTTTTTCTAATCCTTTATTTATTTTTCCGACAGGAACAGTAACAGCTGCGTCTGTAAACAACCCATCCTTGCCAGCTGGATATTTTAAACCTAAATCTAAACAAATAATATCTCCTTCTCTTAAAATTCGTGAAGGCAAAGCCGGCGCATGCACAACTTCTTCATTAATTGAAGTGCAAAGTGTGGTTGGGAAAGGACGATCTTCTGGGCTAGAACGGTAATTTTTAAACGACGGCTCACCGCCGTATTCGGCAATTAGCTTTTCTGCCATCTCATTCAACTCACCTGTATTTACGCCTGGCTTCACAGCGCGAGCTAACAAAGATAAAACAGCGGCCAGAATCTTACCGCCTCGCCGCATTATGTCTATTTCTTTTTGAGTCTTAATAATAATCTGTTCCATAATACAAAACTAACACGAAAATCGAGATTAAAGTTAGTTAGTTTATTAAATATCTTTCATTAAATAATATTATTCCGTATTTTTCGTAGATTTTTCGTAATTTCGTAGGCTACCCACAATATCCGTAAAAACTTTTTCAATCGGCTGTTCGCCATTTATTTTAATCAAAATTCCCTTTGTAAAATAATAATCTAAAAGTGGTTCAGTCTCCTGATGATAAATCTCTAATCTTTTTCTTATCGCTTCTGGTTTGTCATCATCTCGGACAGATAATTTTTCACCACAAAAATCACAAATCTCGTCCAATTTCGGCGGTTTGCTTTTTATGTGATAAATCGCGCCGCATTTTAAACAAATTAATCTACCGCTAAGACGCGAAATAACTTCTTTATCACTGACTATTAATTCAAAAACATGGGTGATTTTTACTGATTTTTCTAAAATTTTAAGTTGGGCCAAATTTCTCGGATAGCCATCCAAAATAAAGCCGCCACTATATTTCTTACTCCTAAGTTCTCTAATAATAATTTTATTAACGATTTCATTGGGCACTAACTTACCCTGTTTAATATATGGTTCAACTAATTTTCCTACCTCAGTTTGATTTTTTACTTCTTTTCGAAAAATATCGCCAACTGCTAAAACTGGCAAATTATACTTTTGGGAAAGCATTTTAGCCTGTGTCCCCTTACCTGAACCATGCGGACCAAATAAAATAATTTTAAAACTTTTAGACATTTTATTTAACCAATAGACGCACTCAAAATTTCACGATTGCGCAATGCGAGTGCTATTGACATGCTTAAAACAAATTAAATAACTTAGCGACAAAAACAATGTAAATTAGCAAAAAAATGGCTCCTTCCCAATTGTGAATTTTCTTTGAAATACCTGAAAAAATCATTAAAAGAGTGCTCGCAATCAGAAAAGGAATAGCAATTAACAAAACATCTTGTGCAATATCCAGCGGTTTTATTAAAACGCTCGCACCCATAATAAAAGAACCATTAAAAATATTTGAGCCAATAATGTTTCCTAAAGAAATTTCAAATTTTTTCTTTAAAGCAGCTTGCAGAGAAACAGCTAACTCAGGTAAAGAAGTGCCTAAAGCAACAACTGTTGAGGCAATGGCTGATGTACCAATTTTAGTAATCTCTGAAATTTTAACCACGCTTTCAATCGTAAATTTAGCGCCAAGATAAAGAAATAATAAACTAAAAGTGAGGCCAAAAATAAGAGAAAATCTAACTTTTTCTTTTGGAGGCAGTTCATCAATTTCCCTTTCTCTATCAACAATAGAATAATGAATGTAAACTAAAAAAGCAATTAAAGAAATTATTCCTTCAGCCAAAGTAAATTTACCATCAAAACAAGTAACAACCAAAAGGCCAGTGAAAGAAGCCAAAAGAGGCAAATCAATATTAATAAGGTCCCTTTCTAATTCTATTCTGCGAGAAAAAACTGCTGCTAGGCCAACAATTAATAAAATATTAGCAATATTAGAGCCAACTATATTGCCGGCGACAATGTCCGTTGCCCCTTTCAAAACAGCAATAATTGAAGTAACTAATTCTGGCAGTGAAGTGCCAACAGAGACAATGATAACCCCAACAATAAAAGCTGGTATTTTAAGAGCCAAACCTAATTTTTCACTGCAACTTGTGAAATAATCAGCTGACTTTATTAGAACAACCAGACTAACTATAAAAATTAAAAACCAAAACAATAACATTTTATTTCAAAAACATTGTTAAAAAAATTAAATAAATAAAATAAATAATTATTAAAACAACGCCCTCATACCTCTCCAACTGATCCTTGCTTTTCAAAAAGATTGTCAAACATAAAGTGGTGAAAGCTAAAGCAATACCGATGAATAAAACCGGAAACCAGTTGACCACAGAAAAAGGGGCTAAAATTCCAAGAACGCCAATAATGAAAATATTGCTCATTGCGCTGCCGAAAACATTGCCAACGGCAAAATCCCCATAACTATGCCGGGCTCTTAAAGCAACGGTTATTTCAGGTAAGTTAGTGCCAAAAGAAAGAAGAATCATCCCAAAAATGATTGGGGTAATATTTATTGCGCTAATAATTTGATATGAAAACCAAACAATGAGTTGCGATAAACTAAAAAGACCAAACAGTCCAAAAATAATAAAAAAAATATTTTTTGCCCATCGGCTTTTTTCCAAAGAATCGTCTTTACTCATGCCAGTTCTCTCTACGCGAAGCGAGTGAACAACATAAAACAAGTAGGTTAAGATTGAAATTAATCCGTCAACCCGTGAAAATTTTTGATCGATTACTAAAATGAAAGGAACAAGAATTATAATAAATATTAAAATTAAATCATAGAACAAAAATTGCCGACGAAAAGGTAAACGCGCTGGCAGCAATTTTAAAATTGTAAAAATATCACGCTTATGGAAAATATCGCCAGTAAAAATTTTACCGCGAAAAACGGCTTGAAGGCCAATAATAAATGAAAAAAGAACAATAATCCCACCGAGAAGATTGCCGAAAGAAAGCTCTGGAATGCCTTGCATTGAAGAAGAAATGGCTATAAATAACTCAGGCGAAGAAGTCGCAAAACCCAAAATAATGAAGCCTAAAATAAATTTACTCAAACCTAGACGATCGCCTAATTGCGCCAAACCTTTAAGCAAAATATCAGCTGATTTTCCTAACAAATAAAAAACAGGTATTAAAGCAAGGGCGTAAAGAAAAATCATACCATGGCAAATTTAAAACATTTCTTGTTAATAAATAAGAGACTAAGCCCGCTCTTTAATTGTCTAAATTTAAAAATAGAGAACTATTTAACGTTCTCAAATTATTTTTTTCAATTTTTGGTAATCAACAGAAGATATTTTTCCTTCTTTCACCAATTTATAAAGTTCTGGCAAAACTCGCTTTTTGAATTCTTCTATACTGACTCCTCCTGACCCCATGTATTTAGCAATTACACTTTTAACTATCTCTCTTTGCGCTTGATTTAGTGTACCCAACTGAAATAACGCGCGCTCAATTTCGCGGGAGGTAATAAAAATTTTTCCCTGCCCCTTTTTACCCCGATTAAAAATTATGTCTAAAAAACCCATACCAAAATTTTTACTTTTTACTTTTTAATTTTTAAAGTCCTTCGTACTCACGCATTGTTAACTGGGAATCGATTTGCCTAATCGTTTCGATTACAACTGAAACAACGATTAAGATGCTTGTTCCCCCAATAACCAAAGTCTGAAGCCCGGTAATCCATCTTACGCCCAAAGGAAGAACGGCGATAACCGCTAGAAAAAGAGCTCCGATCAAAATAATTCTTGTGACTGTATATTGAAGATACTCGGCTGTTGGTCGGCCAGGCCTAATCCCTGGGATAAATCCTCCTTGCTTCTGCAAATTTTCAGCGATTTGATTTGGATGAAAAATAACCGCCGTGTAAAAATAAGTAAAACCGAACACTAAAAGAAAATAAGTTACAGCGTAAAAAATTTGATTTTGAAAAATTTGAATCACCCAGGTCGCGGCAGACGCAATCCAAGCTGTTTTAGCTTGAACAAAAAATTGAGCGATCATGGGCGGGAATAATATAATAGAGATAGCAAAGATAATTGGAATAACACCTGCCATGTTTACTCTAAGAGGTAAATGGGTTGACATTCCGCCGTACATTCTCATTCCGCGGACTCTTTTTGCATAAGAAACCGGGATATTTCGCTGGCCTTCAGTGATGATAACAATACCAACAATTGTAACTAAGGCAAGAACCGCGAATAAAATAAGATTAAATATTTGCGAAGGATCAAAAACAGCTAATGTGTGCTGAATAGTGCCAGGAATGCCTGCCACAATGCCGGCAAAAATCAAAAGAGAAATACCATTGCCAATTTTCTTTTCTGAAATTAATTCCCCAAGCCACATTAAAAAAATCGTTCCAGCTGTAATTGTAATAATAGTGGTAAAAAGCCGAAAGGGAGAAACATCAGTAATAATTGGCTGAGCTGACTGGCGGAGCATTGCAATCATGCCATATGATTGCAGAACGGCTAAAGGAACTGTCAAAATCCGTGTGTACTGATTAATCTTTTGGCGACCATACTCTTCTTTGGAGAGTTCTTCCAAGCGCGGAATAATCATGATGAGCAATTGAAAAATAATTGAAGCAGTAATGTAAGGAGCCACGCCTAACATGACAACAGAAAAATTTTCCATACTCCCGCCGGAAAAGATATTCAATAAACCTAAAATTTGATTTGATTCGAAAAATGCTTTTAAATTTTCAATATTAATGCCAGGAATTGGGATATGAGCCCCGAGCCTAAAAATAACAAGAACTCCCAAAACAAAAATAATACTTTTTCTTAAATCAGGGGTTTTCCAAATTTGAATAATTTTTTGAAGCATAATAAATATAAGACTTATGCGACCTATTATTGGTCTTATTTTACTGTTCCACCTGCCTTTTCGATCTTCTCTTTAGCACTCTTTGAAACAGCACATCCTTTGATTACCAATTTCTTAGATATCTCCCCATCACCTAAAATTTTCACTCCCTCTTTAATTCTATCAACTAATTTCATTTTTAACAAAGCCTGAGGATTAATAATGTCGCCCTCTTTAAATTTTTTATCCAGGTCTCCAACATTTACAACTTCCATTTTAGGATAATGGCTATGGAAACCTCGCATTTTAGGAATGCCTAAAAGCATTCTCTTAACTCCCTTCAGTTTCAATCCCTTTTTCCCGCCTGATCTCGCTCTTTGGCCCTTTTGCCCCCGGCCGCTGTAGGTGCCATGACAACCAAAACCACGTCCAACTCTTTTGCGAGCTTTTTTAGAACCGCGAAATGACTTAATGGTATGTAATGTTAATTGCCCCATAGCTTAAAACTACTATTTTTTAATTTCTAATTTTTGCAGCGCATTAAAAACTGCTTTAACATTGTTTATTTTATTCTTTGAACCCAAAATTTTACTAACAACATTAGGAATACCGGCTAATTCAAAAACAATCCGTGGAGCGCCCCCCGCTTTAATTCCAGTCCCCTTTGGAGCGGGTTTGATTAAAACACAAGCCGCCCCAAATTTCTCCTTGATTTCGTGAGGAATTGTTTCGTTTGTTAACGGAACTTTTATTAATTTCTTTTTTGCTTTAGTCACTGCCTTTGCAACTGCTAGTGTTACATCAGCGCCTTTGCCAATCCCATAGCCAACCATTCCGTTTTTGTCTCCCAAAACAACGCAAGCACGAAATCTCATTCGCTTCCCGCCGGCCGTTACCCGAGTGACACGAGCAATATCAACAATCTTCTGTTCGTATTCCTTTTCTTGTATAATTTCTCTTTCTTTTAATTTACCATGCTCTTTTTTCGCCATATTTTATTTCAAAATTTTAAATTTTGTCTTTCAAATTAAAAATTAAAATTCTAATCCTCCATCCCTCGCTCCTTTTGCGACTGCTTTTATCCGGCCGTGATATTTATAACCAGCTCTGTCAAAAACTATCTTGTTAATTCCGATTTCTTTAACCTTTTTTGCTATTAATTTGCCAACCTCGTAGGCCACGGCTTCTTTATTGCCTCTCTCTTTGGTCTCTTTTGGTATCTTAGAAACTACTCTTTTTCTTTTACCAACTCTTTTTATTAAACCTAATTCAATATCAGAAGCAGAAGTTAAAGTATGACCAGTTTCATCATTTATAAGTTGAACATAAAGATGTTTGATGCTCTTTGAAACACAAAGACGCGGGCGCTCGGCTGTCCCTTTTATTTTTGCCCTCAATCGCTTAATTCTTTGCTCTCTAATCTTTTGTTTTCTTTTCTGCAAATTCCTCATATTTTAAAATTTTTTAAACTATGCTTTGGCTGCTACCTTGGCAGCTTTGCCTGCCTTTTTTCTAATTATTTCATCAGTATATTTTATCCCGGTTCCTTTATACGGTTCCGGCGGTTTCACTTTTCTAATTCTTGCAGAGACTTCCCCAACTAACTGCTTATCAGGTCCAACGACTGTAAGAACATTTTTATCAATATTAACAGAAATATCTTTTGGCAAATTAAATTCAACTGAATGAGAAAAACCAACATCTAAAATTAATTTATTTCCTGATAGAGAGGCTTTGTATCCTACGCCAATAATTTCTAATTTCTTTTCAAAACCTTTTGTTACCCCAACAATCATATTTTTAATTAAACTTCCATAAAGCCCCCAAAGTGCTTTATCCTTTTTCAATTCTGGATTCTCAACCGTTATAAAAATCTGGCCGTTTTCTATTTTAATATTAACATGAGGGTGAATTTTTTGGCTTAATTCGCCCTTTGGACCTTTGATTTTTATCAACCCGTCTTGAATTTTTGCTTCAATTCCGCTGGGGATTGTTATTGGTTTTTTGCCTATCCTTGGCATGTTTGTTTAATTTACTAATTTAATTTTACCGTTTTGTTTTGCTAATTTATCAGTTTTGAAAATTTTATTTGAATTATGCTCTTTTCATTTAAAGAAAAAGTATTCCATTTTAAATCAATAAACTTCACAGATTACTTCACCGCCTAAGCCTCTTTTTCTTGCTTCCTTATTAGTCATTAAACCTTGGGAGGTCGAAATGATTGCAATGCCAAAATCACCTAAAACTTTTGGCAATTTATCTTTCGAAACGTAGATTCGACAACCCGGTTTGCTTATTCTTTTCAAATTTGAAATAACAGGCTCTTTATTTTCTTTATATTTTAAACTCACATTTATCTCGCCGTGATTTTTCCCAATTTTTTCTACATCATCTATGAATCCTTTCTCTTTTAAAATTTTTGCTATGTCAAATTTAATTTTTGAATAAGGAAAAACAACGTTAGGTTTTTTAACTTTTATCGCATTTCTTATTCTTGTTAGCATATCAGCTATTGGATCCATATTGGTAAACTTTAAAACTTAAAAAATTTAAAAATTGTTAACTACCAGCTTGATTTCATAACGCCAGGAATTTCACCTTTATTTGCTAGTTCCCTAAAACAAATCCTACATAAATCAAATTGACGCATGTAGCCTCTTTTTCTTCCGCAGCGCCAACATCTCCTTACGATCCTAGTGCTGAATTTTGGTTTTTTCTTTGATTTTGCTATTTGAGCTTCGGTTGCCATCTCTTTTTAGTGTTAAATTTTTATTAAATAAAATAACTCTATTTTTGTCTAAAGGGAAATCCTAATAATCTCAGTAACTCAAGGCCCTCTTCTTTTGATTTAGCCGTTGTCTTGACAATTACTTGCAAACCATGAATTTTTTCGACCTCATCGGGTTTAATTTCAGGAAAACAAATATTCTCTCTAAAGCCAATGGACAAGTTACCATTTTGATCCATGGCTTTTTGCGAAAGCCCTCGAAAATCTCTTACTCGCGGCAAAGCAACATTTATTAACTTGTCAACGAAATCATACATTCTGTCTCCGCGAAGGGTAGCCATCATTCCAACAACCATCCCCTTTCTAATTTTAAAATTAGAAATAGATTTTTTAGCCTTTGTTTTCAATGGGTATTGGCCAGTAATTTTTAAAACAGTCTCTTCTGCGATTTCTATAAATTTTGGATCCTTTAAATTTTGACTTAGGCCAATGTGAACAACTACCTTTTCCAACTTTGGCACAGCTAAATTATTTTTGTAGCCAAATTTTTCTTTTAAGGCAGGAACAATTTCTTTTAGATATTTTTCTTTTAAGCGAGACATGTATTTTAACTATTAACTATTAACAATTGACTATTGACTATTAACTTATTATTTCTTTGCATTTTTTACAGAGACGAACTTTTTTCTTGTTTTCTAAAATTTTATAACCAACCCTTGTTTGTTTGTTACATTTAGGACAAACTAACATTATGTTAGAAATATCCAAAGGAGCAGGAAATTGGATTCTTTGGCCTTTTTCTCCGGCTCGGCGGGGTTTTACGTGTTTTATCAAAAGATTTAGCCCTTCAACAACAACTTTATTCTTTTCTGGCATAACTTGCAAAACTTTTCCCCCTTTTCCTTTGTCTTTTCCGGCAATTATTTTTACTTTGTCTCCTTTTTTAATTTTCATATAACACGAATTATTGTGAATTTTTGCTGCTTGTAAACAATTTTAAATTATTTTCATTACAATTAATCAATTACTGTTCCTCCAGCGCGCCCTCGCGAATTAAGGCGAATTTACTTTTATTCGTTTAAACGCTCATTGATTCGCGGTTACAGTACTTCTGGCGCTAAAGAAATTATTTTTGTAAAATTTTTATTTCGAAGCTCTCGAGCCACTGGTCCAAAAATACGGCTTCCTTTTGGTTCTTTGCTTTTTTTATCAATAATTACTGCTGCATTATCATCAAATCGAATATATGTGCCATCCGGCCGCCGTAACTCCTTTTTGGTTCTAATAATAACAGCAGAGACAATATCACTTTTCTTAACTAAGCCGTGCGGGACAGCTTCTTTGACAACGCAAGTTATAATATCTCCGATTTTAGCATATCTTTTCTTATAACCGCCTAAAACTCTAATACATTGGAGTTTTTTTGCTCCTGTATTATCTGCCACTTTTAACATTGTTCGATGTTGTATCATACTAGTCTTATTTACTTTGATAATCTCATCATTCTATTTAAGCTTGTTTAACTATTTTAAGCAATCTCCATCTTTTAGTACGCGATAATGGTCTACATTCTTCAAAAAGCACGATATCGCCGACCTTACATTCGTTTTTCTCGTCGTGTATTTTATATCGTTTACTTACTTTATATCGTTTTTTATATTTTGGATGCGCCTTCAACCGCTCAACTAATACCACAGCAGTTTTCTGAGGTTTATCAGACACCACTCTCCCTTTAAAAGTTCTTCTTATTTTAGATTCTTTTTCCATAATTATTTTTTATTTTTAGACTCTTTTAAAACAGTTAAAATTTGGGCAATTAATCTTTTAATTTTGCGGACTTCTCTTACATTTTTAACTTGCTTTGCAAAAATTTTAAATCTTAAATCTCTGAGCTTTTCACGAGAAGTGAAAAGAAGTCTATTTAATTCTTTTTCTGATTTTCCGCGCAGTTCTTTAATTTCCATAATCGATTATTTAATCACAAAAGTAGTTTTAACTGACAACTTATGCCCAGCTAACCTCATCGCCTCTCTTGCCGTCTCTTCGGAAACACCATCCATTTCAAATAAAATCATGCCAGGTTTTACAACGGCCACATAATGATCAACAGAACCTTTACCGCCACCCATTGGAACTTCAGCCCCCTTAGTGGTCACGGGTTTATCTGGAAAAATTCTAATCCAAATTTTCCCCCCTTTTTTAAGGAATTTTGTAATTGAACGTCTTGCTGCTTCTATCTGGCGAGAAGTAATCCAACCGTGCTCTTTTGATTTCAAACCAAAACTGCCAAAACTAATTTCAATCTTCCCTGAGGCTTTTCCTAAACCCCGACGGCGCCCTTTAAACATTTTTCTATATTTAACTTTTTTCGGCATCAACATAAAGTTTTATTTTACTTTTTTCACTTTTTAAAAATCTCTCCGCGATAAATCCAAATCTTTAAACCAACTGAACCATAAACAGTTTGTGCGGCTCCTCGGGCATAATCAATGTCAGCCCTTAAAGTATGAAGTGGAATTTTACCCCAAGAAAGCGTTTCTTCTCTCGCAATTTCAGCTCCGTCAAGCCTACCAGAAATAGTCACTTTCACCCCCTGCGCCCCGGCTTTTTCAACGCGGCTTATAGCTTGCTTAATTACTCTTCGGAAAGGAACTCTTTTTTCAATATCAGCAATCATATTTTGCAAAACTATCTCTGCGTTAAGACTTGGATTAGGCACTTCTAAAATATTTAAATTGAAATTTATTTTTTTATTTAAAAATTTTTGCTTAAGCTTCTTTTTTAATTCCTCTGCGCCAGCTCCTGCGCGACCAATAATAATACCTGGTTTTGAAGAATGAATAATTACCGTAAGGGAATTTCTAGATCGCTCAATTTCAACCTTAGCAACACCGCAATCCTTAAGTTCTCTTTTTATGAAATTTCTGATCTGAATATCCTGCTTTAGGTATTCCTTGAATTCTTTTTTAGTTGAAAACCACTTCGAATTCCAGGTATAAATCTGGCTTTCCCCTGTTCTGAAAATTTTTGGATTAACTTTTTGTCCCATGTTACTTACAACCTATAATGGTTGAGATTAATTGTTAATATTTTATTTATCCTGTTTTCCGACTGAAAATTTTCTTAAAAAACCCTCTTGCTTTATATTGCTTTGGAATTTCCTTTTCTTCCGGCCTTTTAGCTTCTTCTAATTTTTCTAAAATTTTCTTTTCCTTTGCAAAAGATTTAAAAGTTGAAACAACCGGCAATTTTTCTTTTTCTTCACTTTTTGGCAATTCACCTTTAAAAGAAACTTTGCTTTTCTTTCTCTCATCCAAAACTACAGCGATGTGAGACGATCTCTTACGAATAGGCGTCGCTCTCCCAAAGGCCTTTGGTTGCCATCGTTTCAAAGTTGGCCCACCATTTACTTGAATCTCTTTTATATATAAATTTTCTTTTTTTAACTTAAAATTATTTAAAGCATTAGCCACTGCTGATTTAAGCAACTTTAAAACAGGCTCCGCAGCAATTTTATTCATAAACCTTAATTGATTTTCAGCTTCTTCAACATCTAAACCGCGAATTAAATCCGCAACCAATCTTACTTTCCTCGGCGACATTCGAATATATTTTACTTGCGCTTTTATTGCCATAAAAATTTTAGTTTAAATCATTACTTCTTTTCAGTTGAAGTTTTTTCAGCACTGGCAGCGGCTTTAGCAGCTTCAGCCTGCTTTTGTTCGAGATCTCTTTGCATGCGACCTCCGTGTTTTATAAACTTTCGCGTAGGGGCAAACTCACCCAATTTATGTCCAATCATATCTTCGATAATAAATACGGGGACATGAATCTTTCCGTTGTGCACGCCAATTGTAAAACCAACCATTTCTGGCGTTATTGTCGAAGCCCGAGACCACGTCTTTATCACTGTCTTGTCTCCCGGTTTCAACTTTAAAATTTTTGCAAGTAATTTTTGGTCAACAAACGGACCTTTTTTAAGACTTCTTGGCATAAATTTTATAATCTGTCAATTTTATACTTTTTATTTTCTCCTTTTTAAAATAAGTTTATCGCTCCATTTATCTTTTTTTCTGGTCCTAACGCCAAGAGCATGTTTGCCCCAGAGAGTCTTAGGAAATTTAAGACCTATCGGAGAAACCCCTTCGCCTCCTCCGTGCGGATGATCTACCGGATTCATTGCCTTCCCGCGCACAGACGGCCTTATACCCCTTAAGCGCATTCGACCAGCCTTTCCCCACCTTATCAAGCGCCTATCAGAAGCACTAACCTGACCAATCGTTGCCGCACAATTTTTAGGGACCAATCTGATTTCTCCAGAAGGAAGTTTTAGCTGAGCATAATTATTCTCAACCGCTATTAATTGTACTCCTAAACCCGCTCCTCGAGCTATTTTTCCCCCTTCGCCTGGCTGAATTTCAACGTTGCAAACCATTGTCCCAATCGGAATGTGCTCTAAGGGCATTCTATTTCCTAATTTGTATTCTATTTTAGATTTTGAAGAAATGATTTCGTCGCCTACCTTTAACCCAAGCGGCGCTAAAACATATCGTTTTTCCTCGTCAGGATACTGAACTAAGGCAATACGAGCGCTGCGATTTGGATCATATTCTATGGCAACAACTTTAGCGGGCAAATCAAACTTGTCTTGTTTGAAATCAACAATTCTAATATATCTTTTTACCCCGCCGCCTCGGTGGCGAACTGTAATTTTACCGCCTGATCGACCGGCTTTGTTTTTTTTAATAAAAATCAAATTTTTCTCAGGTTCAAATTTAGTAATATCTTCAAAATCATCAACTGATGATTTCCGGCGGCCGGCGCTTGTTGGCTTGTAAATTTTAATCGGCATACTTTTAAAATCTTTTGCGAAACGATTTTAACAAGATTCGCAAAAATTAGATCTTTTCTTTAACCCCCTCATAAACCTCAATTTTTTCTCCCGGCTTTAAGGTAATTATTGCTTTTTTCCAATTTTTAGTTCTGCCAGAAGACCTTCCATATCTAACTTTTTTACCTTTCACTTTTATAATATTGATACTTGCTGGCTTTATTTTATAAACACTCTCAAAGGCTTTAGCAACCTCGATCTTATTTGCTTTTTTAGCTATCTCAAAAATATATTGATTATATTGGCCAAGAAAAGAAGCTTTTTCAGTAATCAAAGGTTTAAGTAAAATATTTTGGACTCCCTTGAACTCTTTTCTTTCATAAACTTTTACTTTCTTAGCCTCCTCTTTCTTAACCTCTGCTTTTTCTTTTTTGGGCGTTAAAATAACTTTTCTTTTTTTAAAAATATCAAACACTTTCATATCTTAATAAATTCTTAATAACTTTTTAGTTTGGTTTCTATTGCTTTAACAACTTCAGGCGTTGTGAGAAGATAATCGTAATTTAACAAATCATAAATATTCAAATTCCTTGCCTCAATGGTAAAAACTTTGGGCAAATTCGCAGCTGATTTTATAATTTTAAAATCCCTGTCTGTAATAGCGATCATCACTGATTTCTCTTTGCAAGGTAAGTTCTCTAAAATTTTTACTAACAGCTTGGTTTTTATTTGGGGCAACTTTAACTGATCAAGGAGTAACAATTTCTCATTTGCCACTTTATCAGAAAGGCACATGATTAAAGCTTTCCTTTTCATTTTTTTATTTATTTTTTTCTTAAAATTTCTTTCCTTTGTCGGACCAAAAGTTACTCCGCCTCCGCGCCAAAGAGGAGAACGAATAGAGCCATGGCGAGCCCGGCCGGTTCCTTTCTGCCGCCATGGTTTCTTCCCCCCGCCTCTTACCTCACCTCGGTCTTTAGTATGAGCTAAAACCTGTCGTACATTCGCTTTATCTGTAACCAACACTTGATGGACTAAACCTGGCTTAATTTCAACGCCAAACACAGCTGGATCAAGATTTTCTTCTCCAACCACCTCCCCTTTCATATTGTAAACTTTCACTTTTAGCATAATTAATTACATCTTTAAAATTTTACTGGACGATCAAAACTAAAGCGCCTTTTGCACCAGGGACTGCTCCTTTTAAAGCCAAAATATTTTTTCCCGCATCCACTTCAATCACTTCTAAATTTTTGACAGTCACGCGCTCACCGCCCATTCTTCCTGCCATCTTTAATCCTTTAAAAACGCGCTGAATTCCGCCTGAACCAATTGAGCCGGGCATTCTTTCTGCATCTTTGTGTCCGTGACTCGGCGGATGGCCATGGAAACCGTGGCGTTTTACAACTCCAGCGAATCCCTTCCCCTTTGAAGTGCCAATAATTTTTACTTTATCGCCGGGCGAAAAAATATTTACCCCGATTTCTTGACCTTTTTTATATTCTCCCAATTCTTCCATCCTAATTTCTCTCAAATAACGAAAATTGCCTAATTCTTTTAAATGCCCAGCAAGTGGTTTATTAACTTTACGTTTTAAACCAAAGCCTATTTGAACAGCATTATAGCCGTCTTTTTCTTTGGTTTTTATTTGGGTTATTTTACATGGCCCAGCTGCAACTAAAGTCACAGGAATAACTGTGCCGTTCTCCTTGAATCTTTGCGACATTTCTAATTTTTCTCCTAAAATAAATTTCATAGATAATAGAAATTTGAATTTGAGAGAAGGCTAAAACTGATTCTACCACTATCTACTCACTTCTGCATTCTAAAAATAAAAACCAGAAGTTAAATTTTTTTTAAATTTAACTTCCAGCCTTTAATTTTAATATTCAAATTAAGGCAGTTTAATCGTAATTAATTGTTAAATCTCCTCTGCAACTTTGGAAATCATAGAGGTTTTGTCCCCTTCCATCGCTTTTTTCGCTTAAAAAATCAACAACTCAATTATCTCTTTTTAAGAAAAGGAACATCTTTCTCTATTTTTCTTCAGTTGCTTTTATTTTACATTTTTATCTCTACATCAACCCCAGAAGGCAAACTTAAATTTGTCAGAGCATCAATAGTCTTTGCCGTAGGCTCTAAGATATCAACCAATCTCTTATGTATTCTGGTTTCGTACTGTTCGCGCGAATCTTTATGAACAAAAGTTGACCGGTTTACTGTATATTTCTTAATCTCAGTTGGCAAAGGGATCGGCCCAGAAATTTGAGCCCCAGTTCGTTCAGCAGTTTCAATAATCAGCCTTGTCGATTGGTCAATAATCTTATGGTCAAAGGCCTTGATTTTGATTCTGACCTTCTGCTTAACTTCCACCTGGCTTTCTTTTTCAGTCTTTTTAGAGTTTTCCATTTTCAATAAACGTTATTCATTTTATTTTATAATTTTAGTAACCACGCCTGCGCCAACTGTTTTCCCACCCTCTCTTATAGCGAATCTTTGTTTTTCCTCTAAAGCAACTGGGGTAATAAGTTTAATTTTCAGATTAACTGTGTCACCTGGCATAACCATTTCTGTGCCGGCTGGCAATTCTATTTCACCAGTAACATCAGTGGTTCTGATATAAAATTGAGGTTTATAACCTTTGAAAAATGGTTTGTGGCGCCCCCCTTCTTCTTTTGTCAAAGCATAAACTTCTGCTTCAAATTCTTCATGGGGAGTCACTGTCCCTGGTTTTGCTAAAACTTGCCCGCGCTCAACATCTTCTTTTTTGGTGCCGCGTAAAAGAATTCCAGCATT
The DNA here is from genome assembly GCA_037440105.1 of Candidatus Falkowiibacteriota bacterium. Taxonomy (GTDB): domain Bacteria; phylum Patescibacteriota; class Patescibacteriia; order XYB2-FULL-38-15; family XYB2-FULL-38-15; genus JBBIUS01. Next base: position 80,096 of record JBBIUS010000001.1, read on the forward strand.
ATCGCCAGCCCTACCTTCGTCTAAGGCTTTATTAAACATTTCAATACCTGTTACTACTGTTTTTTGAGTCTGGCGCAATCCGACTATTTCTACTTCATCGTTCAATTTTACAACACCTCTTTCAATTCTCCCTGTAACAACAGTCCCCCTTCCTTCAATTGAAAAAATATCTTCGATTGGCATTAAGAATGGCTTATCGGTTTCGCGGGCCGGTTCTGGAATATATTCATCCAAAGTCTTTACTAATTCTAAAATCGGCTTGGCTGCCTCTTCATCAGAAGGATTTTGAACTGCCTTTAAGGCAGAGCCGCGAATGATTGGCGTTGTATCACCAGGAAATTGATATTTTTTAAGCAAATCTCTTATTTCTTCTTCTACCAAATCAATTAATTCTTTATCCTCAACCATGTCAACTTTATTTAGAAAAACAACAATATAAGGTACACCAACCTGACGGGCTAAAAGAATATGCTCTCTAGTTTGAGGCATTGGGCCATCGGTTGCTGAGACAACCAAAATCGCTCCGTCCATCTGGGCCGCGCCAGTAATCATATTTTTGATATAGTCAGCATGCCCTGGACAATCAACATGAGCATAGTGTCTTTTTTCTGACTCATACTCAACGTGAGCCGTGGCAATAGTAATGCCTCTTGCTTTTTCTTCAGGCGCATTGTCAATCTGATCAACATTTTTATCTTGGGCTTTCATACCTTTAGCCCGAAGAACCTGAAGAATCGCCGCAGTTAAAGTTGTTTTTCCATGGTCAACATGGCCAATTGTTCCCACATTAACATGTGGTTTAACTCTTTCAAATTTTTCTGCCATAATATTTTTACTCCTTTTGCGATTTGTGTTTTATTTTTCACAATCGCTTTTTAACTAATTATTATTAATTTATTATTATAACACATTATTTATTTAAAAAACAATAATCTTTATTCTACTGGTTCAAAATAGAATTTTTCCCCACTTTCTTTGCCAGCATCTTCAACGGTTTCTTCTGGAATCTGCTCTAATAACTCTTTTTGATAAAACTCATCTTTTTCAAGCGCTTTTTCCTTAGAAACATTTAAAGCAATGTCACGATTTATTGTATCTATAAACTTATTTTCTGTCAATAACTTCTCAGATTTACTGAATTTATTTTCTAATAGTTCACCATATTCCTCAAAAGGCAAAATAACAAATACATCTTCGCTGTCTGGATTTATTATAATGACTTTTTCCTTTGTTTTTTTAATTAAATTTATAATTTTTTCTAAAGACATAAATTTATTATTTCGCTTTTCCTTCTATTATTGTTTGAGCAACATGGCTCGGCACCTCCGCGTAATGAGTAAACTCCATATTATAGCTTGCCCTGCCTTGAGTCATAGACCGAAGAGATGTCGTATAGCCAAACATTTCTGCTAAAGGAACTTCAGCAGAAATAACTTTCATATTTCCGCGGTCATCCATTTCTTGAATTTTACCCCTCTTAGCATTTAAATCGCCGATTACTTCTCCCATAAATTCTTGGGGTGTAACTACCTCTACTTTCATTATCGGTTCAAGCAAAACTAAGCCGGCTTTTTTGGCTGCTTCCTGGAACGCTAATGAACCAGCGATTTTAAAAGCAGCCTCTGAAGAATCAACTTCATGATATGAACCATCGTAAACCGTCACTTTAACATCAATAACCGGATAACCTGCCAAGATTCCCTTTTCTTTTGCTTCTTTCACGCCTTTTTGAATCGCCGGAATATACTCTTTTGGAATAATGCCACCCTTTATTTCATCAAAGAATTCAAAACCTCCACTGCGGGAAAGCGGTTCAACTCGAAGCCAACAGTGGCCGTATTGGCCGCGTCCGCCTGATTGACGAATATATTTCCCTTCTCCTTCAGCCGTTTTCTTAATTGTTTCTTTATAGGCGACTTGCGGCTTGCCCACATTTGCCTCGACTTTAAACTCTCGCTTCATCCGATCAACAATAATTTCGAGATGAAGTTCCCCCATGCCAGAAATCAAAGTTTGAAGTGTTTCTTCATCGGTTTTTATCTTAAAAGTCGGGTCTTCCTCAGCCAATTTAGAAAGAGCGATACCCATTTTTTCCTGGTCAGCTTTTGTTTTCGGCTCAATGGCAACAGAGATAACCGGCTCTGGGAAAGTAATTGATTCTAAAACTATTGGATTTTCAACACTACAAAGCGTATGACCAGTAAAGGTATTTTTCAAACCAACGGCAGCAGCAATTTCACCTGCATAAATTTCATCAACATCCTCCCGATGATTAGCATGTAATCTTACAATCCGACCAATTCTCTCTTTTTCCCCTGTTGATGTATTTAAAACATAAGAGCCGGCCTTCAGAACACCTGAATAAACTCTGAAAAAACAAAGTTTGCCAACATATGGATCAGTTGCGACTTTAAAAGCTAGAGCGGTAAATGGCTCTTCATCAGAAGCAGTTCGAAGAATCTTTTTTTCTTTCTCTTTAGGGTCAAAACCTTCAACAGGAGGAATATCAACTGGTGAAGGCAGATAATCATTAACAGCATCAAGTAAAAATTGGACTCCTTTATTTTTTAATGCGCTACCGCACAAGACAGGGACTATGACAAAACTACAAGTGGCTTTTCGCAACACTTTTTTTAAATCGGCTACCTCTATTTTTTCTCCTGACAAATACTTGTTCATTAACTCTTCGTCATTTTCAACAATGGCTTCTACTAATTTTGAACGGTATTCTTTTACCTTTTCTTTCATATCTTCCGGTATAGGTTCTTCTTTAATTTCTTTCCCCATTTCATCCATGTAAATAAAAGCTTTTTCTTCTAAAAGATCAACAACCCCACGGAAATTTTCTTCAATTCCGATTGGCAATTGAATCGGATAAGCTTTTGGCGTAAGACGGTTATGAATTGATTTTAAATCAGCATAAAAGTCTGCCCCAGTCCGGTCTAATTTATTTATAAAACAAAGCCGAGGAACTTTAAATTTATCTGCTTGGTGCCAAACTGTTTCTGACTGAGGTTCAACGCCAGCCACACCATCAAAAACCACAATCCCGCCATCTAAAACTCGGAGTGACCTTTGTACTTCAGCGGTAAAATCAATATGCCCTGGCGTGTCAATAATATTAATACGGTTTCCCTTCCAAAAACAAGTTGTAGCTGCTGCAGTAATGGTTATACCTCTTTCGCGCTCTTGTTCCATCCAATCCATTTCTGCTTCGCCGTCATGGACTTCTCCGATTTTATGTTTTTTCCCAGTGTAATACAAAATCCGCTCAGAGACCGTTGTCTTACCCGCGTCAATGTGAGCGATGATTCCAATATTTCTTGTTTTTTCTAATGAATATTCTCTTGGCATAAAATGTTTTTCTCTTGGTCGAATAAATATTTACTTAGGAACCGCATCAAGACCATAAGTCAGGATTCTTAATTCCTGATTTTAAATCAATATCTCGCAAAATGAGCAAATGCACGATTTGCTTCTGCCATTCGATGCATATCTTGTTTCTTTTTAATTGCGTCACCTTCGTTATTATAAGCGGATAAAATTTCAGTTGCTAATTTTTCTTCCATTGGCTTGCCTTTTTTATTTCTTGATGCTTCTATAATCCAACGATAAGCTAAGGCTAACTTTCTTTCGCCACGAACCTGAAAAGGAATCTGATAATTTGCGCCACCGATTCGACGAGATTTAACTTCAAGCAATGGCGAAACATTTTTAACGGCTTGATTAAATATATCTAAAGGTTCTTGTTTGGTCTTTTCTTTCAAAATATCAAAAGCCCTATAGACAATTTTTTGAGCTACAGACTTTTTACCTTTCCGCATTATATAATTAATAAATTTAGCAATATTAACATTTTTATACTTTGGATCAGGCAATATTTTTCTTTTTGAAGCTTTTTTCCCACGCATGATTTTAGTTGATTAGCAAAATAACTTGCTAATTCGATTATTTTACTAAATTACTTAGGTGCTTTTACGCCGTAAAGCGATCTGCCGCGCTTTCTTCCTTCAACCCCTTGTGTGTCATAAACACCCCGGACAATGTGATATCTTACGCCTGGCAAATCTTTTACCCTCCCACCTCTGATTAAAACTATTGAATGTTCTTGCAAATTATGACCAACCCCAGGAATATAGGCCGTGATTTCTGTGCCATTGGAAAGTCTGACTCTAGCAATTTTTCGCAAAGCTGAATTCGGTTTCTTTGGAGTGGTTGTGGTTACTTTTAAACAAACCCCCCTCTTAAAAGAAGAGCCTTTGGGGATTTCTGTTTCTTTTCTTTGGAGAGTATTCAAAACAAATCTCAAAGCCGGGGCCTTGGTCTTCTTAACTGTCGGTTTTCTTTTTCTTTTTATTAATTGGTTAGTTGTTGGCATTTTATTTATTTAAATAAAAAATTTTAATTATAAAAAAACCTTATTAAGGTTCATTTTAAAGTATACATCTCTTAATTAAAATATCAAAGATGAGATATAAACAAGATATAAACAATACAATTTTATATGTTAAGATTATATTAAAATAAATTTATCGTCAAGTCAAGGTTTCCATATTAAATTCAAAATAAAACATAACCAGTAATTAATTTGAATAATCCAGCAATAATCGGCGCAATTAATCTAAAGGCAAAAAAAATAAATAAAAATAAAATCACCAAACCATAACGTTCTAAGAAAATTCTAACATGATCCATTGATGATGGAATAAAGGCAAAGAAAATTTTTGAACCGTCAAGAGGAGGAATGGGGACTAAATTGAACACGGCTAAAAGTATATTAGCATAAACAATAATACTGAGCAGAAAAGTAAAATTGCTAAAAGGCAAAAAGCGCAAAGCTAATCCTAAAACTAAAGCGATAAGTATATTGGCAGCTGGCCCAGCAAATCCAACTAGGGCAGGCCCATATTTTTGGTTACGGAGATTATATGGATTATAAGGAACTGGCTTAGCATAAGCGAAAATAAAACTTCCCCCAGAAAACAAAAACAAAAAAAGCGGCATCAAAATTGTCCCCCACATATCTATGTGAGCCAAAGGATTTAAAGTCAGCCTACCTGCATATTTTGCTGTTGGATCTCCTAAATAATTTGCCATCCATCCATGACAATATTCATGAATAATAGCCGAAGGAATAATGATTATAAAAAAGAATAATAGTTGAATCAAATCCATATATTTAAAAACAATTTACGCCGCTATTTGGCGCCAAGGCCTTGTAGAATTGATAACACGTATTTATTTTTTACTTTGCATTTTTTTAATTTCATTTGTTTCATTGAAAGACTCAAAAGTGTTGTTGATGTACTCATCTTGGACAAGTGCTTGCCAATTTAAAATTAATTTGCTAATCTAATTAAATTAAAACTTGAAATCTTTAATCTTAAATCTCTAATCTAATATGTCAAGAAGATGCAGTATCTGCGATAAAGGACCACTTAAATCAGCTTCGCGAAGCCACTCTAATATTAAAACAAAGAGGCGGCTTTATTTGAATTTACAAACTAAAAAAATTGATGGAAAAAAAATAAAAATTTGTGCTAAATGCCTTAAAACAATGAATAAGAAAAAATAAGCGCCTTTACTTATTATATTTCAAAAAACGCATCCCGCCAAATGGCGGGGTTTTTTGTTTTAAAAATTCAACGCAAAAAGCAACTTGACCCCGCACTTTTTTCGGGGTACGGAGAATCGAACTCCGGACTCACCCACCCCAAGGGTGTGCGTTACCATTACGCTATACCCCGAAAAAAATGCGGGCTAAAAAGAATGTCAACCTTCTACCGCGTCTTGGAAAAAACAGATTCGAAATATTTCTTCCTCCTAAATTATGGCTAATAAAAGATTTTAAAATATTATTTCTACAAACATCAAAAACTACTATCACGCTTCTTTTAATTAATTATCAGTTTGACTATTATAATCAAAAATTTATAAAGAAGCAATTGCTAAAAATATCTAGAATGTACTAGAAAGTGCCATTTTTTAATAATAAAAGGGTCTAAACAAAATGCGTTTAGACCCCTGCCGGGTTAGTGGCATTGGAATTAGCAGCCAATTTTTCCTACGAAGCAGAAAAGAAAATGCGCTTCTTTTTCTTTTTCTCTTGGCTCTGGTAAAAATGAACCGCCGTTTTCATTCGTCTTAGATGTTTTTCTGATTTTTTCTTCGCTCTCATGAGGCTGCTGTCCATTGTTTCCTCGGTCCTCCTTCTTCATTTTTCCCTCCTTCCAATAAAAAATGGCCTAAAAAACAAGACCGCTCCGGATTTCGTCGGAGCGGTTTTAAAATTTCAATTTATTTTATAAACTTAAAAACCGTTCCGACAATTTCGGAGCAAAAAAGAAAAATAAAAAATATTGTTTTTTAATTTCCTGCATATTGCATCTCTATAATAACAAAACTAATCTTTTTGTCAAGCACATTCAAATTTGCTGCTAAACCAAAAAATCGTAAACCAAAAATCCTCTCTGCTATTCTTTTATCCCGTCTAAATTAACATCGTATAAAATCTGATCATGAATTAGTCTGTAACTTAAAATTTCTTCTTTTTTAAACCAAATAGCAATTTCTTTTTCTGCTTCCTCAACACTGCCTGAGGCATGAATTAAATTGCGGATTGCCCGACCATCTAAATCACTCATATCGTATGAATCAATCGTAAAATCCCCTCGAATTGTCCCAACGTCAGAAGTTAATGGTTCTGTACCGCCAGTAATTTTTCGAACAATGCCAACTGCTTTATTCCCTTGCCAAATCATTGCTACTACTGGACCAGTAGTCATATATTTTTTAAGCCGCGCTAAAACTGCCCGACCACATTCTTCAGGTTTCTCAAAAGGCGGCTTTAATCCTTTGCTTTCATAAGAAGCAATCGACTTCTCACCAACTTTTCTTATCCACTCAGGATCAACTGTATAGTGTTTTTCTATCGTCCCTTCTGAGGGAATAAGCATTTTTAGAGCCGTAAGCTTTAAACCCGTTCTTTCATACCGGCGAATAATCTCCCCAATTAAGGCGCGCTGCACGCCGTCTGGTTTTATAATAACCAATGTTCTTTCCTTTTTTGGATGATTTGGATTGTTCATAAAAAATTTATTAATTTTTAAAAATTATAACAAAATTGATGGAAAAAGGCAAAGAATAAAAAAATAAAATAAAAAACTGCGCATATTTGCGCAGTCCATTTTTTCTGGTGCACCCTACCTTATCTTTCTGATAATTCCCAAAATTCTTGCTGGTTCGCCAAAAGGATTAGTAAGAAATTCCTCATCATAATCATCCTGACTGACGGCCCTCTGATGCTTAAAATCAGGTTCTTCATGTTCTTCGCAGTGCCATTCTCCTCTCTCCCATTCTGGTCTTCCGCGAGGCGCACCTAATTTTTTCTCCATGATTCCCTCCTTTCAAAAAATTTTTCTTCTTAAAACAAAAACTGACCGTTTTATAGCGGTCAGTTCAATCATTAAAATAAAAATGAACTAACCGCTTTGGTCAGCAATAATGCAAATTAAAACTATGCTGTCTCTTTTTACTGTGGAAAACATACGCTAGAATAATAGCAAAAAATATTTTTAAAGTCAAATCACTCAACCGAAATACCAAGAAAACCAAAAATTGGCTCCACTTACTAATTGTTAATTATCAATTTTTCTCCATTGCTTAAAATTTTTATATCGCCATTTTTATCTGTGCGCAAAATCTTTACTCCCATTTTTTCTAGCCGATTCACAACCGTCTGGCTCGGGTGACCGAACTTGTTTTTTGCCCCCACCATAATAACTGTGATTTTTGGCTGGACTTTATCCAAAAATTTATAGCTGGTTGCGTCTTTGCTCCCATGATGCGCCACTTTCAAAACATCAACTTTTAAATCAACGCCCTCGCTAATTAATTTTTCCTCCACCTCACTTTCAGCATCGCCGACAAATAAAAATGAGGTTCTGCCAAAAATTAATTTACTGACAATTGAGGTATTATTTAAATTTTCTACTCTTCTCTCTGCTAAATTTTCCAATGGGTAGAGAATTTCTAATTTTAAATTTTCATCAAAATTAATAACCTGGCCAGCCTGAGCAATTTCAATTGGCATATTCTGCTTACTAATTTCTCTTAACCATTCCAAATATTCTGGCGTTGTATGTATCACACCGGTTGTTAAGATTTTTTTTACTTTATATCTTTTTAAGACCTCAACCAATCCGGTCAGATGATCAGCGTGAGGATGAGTTAGAATTACAAGATCGATTTCTCTTTCAAAAAATGGAAGGTTTCGGCCGAGTTTATAAATTATTTTATTATCCGGACCACCGTCAATCAAAATCTTTTGCTGCTTCGGCGTTTTAATCAAAATTGCGTCTCCCTGCCCAACGTTAAAAAAATTTACTTCTAAATTGCTCGCCTCTCCCCACGAATAAAAAAACGCTATACCAAATAAAAATAAAACAACTGCAAATAAACTGCCTACCCTTAAGAAAAATTTACTAGTTTTGAATTTTGAATTATAATTTTGCATTTTGTATCTTGAATTTTGAATTTTTCCTCTGCCACCAAATGAATCCGCCAATAATTAAATAGGCTATTGTAAGTAATACCCAATGAATCTTTCCTATTTGAACAGAGGCCCAAGGAATTTTTGAAAAAAACTCTGCTACTTTAATAATATAACTTAAAAGAAACCATGCCAACCAACCTAAAATTTGACCTAGACCAAGAGAAAGCATGCCGCAAAATACAGCGATAAATCCCACAGCCATAGTAGTTGGGATAATAAATAAAATCAAAACATTAGCCAAGGGCGCAACAAAAGAAAGCCGGCCAAAATTATACAAAATCAAAGGCAAGGTTAAGATAATGGCAGACATCGTCGTAATAAAAGAATCTTTAATGCCAAGCGTTTGCGGCAATTTTCTAAAATATCTCTCAAAAATAGGCGATAAAAATATCAAACCAATTGTTGCAGCAAAAGATAGTTGGAAAGCAATATCAAAAACTAAAATCTTTGAATTAAAAATAAGCATTGAGGCTCCGGCAAAAAGCAAAGCATTTGTTACTCGGCTTAGTCGACCTTCTCGTTCAGCCAAAAGAACTAAACCACCCATGATTGCAGCCCGTACTACTGATGGCTGCGCGCCGGCGATAATAACAAAAAACAAAATGCCTAAAAGGGAAATCCAAAAAGATTTTTTACGAGCAATTCCAAAACCGCAAGTAAGTTTGGAAATCAGAAGGGCGAGAATCGTAATATTATATCCGGAAATAGCAATAATGTGGGTTGTTCCAGTGGCATTAAATTTATCCATTAAATCTTGAGGGATGCCGCGCCTTGCTCCGTAAAGCAAGCCGCCTAAAAATGATGCTTGGGGTTCTGGTAAAATTCTCCCTACCACTGAAACAAATTTAGTTTTAGCAGATAAAAGCACGCTGATTAATTTATTCCCCAATCCGCTGCTTAAAAATTTAATCTCTGGCCAATAACACAAAGAGTAAATATTTTCTTTGGCTAAATATTTATCGTAAGCAAAATCGTTTACCGGCTCAGGTTTTTTAAGCTTACATTTTATTTTCAATTCATCGCCGTAACGGTACTCTGGATATAATTTAGTAATAACCAAAACATTGCCACTTACTTTGCTCCAATTATCCCCAATTTTTAATTTTTCATTTTTAATTTTTAATTTAACGTGGTCTGCCCTTATGTCTGGTTCAGCATTTATTATTCCAATAAAAGTTACTTCACTTTCGTTATAAAAATGAATCTCGCTTTGATCGCCAGCAGGCAAATCAAAGTCGTACCTTAAAATTCCCAAAAATAAAAAAATCCCTCCCAGCCCAGCAATTACCCAAATTTTTTTAGACCAACCGAACAAAAGTGCTGCACAACCTCCCAAAAAAATTAAAAAACTTACAAAAAGTGGAAGAGAAAAATATGAACCTGCTCCCACGCCTAAAATAAAAAAGAGACAGGAGTAGAAAAATATTTTGGACTTTGTCACGAAAGGAAGTAACGCGTAACGGGTAACGCGTAACGCGTACAATTGATTTCAGAAATTACTAGTTACTGGTTACTCGTTACTGGTTACTCGTTACTATATTTATCAACCTCCCCTTTACAAAAATAACCTTCTTAATTTCCTTACCCTCAATCCATTTTTTAACCTTCTTGCTCTCCATTGCAACTTTTTTCGCTTCCTCTTCGCTAATATCTGCTTTTACTCTAATTGTATCCCTCAACTTACCATTCACTTGCACTACTAAATCAATTTCTTCTTCCGCAATCAATAACGGGTCATAAACCGGCCATTTTTCCAAAATAATACTTCCCTTGCGCCCTAATTTTTCCCACAGCTCTTCAGCAATATGCGGCGCAAAAGGTGAAAGAAGTTTTAAAAATGTTTCAAACTGCCCTATTGTAAATGCCTGCACACTCATTTCATTGGCTAAAATCATCAAGGCAGAAATCGCAGTATTAAATTTAAAATTTTCAATGTCTTCTGTGACTTTCTTAATGGTCTTATGAAGCAGTCTATCTAATTTTGAATTTTTAATTGTAGTTTTTAATTTCTCTAATCCCCAAACACGCTCCAAGAATCTTCTCACACCAACAATCCCCTTCGTGCTCCAGGGTTTTACATCTTCAAAAGGTCCCATAAACATTTCATAGAGCCTCATTGTGTCTGCACCATAAGTTTTAATCACGTCATCAGGATTAATAACGTTACCTCGCGACTTTGACATTTTTTGCCCATCTTCGCCTAAAATGATTCCTTGATTTCTTAATTTTATGAACGGCTCTTTAGTTGATACCAAACCTTCGTCATGCAAAACTTTATGCCAAAAACGAGCGTAAAGAAGGTGAAGCACAGCGTGCTCTGCTCCGCCAACATAGAAATCAACCGGCATCCAATATTTTTCTTTTTTCTTATCAAAAATTTCTTTCTTGTTTTTTGAGTCAAGATAGCGCAGATAATACCAGCACGAGCCAGCCCATTGCGGCATGGTGTTTGTCTCGCGTTTTGCTGGTCCGCCACAAGCAGGGCACTTTGTATTTACCCATTTTGAAATGGCCGCGAGAGGTGATTCACCTGTGCCAGTTGGTTTATATTCTTTAATATCGGGCAACCTCACTGGCAAATCTTTTTCCGGCACTGGCACCCAACCACACTTATCACATTTTGCAAGCGGAATGGGTTCGCCCCAATATCTTTGTCTTGAAAAAACCCAGTCACGCAGTTTATAATTTACTGCCTTTTTCGCTAATCCTTTTTTTGCCAGCCGTTCAGTAATTTTTTCTCTTGCTTCACTGCTCGACATGCCATTAAATTGACCAGAGTTAATTAAAATTCCTTCTCCTTCGTACGCCTTCTCTAATTCTAAATCTTTAATTTTTAATTTGTGTTTTTGGTTTTTGGTTTTTGGTTTTTGATTTTGTTCTGCCGGCTGTATAACTTCCACTACTGGCAAGCCATACTTTACAGCAAAATCGTAGTCTCTTTGATCATGAGCTGGAACAGCCATAATTGCACCTGTACCATAGTGGGGTAAAACATAATCCGCAACCCAAATCGGAATTTCCGAACCATTGACTGGATTTACTGCTTTAATACCTTTCAGCTCTACGCCAGTTTTTTCTTTTGTTAATTCCGCTCTTTCCAAATCACTTTTCTCTTTTGCTTGTTCCACATACTTTTTCACTTCTTCTAAATTCTTAATTCTAGATTCTAGATTCTGCAATATGGGGTGTTCCGGCGCCACAACCATATAAGTCGCACCAAAAAGTGTGTCAGGCCGAGTGGTGAACACTTCCAGAATTGTCATCCCCGACTTGAGCCCCGTTTTCACGAGGCCGGATCCAGTTTTCTGGATTCCCGCTTCCGCGGGAATGACATTAAAACGCACTAGCGCCCCCTCTGATCTTCCAATCCAATTCCTCTGCATTTCTTTAATCTGCTCCGGCCAATCCAAATCTTTTAAATCTTCTAACAATCTATCCGCATAAGCCGTGATTTTTAGCATCCACTGCCTCATGTCTTTTTTTGTCACTTTTGTTTTGCATCGCTCGCATTTGCCGTCCACCACTTCTTCATTTGCCAAGCCAGTTTTGCAGGAGGGACACCAATTGATTGGCACTACCGCTTCATATGCCAAACCTCGTTTGAATAATTTCAAAAAAATCCACTGAGTCCATTTGTAATAATTTGGATCAGTGGTATTAACTTCGCGCGACCAGTCATAAGAAAAACCCAAACTTTTTATTTGTTGCCTTATTCTTTTAATATTTTTAGCGGTACTTATAGCCGGATGAACACCGGTTTTAATGGCATAATTCTCTGCTGGTAAACCAAAAGCGTCAAAACCCATTGGGTGTAAGACATTCCACCCTTCCATCCGCCGTTTTCTGGCAATAATATCAGTGGCTGTGTATCCTTCAGGGTGTCCAACATGTAGTCCTTCAGCAGATGGATAAGGAAACATATCTAAGACATAAAACTTTCTCTTTTTTGGGTCTTCTTTAACTTCAAAAAGTTTTTCCCGCTCCCAGTACCCCTGCCACTTTTTCTCTATAATTTTATGATTATAAGTCATATTTTCTGCTTACCCCATACAAAGCCTCTGTTTGAACTTTCATTAAACACCAACGAGAGCCGAAGGCGCTTCCGCGAGATGATGTTTTGTTAACTGCTAATGTTGTCGGGCTTTGTGTGGGGCTACTTAGATTCAATTTTTTTATGATCGTATGTCATATTACTCAATCCTTCCTAGATTAGGGTCTCGCGCTTTTTCCTCATCTTAGATTAAGGGGAGGTAAGGAGTAGTTACAATTACAAACCTAACTTTTATACCTCCTAATCACACCTAAAAGGGAATATACCTAAAACCCTCTTAATTTAATTGCTCTTGCCAATCTCTCCAAAGCCAAAGCAAAAACCGCTGTGCGCAAATCGGTCTGATGTTTTTCTTTAATTTTCCAAGCCTCATTAAAATTTTCTATCATAATCTTTCTTAACTTTTCAAAAACCTCTTTCTCAACCCAATAATAATTTTGCAAATTTTGCACCCATTCAAAATAAGAAACTGTCACTCCGCCGGCATTTGCCAAAACATCAGGTACGACAAGCACACCACGCTTAGATAGCTTTTCATCTGCCTCTGGTGCAGTCGGCCCATTGGCTAGTTCCAAAATAATTTTTGCCCTGACACGGCCGACGTTTTTTTTGGTAATCTGATTTTCCAGGGCCGAAGGAATCAAAACATCACAGGGTAATTCCAGCAATTGTTTATTTGTAATGGCCCTTGTCCCAAGAAATCCCATTACAGAACCACTCTTCTCTTTCCACTTTAAAACTTCGTCCGGATTCAAATATTTTTGATTTTTGATTTTTGATTTTTGATTTATTACGATTCCGCCTTTTGAATCAGAAATCGCAATTATATTATATCCTGCTTTATGGCACAATTTTGCAATATTATAACCAGCATTTCCAAACCCCTGCACCACCACTGTAAGTTTTGAATTTTGAGTTGTGGTTTTGACATTTGACATTTGAGTTTTGAGTTTTTTAATCGCTTCTTCCAAAATATAAAATCCGCCTTGGGCTGTGGCCGTCGCTCTGCCAGCCGATCCACCTACCTCAAGTGGCTTTCCAGTCACCACGCCTGGGACATTGTATCCTTTGATTTTTGAAAATTCATC
>JBBIUS010000002.1:0-66789 GCA_037440105.1 Candidatus Falkowiibacteriota bacterium
AAGAAATTTTAAATTTAGTTCGCAATGTTGGCAAGCGCGCAATCAAGCGAGATCCAGAGGATCAAATTATAAGAATCAAGGACGAGGGGAAAAGAGTGATAATTACAACCACAGAAAATCAGTTAGCTGTTTCGATTGGCAAACAAGTGGCGCGGGCATTTAAAGGCGGCAATTTGGAAATAAAATGGTCAGAGCAAGACGCACCAGTGAGAGTAAAATGGACAAGAAAGTAAATTAAAAATTAAAAACTAAAACTGAACAATAAACAAAACTTGTAAACGATTTTTCTTAGAAAAGATTTAAGATTAATAAATTTAATTTTGATTTAAAATGTGGTAACTATCCAAATCGATATTTTTGCTTTATTGAAATTTATTGGTTCAATCATCGTAGTTGTGGTTTTAATTTTTTTAATTTACCGCGGTTACCGTGGGATTTTAGTCTGGATAAAAAGTCGAGAATATAAACTTGATCGAGCCGGGATTAAGAAGCGTTGGCAGGAAATTGAAAATTTATTGAAGAAGCCGGGTGAAATGAATTATAAGATAGCTGTCCTTGAAGCGGATAAACTTTTAGATTATGCGCTGAAATCAATGGCAATGCCAGGCAAAGATTTAGCCGAGCGAATCCGTTTCGCGTCGTTCAAATTTAATAAATTGAAGCGAATTTGGTGGGCTCATGGAGTGAGAAATCAATTGGTCCACGAGCCATCTTTTCATTTAAATTATGGTATAGCAAAGAAGGCTATTAGAGATTTTAAGCGGGCCCTCAAAGAGATTGGGGTTTTATAAAAATTAAAAATTTAAAATTTAAATTATGAAAAAAATAATTTGGATAATTTTGGCGATTGCTGTTTTGGGAGGATTAATATTTATTAGTTATAAAAAATTTTTTGTTAAGGAAGAGCCACCATACATTTTTGCCATCGCAACTTATGGCGATATCCGAGAAATTGTTTCCGAAACGGGAAAAGTAAAAGCAGTCGAAGAAATTGATTTAAATTTCAAAAACAGCGGAACAGTTAAAGAAGTGAAAGTAAAAGTAGGTGAAACAGTGAAAACAGGGGACGAACTTTTAATTTTAGATACAGCGGATTTGGAAATTAAAATTCGCGAAGCTGAAAGCGCCCGCGATGCCGCTTCGGCAAAGTTAAGGTCAATTTTAGCTGGAGCCACAAGTGAAGATATTAAGGTTTATGAAACAGCCGTCAAAAATGCGGAAGAAAATTTGAATAATTTAAAGAAAAGCACAGTTGCAGAGATTGCTAACGCCCAAAAATCTCTTGACACAGCTAGACAAGCAGTGATAAATGCTGAGATCGCCCTTTCTGACGCCGAGCAAAATTTAAGCAACATCAAAGTAACAGCAGAAAATAATTTAATCGATGCTTATGAAAACGCAAAAATAACAATGGATAGTAATTTAGTTGTTTTATCAACTTCTTTAGGCGATATGGACAATATTTTAGGTATTGATAACAAAATCGTAAATGATACTTTTGAAGCAAATTTGGGCGTTTATAACATACAGACAAAAATTGACGCGGAAAATGCTTATCGTGAGGCCAAAAATGCTTATGACTCAGCAGTAGTTGCAATTGGTCAAATTAACGATTTAAATCAAAATCAAATTGATTTAACTATTCCATTGGTGGAAAATGCTTTAACTAAAACCAGTGATGCGCTTTATAAAACAAGAATAATGTTAGATAATAGTATGACAAGTAGTGCTTTAACTTTAACGGATTTAAATACTAAAAAAACGACAATAAACACTGATAGGCAAAATATTAATACAAGCCTTTCTTCTCTTCAAACCAATAAACAATCAATTGAATCAATCAAACTGGCAAATCAAGCTAATATAAATTCAGCAGAAAGCCAAGTGAATGTTGCAAAATCTAATTTAGCCACAGCTCAAAAAAATGAAGAAGCAGCAGAGCAAAACCTTTCCCTTGTTAAAACTAAAGTTTCTGCCGAGATAGCGGCTGCTGAAGGCGAACTCGAAACAGCCCGCGCTCAGCTTGCTTTAAAGAAAGCCAGCCCAAAAGAAGCGGATGTGGCTTATTACCGCGCTGAGGTAGAGCGTGCTACGGCGGCTTTGGATTTATCTAAAAAACAAATGGAAGACGCGGTTTTAAAATCTCCAATTGATGGAATTGTGACAAAAATAAATTTTGAAGTGGGGGAAACAGTTTTGCCGACGCAAGTAGCAATTTCTCTTATTTCCGCAAGTGAGTTTCAAATTGAAGCTGATGTTTCTGAATTAGATATTAATAAAATTAGTTTGGGTGACGCCGCTGAAGTCACTTTTGACGCCATTTCGTCTGACCAAATTTTCAAAGGTAAAATTATAATTATTGAACCAGCAGAAAAAATTAAAGATAGTGATATCTATTATCGGCTGGTTGTTGCCTTAGATGAAAAGGATGTGCCAATCAAATCTGGGATGACTGCAGACATTGATATAATTACTGATGTTAAATCAAATGTTCTTCTTGTGCCAAGAAGAGCGGTCATCAAAGAAGGCAAAGTTAAAAAAGTAAGACTTTTGGTCGGAAATCAAATTAAAGTTGTGGAAGTTATCACGGGCTTGGAGGATATTGACATGGTAGAGGTGGTTTCGGGCATTAAGGCAGGAGATAAAGTGATAACTTTTATTAAGGAGTGATATTAAACCAAAAATAAAAACATAAATTTTTAAATTTCTAATTGCTCTAATGTCTAATAAAACTCCAACCCTCAAATCCCAATGATTAGAATTTTAGATATTTAGACATTGACCATTGGTCATTTATTAGGTTAATTAGAGATTAGGTCAATTAGAAATTTTAATGTATGTTTGACCCAGTTTGCGGAATGAAAATTGAAGAAAAGGAAAATAAAAGTGAGTATGCTGGCCATACTTATTTTTTTTGTAGTTCAAGGTGCAGGGAAGAATTCAAAAAAGACCCACAGAAATTTATTTCAGAGCCGATCATTAAGTTAGAAGAAGTTTGGAAAATTTATGAGTTAGGTAAAGTAAAAGTGCCGGTTTTGCGCGGTTTGAGTTTGCGAATTTATCGAGGGGACTTTGTAGCAATCATCGGTCCTTCTGGATCCGGCAAGACCACGGCTATGAACATGGTCGGTTGTCTTGATTGGCCAACGCGGGGCAAAATTTTTTTAGATGGACGCGACATCTCAAAACTGCAAGAAAACCAATTAGCTGAAATTCGCGGTAAAAAAATAGGCTTTGTTTTTCAGCAGTTTAATTTGATTTCTTCCTTGTCAGCCCTGGATAATGTTTTATTGCCGCTTACATTTCAAAATGTGCCAAAAGATGAAGCTAACAAGAGGGCTTTGTCTTTATTAAAATTAGTGGGTCTTAGTGAGCGCGTCAAGCATAAACCGTCAGAGCTTTCTGGTGGTGAACAGCAAAGGGTGGCTATTGCAAGAGCTTTGGTTTCTAATCCAGAAGTTATTTTGGCTGACGAACCAACTGGTAATCTTGATTCTGAGACTGGAAAAAAAGTTATGGATCTTTTGGTTAGTCTTTGGGAAAAAGAGAAAAAGACTTTAATTGTTGTAACTCATGACCCATATGTTGCTTCTTTTGCTAGGCGGCTTTTAAATTTGCGTGACGGAAGAATAATCGCGGATCATGGTTATGTGGAGCAGTTTTTATGGAAAAATAAGGTTCGGGGAGGTAAATGAGGCTTAGAAGTATCTTGTGGCATTGTTATGGTGCGAATTGGGGCCTCTAAGGTGGTTGTCGCTCCAAAAATGCTACGAACCGAGCTGATTTTCGCTAAATAAAATTGATAGATTTTTGTATGTTATTAGATTTTTTTAAATTAAGTTTTCAAAGTTTAAGGCATCGTAAATTGCGGAGTTGGCTTACAATCCTCGGCATTATTATTGGCGTAATGCTTGTGGTAACTATGATTTTTTTGGGCGAAGGAATGAAAATAGCTGTTTTACATCAAATGAAACTATTTGGGACTGACCTTATTTTTATTTTGCCGGGTGAAGAGACAAATCCATTTTTAGGTTTTCTCGGCGGGGAAGAGTTTAAAAACAAAGACATCGAGATTGTCAAAAAAGTAAAAGGAGTTGAATTTGTTTTGCCTTTTGCGACAAGAGCGTTAAAGGCTGAGTTTAAGGGTGAAGAAAAGTTAATTACGCTTGCAGGCGGTCCTTGGACAGAAACAAGAATAATTTTTGAACAATCTCAGGGTTTTGTGATGGAAAAAGGGGATTGGCCAAAAAGAGATGACACTGGTGAAGCGGTTTTGGGCTCGCTTGTGAGCAGCAAATTTAGAAATGAAATTGAAGTTGGTGACTCTTTAGTGATCCGCGGGAAAAAAATAAAAGTATCAGGCGTATTTGCTCCCACAGGCGATCCAAGCAATGATTCATTAATTTATTTATCTTTGGAAAAATTTCGTGAAGTGACAGGAAAAAGAGAAGGAGTTCTCGAAATGATTGTCAAAACAGAGCCTGGCTATGATCCAGATTTAGTTGCAGAAGACATTAGATACGAATTAGGAAAAGAAAGAAAAGCAGAAAAATTTGCTGTTTTAACTATGGAGAAAACGCTTGATGTTGTAGGCAATATTTTGGGGATAATGGAGCTAGTTTTAGGCGGCATCGCAGCAGTGGCGCTTGTGGTGGGCGGGGTTGGAATTATGAATACTATGTTTACAGCTGTTTTGGAACGGACTCGTGAGATCGGGTTAATGAAAGCGATCGGTGCCAAAAATTTTCAAATCACAATTTTATTTTTAATTGAGTCTGGCATAGTCGGTTTAGTAGGTGGATTAATTGGTCTTGGTTTAGGTATGGCAGTGGCAAAAGCGACAGAACTAGTGGCTTTGGCATACAATTTTAAATTTTTAAAAATAGAATTTTCTTTGCCAATAATTATTTTAATTTTATTTTTCGCTTTTCTTTTTGGTTCTTTAGCAGGATTATTGCCAGCCAGAAGAGCTGCACATTTTAACCCAGCACAGGCGTTGAGGAAAAAATAAACATCTACGAAATTACGAAATTTTTAGAAAGTACGAAAATATATTTTTAAAATATATTTAAAAATGAATAAAACAATAAGTTTCTATAAGTCTCAGAAAACTCATAGAAAATGATAGAAGCCGGCAGAAATTTATTGCTTTCGTATTTTCGCACCATTTCGTATTTCGTAGAAAATTGGTGTAGGAGTAAACAAAATTGATGATAGCAAGATTACAGATAAAATATCACGCACCACACAAATATGTTTAAGGATTTTTTGATTTTAAGTCTTAAAAATTTGAAATATCGCTGGCTGAGAAGTTTATTGACAATTGTTGGCGTTATCATTGGTATTGCTATTGTTATTGCTGTTCTTTTTTTGGGTAATGGATTGGAAAATTCAGTTAGAAAATTATTAAATAGATTTGGGGGAGATTTGGTTTTAATCATCCCAGGCGAAGTCACTGATCCAACTGCTAGATTATTTGGCGAAGCGAGATTTAAAGAAAAAGAGATTGAGTCAATAGAAGAAGTTTCTGGCGTTGATTTAGTTTTTCCTTCGGTTGAGTCAAAATTATCAATTGCTGAATTTTTAGGCGAAGAGAAATCCGTTTCTCTGCATATTGCGCCGTGGGAGGGAACCAGAAGAATTTTTGAAGAATCCCAAGGGTTTAAATTGGAAAAAGGGGGTTGGCCTACTAAAGAAAATGTAAGAGAAGTAATTTTAGGGAAAAAATTTGCTCAAAAAAAATTTAAAAATGAAATTCGCGTTGGCGATGAGATTACTATTAAGGGCAGGAAATTTGAGGTAGTTGGCATTTTTGCTGAAATGGGAGAACAAATGCATGACAATTCAATATTTATTTCTTCTGAAGCTTATAAAAATTTGACCGGCGAGAAGGTAGAATATTTGCTAATTACAGTAAAAATACTTTCCGGTTTTGATCCAGCACGCGTGGCTTCTGACATTGAATATACTTTAAAAAAACAAAAAGGCATCACTGAATTTTCTGTTTTAACAAGCGACAAAGCGATGCGGATTGTTGGCGATATTATTGGGATAATTGAGCTGGCTTTATTTTTGATTGCAAGTATTGCTTTGGTTGTTGGAGGTATTGGAATTATGAATACTATGTATACCTCAGTTTTAGAGAGAACATCAGAGATTGGAATTATGAAGGCAGTTGGCGCTAAAGCAAAAAATATTTTGTTAATTTTTACGCTAGAAGCAGGAATGATTGGTATATTAGGCGGACTATTGGGGGTAATTTTTGGTGCTTTGCTTGCTAAATTAGTGGGACTCATTGCTCATGGCCAAGGTTTTCTTTTACTTCAAATTGATATCGCGCCAAAAATTGTTATTAGTATATTATTTTTTGCTTTTTTGGTCGGGGTTATTTCTGGGTTTTTGCCAGCTTTGGCTGCGGCTCGACTTAAACCAGTTGATGCCTTGAGGTACGAATAAAAGTCAACTATTTACAATTAACTATTAACGATTAACATTTAACTATTCACTATGAAAGGAAAGTATTTAAACTTTATTTTTATTAATTTATTTTTTGTTGCCGCAGTGTTTTTTTGCATTTTTACTTTACTTCAAGGGAAAGCAGCGCAGAATTTTTTAGTGATTTCAATTTTCACTCTTGTTATTTTTCTTTTTTCACTTTGGCACTCTTTAATTAAATTTGGTTTTAAAAATGCTTTTTTCTTTTTATTTATTGCTCTTTTTTTAAGTTTTGCGGCAGAAGTTATCGGCGTAAATTTGGGTTATGAATTGCAAGGGTATTACAAATATTCAGATTTTTTGGGGTTTAAAATTCTTGATGTTCCGGTTTTGGTAATTTTGATGTGGGTTTCCGTAATTTACATTTCTTACCAAGTTTCAGAGCATATCACCGATTTTAGATTTGAAAAAAATACAACTTTTTTACAGAAATTTTGGGTTAGTATTTGGAGCGCTTTTTTAACTGCTTTAATCACTGTTGCTTGGGATATCGGTCTTGACCCATTGGCTGTAAATTTAGGCTGGTGGGTTTGGGAAAAGGGCGGAGAATATTTTGGCGTGCCAATAGGTAATTTTATTGGTTGGATGATTATTTCTTTTATCATTGTTTTTATTTTTAAATTATTTTTTGAAAAAGAATATTTAGAGAAAGAAACAGTAGCGGATTACGCTCCTTTAATTTGTTATACGCTTTTGTGTTTTTCAACAATTTTTTTAGCGCTTTCTCAAGGAAGTTCGCTTTTTGCTTTTATTGTTTTTGTTAGCATGTTTCCAATTATTTCTATAATGATTGTAAGGCTTTTGGTTATTCAACTTAGATTGCCGAGGCAATATAAAAAATGATTAAATTTTTTTATGTTATTTTGATGGTTCCGGGATAGAAAATATTGATTGAAAAACTTTAGAATAAAGATTTTTTCAAGTTATTTCAGCGCAAGACTACTTTATATTAGCATAAATCAACTTCTACGATTACAAATATAAATAGATTTTCAAGACATCTTAGTGTGTTTATCAAATAAAGGGGTTGAATTTTATTTTAAAAATGGTTATATTATTTATTATATAAAATAATAAGAAGAAAGATCTTTTAAATTTTTTGAAAAAGGAGGAAGCTTGTTTAAAGGAAAAAAGCCGTATGTAGTACTTTATGCCAACCGTCGAGCTGGCTGGCGTCACGAAAGATGGTGGGCGCTTGATAAGTGGGCACTTGAGGAAGGCATCAAAACTTATGCTTTAACAGAAATTGAGGAAATTATACCGATCATTGAAAAATTCAGCGAACAGATTCGGCTTTTGCTTGTTTACGGCGGGGACGGGACTTTGTTTCACATCACAAATAGTTTATTGAAACAAAGGAATTTTAAGAATTTGCCGATAATTGTTCCTGTTGGGGGAGGGACTATGAATCGGCTGAGGCAGTGGAGTCTTTGGATAGGAGAACCGATTCATAACGCAAAAATCGCTCTTGAACTTTTTGAAAGCAAGCGTTTGCCGCAGTTGCCGCTGCCTCTGCTTGAAGTGCGTTGGGGAGAAAATTGCTATCGAGCAATAACTTTTATGGCCGGCGTACCAGTTCGGGTAATGCACAAGTATTCTAATTTCAAAACAACGCCTTTTATTGCCGGATTATTTGTTTTAGGTGCTCTTGCTTCGGGAATTTTAAGCTGGCCGAAATTTTTTACAGGCCTTTACGATCAAATTGACGTTGAAATAACGGTTGATGGCAAAAAGTTGCCGAACAATAAATATCTTGTTGTTATTAAAGATGTCCTAAGACAGTTGATCTTTTTCGCTGAGCCCTATCGAGGCGCTTGCTCTCCAGTTCAATCTTTCTCTTTAGCATACGCTATTGATTACAAAGAAACAGCACAGAAATTTTTAGGGATTTTTTTTGGCCGAATTCCGCAAAATGATGAACGATATTTTAACCAACCGTCCGCAGAAATGAAAATTATGCCGCGCGAGGAAATTCCTTTCACACTTGACGGCGAGTATTTTTCGGCAAAAAAAGACGAAATAATCACTATTTCGCCAGGTCCAATTGTGCCGGTGGCAGCAAATCCTATGGTTCACTTGCCATTTTTAAAGAGGCTTTTTGACCAAAAAGATCGTTTTAAGGAACTGCTAAGTTATGTATTGCCTACTAAAAAACAAGCATAGCCTTTAGGCTTAAAGATACAATGGCGGACCCCGAGAGGTTCGCTTTTTAATTTTTATTAATTATTCCATTGTTATCTTTTTTTTGCTATAATATTAATATACCGCTATTAAATTTATGATTACTATTGATTTAAGCTATTTTGAAATATTAGGAACAATGTCGCCTCTTGTGATTATGTGGCGCCTTTTTATTGACGGCGGATGGATTCCGCTTTTAGCAGTTTTTCTCTGGGGTTTTTGGAATTTGTGGGTATTTTCTCGGCAAATTAAATATAGTGAAAAAAGGAGATTTGTCCTTTTAGCCGTTGATATTCCTAAAGGCTCTGAGCAGTCGCCAAAAGCCGTAGAAAATATTTTTGCTCATTTAGACGGAGCGCACGGCACAGAAACTCTTTGGGAAAAATATTGGGAGGGGAAGACTCAAGATTGGTTTAGTTTTGAAATTGTGAGCATTGGGGGATATATTCAATTTTTAGTTTACACAAGGGATAAATTTCGTGATTTGGTTGAAGCAGCAATTTATGCGCAATATCCTGACGCAGAAATTACAGAGGTAACAGATTACACTGATGCGGCGCCAAAAAAATTCCCAGACCCTGAATATGAGATGTTTGGCGCAGAATTTATAAATGCTAAACCGGAAGTTTATCCGATTAGAACTTATGTTCAGTTTGAACATTCTTTAACTCAAGAGTTAAAAGATCCAATGGCTGCTTTACTTGAGAATATGGGCAAAATTGGCAAAGGAGAGCAGATTTGGTTTCAAATCGTTATAACTCCGATTAGCCAGAAAGAATGGAGGGCAGCCGGAGAAAAATTAGTTAAGAAATTAATCGGAGTAAAGGTTGAAGAGAAAAAAACTCTCTTAGGTAAAATAGTAGACTTGCCAGCAAAAATAGTGAGCCCAGCCTTAGAGCAAGTCCTTGGTCCAACAGCCACCCAAGGGAAAAAATCTGGAGCTGAAGTGCCGAGTTTAGTGCCCTATCTTTCTCCCGGTGAGCGCTCTACTATTGAAGCAATCCAAAATAAAATCGCGAAAATTGGTTTTAAAACTAAAATTAGGTTTATTTACTTAGGCAGAAAAGAAGTTTTTCAAAAAACGCGGGGTGTTAATCCAATGGTTGGGGCAATCAAGCAGTTTAACACTCTTGATTGTCAAAGTTTAAAACCAGAATTAAAAAGAGTCGGCACAAGAGCGCACTATGTTTTTATTAAATGGAGGATTAAAAGAAGGCAAAATAAATTAATGCGGGCTTACCGGGCACGGAGTAATTGGCGGGGCGCCGGGAAAGGTTTTGTTTTAAATATTGAAGAATTAGCAACTCTTTGGCATTTTCCGGCTCCCTGGATTAAAGCGCCTCCTGTTAAAGTTGTTGAATCTAAGCGCGGAGTACCGCCAGTGAATTTACCAATTGAGAGGTCAAGTTTTATAAAACCAATTGCTGAGATAGAAAAGGAAAAACAAGAAATAGAAGGCCCGCCGACAGAGTTGCCGGTTGAATAGGCTTATAGGTCATAAAGTTTAATAAGTCTTATGAACAACCAAGAAATAGCAATTTTTGGTGAAACAAATTTCCGTGGCCAGCGGAGGCGTTTTGGCATTAAAACCGACGATCGGCGTCGGCATATGTATTTGATTGGTAAAACCGGCATGGGCAAAACGACGACTTTAGAAAACATGATCATCTCAGATATTAGAGCCGGCTACGGCGTTGGTGTTGTTGACCCTCATGGCGATTTGGCTGAGAAAATTCTTGACTTTATTCCTTCAAATCGAATTAATGATGTTATTTATTTTAATCCAGCAGACTTAGATTATCCGATAGCTTTCAATATTTTAGAAGCGATTGACCACAAGTATAAACATTTAGTTGCTTCTGGTATGATGGGAGTTTTTAAAAAAATTTGGCCAGACGTTTGGTCAGCCCGAATGGAATACATTTTAAATAACACAGTTCTTGCTCTTCTAGATTATCCTGGCGCGACCATGCTTGGGATCAACAGAATGTTGGCTGACAGAAATTACCGTAAAAAAGTCATCGCTAAGATTAAAGACCCGGTTGTTAAAGCTTTTTGGGTTGATGAGTTTGCCAGATATAATGAAAGATTTGCTACTGAGGCGATAGCCCCAATTCAAAATAAAGTTGGCCAATTTCTTTCTGCTTCAATTATTAGAAATATCGTTGGTCAAGTTAAATCAACCATTGACATGAGAAAAATAATGGATGAAGGGAAGATATTCATTATGAATTTGGCCAAAGGAAGAATTGGAGAGGACGCGAGTGCTCTTTTAGGAGGGATGTTAATTACGCGTCTTCAACTCGCGGCTATGGGCAGAGTAGATATTCCTGAAGAAGAGCGCAGAGATTTTTATCTTTATGTTGATGAATTCCAAAATTTTGCAACTTTAAGCTTTGCTAATATTTTGTCAGAAGCAAGAAAATATCGTTTAAATTTAATTTTAGCCCATCAATATATTGAGCAGTTAGATGAAAAAGTAGCCGCCGCGATCTTTGGCAATGTTGGTACTATAATTTGTTTTAGGGTCGGAGCGGCTGATGCTGAAGAATTAGTCAAAGAATTTACGCCGTATTTTACAGAAGAAGATTTAGTTAATCTTACAAAATATGACATGTATATAAAATTGATGATTGACGGCGTTGCCTCAAGTCCGTTTTCTGCTTCTGGCTTGCCGCCGGTCACCGGCGCAACGGGCAACAGAGAAAAAGTGATTAAAGTTTCAAGAGAACGATATGCCAAGCCAAGGGAATTAATCGAAGAGAAAATTATACGCTGGAGCGGCGTGGAAATTTTTGAAAAAGGCGAAGAAGCATTAGAAAAAGAAATTGAAGAAAAAATTTTGAAAAAGAAAGAAGAGTCAACTCTTGGGGAGGAGCCTTTAAAGGAAACTAGTCTGGAAGAAAAGGCTAGAGCCGTTAGAGAGGCAATATTAGAAAGGCCTAAAGCGAAATCAGTAGATTTCCTAAAGCAGATTGTTTTCGAAGAAGCGAAAGAGAAACAAGAAAAAGAAAAAGAAGTAAAGGTTGAATTACCAAAACCGGCATCACAAATTGTAACTCCTCCAGAAGGACCGCCAGAAAAGAAAAAAAAGACATACGAAGAGTTGTTTCCTTACGAAGTTAAATGTTCATTATGCGGCAAGGATACTCGGGTTTCATTTAAGCCCGATGGAAAGCGCCCGGTTTACTGCAAAGAGTGCTTGAGAAAAGTAAAAGAAAAAGAAAGGCAAGCGAAGAAGGCTCAAAAGAGCAGTCAGCCACAAACCAAATAAAGCACGCATTCAAAATTCTCTGGTTAGCTGATTTGCGGCGGAAAATTATGAGTCAGGAATTAAGAATTATGGTTTAATTTGATATCCCTTAATTCATGATTCATGCTGCATGCTTCAGAAAAATTTGAATGTGTTTTTTAAATCTCAGATTTGGGGTATAATGCAAGGTAAGAATTTAATCTAAATTGCGTCTATTTATATGAGTGCGCTTGAAGAACTTTTTAAAGAAGCCAACTGGCTTAGAAAACTGAATAAGCGTGATATTGAGGCCTTTAGTCAATGTTATGATTTTTATGCGCCAAAAATTTATCGGCATGCTTTTTACAGGTTAGGCTCAAAAGAGGCAGCAGAAGACGTTACTTCAGAAGTATTTGTAAGAGTTTGGGAGTTTTTGACTGAACCGACAAATAAAATTCAAAATTTGAAAGCATTTTTATACAGAATTGCAAATAATTTAATCATTGATCAATATCGTAATAAAGGGAGACAGCCGATCTTGATTGACGAAGTGATGGAGCGGGGCCTGGGTGATGAGGGTAGGGAAATGGAAAAGTTGGATAGCAAATTTGAATTTGAAGCATTGCTTGACAGTTTAGAAAAATTAAATCAAGAAACGCGCGAAATTTTACTCTGGCGTTATGTTGATGGTCTAAGTATTAAAGAGATTGCCGAAATTACAGAAAAGACAAAAAACGCTGTTTATGTAACAATTCATCGGGGATTAAAAGAATTAAAAAAAATAATAAAAAATAATTATGAGGACCGGTAAAATAATCAAAAGATTAAAAAATTTTGGAGAATTAAAAGTGGAGGATAAGAAATGGCTGTCCGAGAATAAAACATTACTTTTTGAATTTGTTAAGAATAATCCAGCGAAAGAAGCGGCTGCGATTCGTCATTATATTTTGGAAAAACCATTTTTAAAATTAAAACCTATACCTATTGTTATCGGCGTCATTATCGCTGCTCTTTTGGCTGGCGGTGGCACAGTTTATGCTTCGCAGTTTTCCCTGCCAGGAGACGCGTTTTATCCGATTAAGTTATTAAGCGAAAATGCTCAGACTGCTTTGACTTTTAATTCTGAAAAAAAAGTTGAATTGGAAACAAAATTTGCTAATCGGCGGTTAGAAGAAATTCAGAAACTCCAGGAAAGGATTCAAAAGAAAAATGGAGGAATTCCGCCGGAGATTGTTGAAAAAGCAATGGAACGAGCGGAACAAAAATTAGAGAGAGCCCAAGAGAGAATTGCGCAAATGGAAGAAGGCCAGCGAAAAGATATGGCGCTAGGGGCAGCTTCTCGTCTTGAAGAGGCGCTTCAAACTCACCAGCAGATTTTGTCTGATTTGGCGGAAGAAGCACCAGAGCC
Source organism: Candidatus Falkowiibacteriota bacterium (assembly GCA_037440105.1). GTDB lineage: Bacteria > Patescibacteriota > Patescibacteriia > XYB2-FULL-38-15 > XYB2-FULL-38-15 > JBBIUS01. Next base: position 13,317 of record JBBIUS010000002.1, read on the forward strand.
AGCTTGGCAGGCTCTGCTTCACGCTCAAGAGATGGCAACAAAACACTCAACCCAAGCTTTTGAGAAAATTTTGAGATTAGAAAAAGCAAAAAAAGCGGGTGAAAAAATCAAGGAAAAAATCGAAGAGCGCGAAGTGCCAAAAATTTTGGGAGCAGAAGAGCGGGCAGAAGGGAAATTAAAAGCGCTGGAAAACAGATTGAGAGCGTTGGAAAGTTATATAGAGAATTTAAAAGGGCGAGGTATTGAGGTTAGTAAAGAAGCGGAAATAAAATTTGAAGAAGCGAAAAAGAAAATGGAAGAAGTAAAAAATTTATTGAAAGAGGAAAAATATTTAGAAGCATTTGATGTGGCAGGAGAGGCGATGCGGCTTTTAATGGAAGCAAAATTGCTTCTGCGGTCAGTTTTGACTCATGAGGCGTTTCTTGAAAAACCAATGCAAGTGTTGCCTCAACCTGTGCCAATTGAACCAGGGTCGTTACCAGCTGAACCAATGATTTTGCCGGTTGGAGACTCGATAAACGAAGTGGAAGCAGAAGATTAGAGTTATCGCAGCAGAGACTAGGTAAGAGTAAGATGGAGCTGGGAGGAAGTAAAAATGAAAAGAATACCGCGATATTTTATTTTTTGTAAGCTATGTCAGCGTCTTCAAGGGTGCGAGGTTAGCGGTTTTTTGAAGTCATGCTCTGAGTGTTCAATTTATGAACGCAATGAATGCCATAAAGAAGCAAATTATTTTAGAGAGCTTTAAAAGCAAAGTTTCTCGATAATTTGCGATCCCAAAAGCAAAGAAACTGTTTGCGTGTTATGGTAGTCTGAATAGGAGGGAGAAATGCCGCCAAAATCAAAAGTTTGGATTTGTAAGGTTTGTGGAAAACCCTTCAAATGTGAGGTCAACTGGAAAATTTTTGAATGTAAAAATTGCGACAAATCTTTTGATTTTTGTACGCAAAACATAGAACATGAAGCCAAAGAAGACGAGTGTCTGTCATGTTATGCCAAAAGAAGGTGGCAAGGGGGAAGAAAGGCGGGGATATAAAACTTTAAATCCGCCTTTTTATTTTTAAAACGGTTTACATTTAGATTTATAAGGAGTTTTAGGATACAATCGTCGTCTTGTTTTTGTTTGTAAATTGTTATAAAATTGATTAATTATGGTTTTTAAAAAACAAAAAGTGATAGTTGCCATGTCCGGAGGGGTTGATTCATCTGTAGCCGCTGCGATGCTAAAAAAGCAGGGTTATAATATTATTGGGGTTTTTATGAGGTTTTGGGCAGAGGATGGTACTGCAAGGGGCCGGGATGCGAAGAACATGCAGATGAGTATGCGAATGGATGCGAATAGGTGTTGCTCGTTTGAAGCATACAACGATGCGCGAAGGGTGGCGCAAAAATTGGGGATTCCGTTATACACGATGAATTTAAAAATTCCATTTAAAAAATGGGTAGTTGATTATTTTTTAAAAGAATATAAAGCAGGCCGAACCCCAAATCCTTGCGTGGAGTGCAATCGCTTTATAAAATTTGGGGAATTGTTGCGAAAGGCAAAAGCAATGGGCTCGGATTATGTTGCAACAGGACATTATGCCCGCATTTCGCGGGAAATTCCAAATTCCAAATTCCAAATTCCAAAATTGAAATTATTGAAAGGGAGAGACAGCGGGAAGGATCAATCGTATTTTTTGTATACGCTGACGCAGGAAAAATTGAAGCATGTTTTGTTCCCAGTGGGTAATTACACGAAATCGCAAGTTCGGCAGACGGCAAAAAAGTGGAAGTTGCCTGTATACGCAAAAAGAGATAGTCAGGAGATATGTTTTGTCAGCAAACGCCTTCAGGATTTTTTAAAACGTTGGCTTAAAATAAAAAGTGGGGGAATAGTGGAAATAGAAACTGGTAAAATTTTAGGCAAGCACAATGGTTTGCCGTTTTATACGATTGGTCAAAGAAAAGGATTGGGTTTAGGCAGCGGGCCCTGGTATGTGGTTGCCATTGATGCAAAAAGTAACATACTTTTTGTCAGTCGAGACGAGAAAAAATTATTGTCAAAAGAATTGCTTGTCACGAAATTGAACTGGGTTTCTGGCAGCGAACCAAAGTTGCCAATTCATGTTATGGCGCGTATTAGATATAAGCACAAAGAAGCGTCATGTCGCGTAGAAAGCGTGAAAGATGTACTAAAGCGTGGTAGATATAAAAATGTTTATAAAGTTATTTTTGACAAACCGCAAAGAGCAATTACACCAGGGCAATCAGTGGTGTTTTATCGAGGTGAAGAAGTGTTGGGTGGGGGAATAATCAATAAAAATGTGTAACTCTACAGATTAAGACGTCAAAATTTCTAATTTCTAATGTCAAATTTCTAATAAATGTCCAATGTCTAATGTTCAATGTTATTAAAAGTTTCAGATTATTATTTGGGATTTGAGAATTTGAAATTTTATTAGGAATTGGAAATTAGGAATTGGGCATTTTAAAACTAATTTATGACAGCTGATCAATTAAGAATAAAGTTTCTAGAATATTTTAAATTGAAGGGGCATACTATCTTGCCTTCTGCTTCTTTAATTCCAGAACATGACCCGACCGTTCTTTTTACTACGGCTGGCATGCACCCGTTAGTTCCATTTTTATTAGGCGAAAAGCATCCAGGCGGAAAAAGATTAGCTAATATCCAAAAATGCATAAGAACCGGAGATATTGATGAGGTCGGCGATAATTGGCATCTAACCTTTTTTGAAATGCTTGGCAATTGGTCGCTTGGCGATTATTTTAAGAAGGAAGCAATAGAAATGTCTTGGGAGTTTTTAACGGACAGAAAATGGTTGGGTTTGAATCCTCAAAAAATAGCTGTTTCTGTTTTTGTTGGTGATCAAGATGCGCCATTTGATGAGGAGGCGTACAATCACTGGCGTAAAATTGGAATACCTGAAGCGCGGATTGCCAAATTAGGCAAAGAAGACAATTGGTGGGGTCCGGCAGGGGAAACAGGTCCGTGCGGGCCAGATACAGAAATTTTTTATTGGTCAGGCAACGAGCCCGTTCCGGATAAATTTGACCCAAAAGATAAAAGATGGACAGAAATTTGGAACAATGTTTTTATGCAGTATAATAAGACAGCAGAAGGGAAGTACGTGCCGCTAAAACAGAAAAATATTGATACTGGTATGGGCCTTGAGCGGACTGTAGCAGCGCTTCAGGGTAAAGCCAGTGTTTATGGAACAGAACTTTTTCAACCAATTATTAAAAAAATAATTGAAATAGCGGGCGTGCCGACAAGTACGGCAGATGAATTTTATTCCGTCAATCAAAAGGCAATCAGAATAATTGCTGACCACCTTAAAGCCGCGACATTTATTTTAGGCGATCCGATTGGTGTTACACCTTCTAATTTGCGCCAAGGTTATGTTTTGCGTCGGTTAATTAGAAGAGCTATCCGCTACGCTAAACTGATTGGCATTGATACAAAAAAAGATTTCGCTGCGCCCATTGCTAGCGCAGTGATAGAAATTTATAAAGAAGTTTATCCAGAACTCGCAAAAAACGAAAGGAGAATTTTTTCTGAATTAAATCTTGAAGAGAAACGATTTGAAAAAACGCTGGAAGTAGGATTAAAAGAATTTAACAAAATGTTAAAAGACGGAATGATCAGCGGAAAAGAAGCATTTATTCTTTTTTCCACCTATGGCTTTCCTCTTGAAATGACGCGCGAGTTAGTCATTGAAAAAGGCCTTGAAATTAACGAGAAAGAATTTGTAGAAGAATTTAAAAAGCATCAAGAGCTTTCCCGGACTGCTTCGGCCGGCCAGTTTAAAGGTGGTCTGAGCGATGCGAGCGAAGAGACAAAAAAACTTCATACCGCGACCCATCTTTTGCACGCGGCTTTACGCGAGGTGCTTGGTCCGCATGTTAAACAGCGTGGGAGCAATATTACGCCTGAGCGGTTGCGTTTTGATTTTTCCCATCCGCAAAAGTTAAGCGAATCAGAGATTAAGCGGATTAGCGAATTAGTTAATCAAAAAATTAAAGAAGGTTTGTCAGTGAAATGCGAAGAAATGAGCGTTGAGGAAGCAAAAAAGGCCGGAGCGATTGGTCTTTTTGAGCAAAAATACGGTGAGAAGGTAAAAGTTTATTCAATTGGTGACTTTAGTAAGGAAATCTGTGGTGGGCCGCATGTAAAAAATACCAAAGAATTAGGCCAGTTTAAGATTCAAAAAGAAGAAGCTTCGAGCGCCGGCGTGCGAAGAATAAAAGCAGTGTTGACATAAAAAAATGATTTATATTATAATAAGAATTGACCGTGTTTTAAAATTGATTTGTCTTTAAATAAATTTGGTCATTTATTTGTCTAGGGATTGTTCTAATAAAAAGAATTGACATAATTTTAAGTGAATAATATAATAAAAATAGCCAAAATCACTAAAATAACCTAATAATTTAAGGACTGAGAACTCATGGAATCTCGGTTCTCGGTTCTTGTTTTAGTTATTTAAGTAAAATAATACAAAGCGATTTATGGAGAAAAGCAAAAGTAAGGAGTTTATTGAAGCAGTTGGGGTTGTGGAAGAACTTTTGCCGTCTGCGACTTTTAAAGTTAAATTAGAAGATGGCCATTATATTTTGGCGCATCTTTCTGGCAAAATGAGATTGAATAAAATTAGAATTTTGTCTGGAGACAAAGTAAAAGTTGAAATGACTCCTTATGATTTAACCAAAGGTAGGATAGTTTATAGGTTTTGACTCGCGAAAAATTATGAAAGTAAGAGCTTCGGTTAAAAAAATTTGTTCTGCATGTAAAACTGTAAAGCGTGGAAAACGCATTTTTATAATTTGCAAAAATCCAAAACATAAACAAAGACAAGGATAAAAATAAATTAAAAATTAAAAATGAAAAATTAAAGACACAAACTTAAGAACTTAAAAACTTAAGAACTTAAAAACTTATCTATGGTGGTGAGAATAGCAGGAGTAGTACTCCCGCAAAATAAAAGAATAGAAATTGCTTTAACTTATCTTTATGGTATTGGCCGGCCCTTGGCGAAGAAAATTTTAGAATTGACAAAAATTAACCCGGATATCAGAACGCAGAATCTAAAAGAAGAAGAAGTTCATAAATTAAGGGAGATTATTGAAAAAAATTATAAAGTTGAAGGCGACTTAAAAAGAGAAGTTTTGGGAAATATCAAAAGACTGAAAGAAATTAGCTGTTATCGCGGGATGCGCCACGCAAAAGGTTTGCCAGTTCGGGGGCAGAGGACTAAAACCAATTCAAGAACTGTCAGAGGGAATGTAAGGCGGACAATGGGCAGCGGCCGCAAACCGCCAGCGCAAAAAACATAATTTAGAAGCGGATTTACGCGAATCACAACGCGGATTTACGCTAAATTCTACTATCTATGGCAGAAGAACAAACAAAAATCGGAAAAGATGAAGAAAAAAGGCCAACAGAAAAAAAATTAGTTGCCCCTAAATCAAAAAAGGGAAAAGTTTTAAAATTTATTCCACGCGGTCGAGCTTATATTCAGGCAACTTATAATAACACGATTGTAACATTAACAGATGAAAGAGGTAATGTAATTGCCTGGTCAAGCGCGGGTAAAGTTGGATTTAAGGGGCCTAAAAAATCGACTCCTTTTGCGGCAAGCATTATCGCCAAAGACGCAACTGACAAGGCAAAAAATTTTGGATTGAAAGAAGTTAATGTATTTGTTAAAGGAGTTGGCTCCGGCCGAGAAGCGGCGGTTCGAGCTCTTCACGCTAATGGTTTAGAAGTTTTGTCTATAAAAGATATAACCCCGATTCCGCATAATGGCTGTCGACCTCCAAAACCAAGGAGAGTATAAATTAAATTAAAAATTAAAAATGAAAAATTAAAATTATTGAATTTAAAATACGGCTAGAAATTAATTTAATATGGCTAAAAATCTAAAATCAAAATGCAAGATTTGTCGGAGAGCAGGAGAAAAACTTTTCTTGCGAGCGGAACGCTGTTATACGTCCAAATGTGCCCTAGTTAAGAGGAAGTACCCGCCCGGCATGCATGGGGTAAAAATGGCGGCAAGACTAACGAGTTATGGAACGCAGCTTCGGGAAAAACAAAAAGCTAAGCAGATTTATGGAATTTCCGAAAGACAATTTAGAAATTATTTTAGAAATGCCTCAAAGAAAAAAGGGGATACGAGCGAATTTTTGCTTCAATTATTGGAGTCAAGGCTGGATAATGTCATTTACAAATTTGGTTTTGCAAAATCAAGAGGGCAGGCTCGTCAAGTCATCAGCCACGGTCACGTTTTAGTAAATAATAAAAAGGTAACTATCCCGTCTTTCCAAGTTAAACCTAAAGATATCGTGGCATTAGGAGAAAAGAGTTTGAAATTACCTTTGTTTGCTGATTTACCTAAAATTTTAGCGAAGCATGAATTGCCAAACTGGCTTTCGTTTGATATTAAAAAATTTGAGGGAAGAATTTTGAACAAACCAACAAAGGAAGAATTAAAGGTGCCTTTTGACATTAAGATGATTGTAGAATTTTATTCAAGATAGCAGGATAACAAAATAACAAAAATTGTTCTTAGTTATTTTGTTCTTGTGTTCTTGTAACTTAATATGGAACAAATTATTTTACCTTCAAAGATCGAAGTTCAAAAGACTGAAATTCCTAATAAGGAAGTCATTACTATTGAACCATGTTATTATGGCTATGGCACAACCTTGGGTAATGCTCTAAGGCGCGTTCTTCTTTCTTCGCTTCCTGGGGCAGCCGTCACAGCAGTAAAAATAAAAGGAGTTTCACATGAATTTTCCGTTGTTCCTCATGTTAGAGAGGATGTGATAGAAATTATTTTGAATTTAAAAAAATTAAGATTAAGGGTTTTTACTGATGAAGAAGTAAGACTTTTTTTGAAAGCAAAAGGCGAACGGGAGGTTAAGGCGGATGACATCGAAAAAAACGCAGATGTCCAAATAGTTAATCCCGAATTACACATTGCTGACCTCACAAGTAAAGAAGCTGATTTAGAGATGGAAATATTTGTTAGCCGGGGGAGGGGATACGTGCCGACAGAAGCCAAAGAAGAAAAAAAATTGGAAATGGGAGTTATTGGAGTCGACTCAATTTTTACGCCGGTTAGAAATGTTGGTATAAAAGTAGAGCCGGTTCGCGTTGGGCGCATTACTAATTATGATAAATTAATTTTAGATATTGAAACCGATGGCACTATCACTCCTTCTGAGGCATTAGTTCAATCTGTGCAAATTTTGATTGATCATTTTAGTTTGATAAAAGACCATTTATTAGGAAAGCCAGAAAAAAGAGAAGAAGAAGTACGAGAAATCGAGAAAGCAAAAGAAGAAATTTCAAAAGAAGAAGTCCCAGGAGAAAAACCAAAAAAGAAAAGGGGAAGACCGCCGAAGAAGAAATAAGAAGCATGAATTAGAATTAAGAAAAACTATTAATTATAATTATGCGGCATAGAAAGAAAGGTAAAATTTTAGACAGAAAAGTTGGCCCGAGAAAAGCGCTAATTAAAAATTTAGCGACTAGTTTGATTATTTATGAAAAGATTAAAACTACAGAGGCTAAGGCAAAAGTATTGCGCTCATTTGTTGAAAGATTAATTACAAAAGGGAAAGTAAATAATCTCCAAAGTCGAAGAGAAATTTTAAGGCGCCTTTTTTCAGAAAATGCGGTTCGAAAAATTTTAGATGAGTTAGGGCCGAGGTATAAAGATAGAGCCGGAGGGTATACAAGAATTATTAAAATTGGAAAGAGAAAGGGCGATGGAGGAGAGATAGCCCAGGTTGAGTTAGTATAAAGCACTATAAAATTACGGAAAACAAGAGGAAAGGTGTATAAATTAAAAAGAAAAATATGGCTTTAAAAATTGAAAGGAAAACACATACAGTTGACGCTCGAGGTAAAATTTTAGGCCGGTTAGCTTCAGAAATCGCCATACTTCTTCGTGGCAAACATAAACCGAGTTTTCGGCCAAATCTCGATATGGGAGATTTTGTGGATGTAATAAATGTCTCGGGATTAAAATTCACTGGAAATAAATTATCTCAAAAAGAATATTTTCATTATACCGGTTATCCTGGCGGAGAAAAATATGAAAAATTAGAAAGCCTTTTTAAGAAGAATCCGGCGATAGTTTTGTTTCGTACAGTTAAAAACATGTTACCTAGAAATAAATTAAGAGCCAAAATGATAAAAAGATTAACAGTCAACGGGGAAAAACTTTCTTGGCGTCTGTAGCATGTAAAAATGCGTTTCTAGATTATTGTTAAATTCCTCGCGTGTTTCGACAATGCGAACGCGCCTATACAAATTAATTTATGGTAAAAAAGGGAACTAAAAAAACAAAAGTAAAAGCAAAAACAGCTGCAAAAAAAGCTGAGGTTATCGTTTTTAAAGAAAAACCAAAACCTAAAATTGGAGAAGAAAAAGTTAAGAAAGTAAAATCAATCAGCGGGGAGGAATTGGTAGAAAAAGTAGCGGCAAAAAAAAGAACATATCTTTTTGCGGTTGGGAGAAGAAAAAGCGGGATCGCTCAAGTGAAAATTTATAAAAATGGCAAGGGTGTAATCACTGTGAACGGAAAAGATTATAGACAGTATTTCCCGTTTTTTGAATTTCAAGAAATAATTAATGCTCCTTTAAGATCAGTTGGCCAAAGCGATAAACTTGATGTTGAAGTAAAGATAAACGGCGGCGGGAAGCGAGGTCAAGCAGAAGCTATAAGATTGGGAATTAGTCGAGCTTTGATTAAATTAAACCAAAATTTTAAAAAGAATCTGCGTCGGGCTGGGTTTTTAACTAGAGATGCAAGAGTTAAAGAAAGAAAGAAATATGGTCTAAAACGCGCCAGGCGCGCCCCGCAGTGGCAAAAGCGTTAAGCTTTTGCCGCGAGGACAGGGAATGGTCGGAAACCATAAGGTTTCCGATTTGCGGAAACATTAAAACCGCAGGGTTTTAAGGAGTCCCAACCGAAGCGTTGGGACGACCCGTAAGTGGCAAAAGCGATAAGCCTTAGTTTATTAAATCAACCACGGATTTTATTGCACGGATAACATGGGTATTTGATTTATTTGTGTAAATCCTAGTGTAGCAAAAATCCGTGGTTGATTTGTATTCAAAATTAAGTTAAAATTAGGTAATGTATGGAAACTTTGGCGCCACAAAAAATTGTTAGGAACACAATTTATTTAACTTTAGCCACAGTCGGACAAAAAGTTCTGGCTTTTTTATATTTTATTTTAATTGCAAGATTAGCTGGCGTTTCTGATACGGGCAGATATTTCTTTGTGGTTTCTTTCACAACTATTTTTTCTATCTTTATTGATCTTGGCTTGTCTTCAGTTTTGATTCGCGAATCAGCAAAAAGCAGGGAAGTGGCCGGGAAATATTTAGCCAATATTTTAGGAGCGAAAACAGTTCTCGGATTTTTAACCTATTTGGCTGTAATTGTAACAATCAATGTTCTTGGCTATCCACCGGCTGTAAAAATCATGGTTTACCTCTCTGGCCTTGTTATGATTTTTGATTCTTTCCACATGACTTTTTATGCTATTTTCAGGGGTTTCCAGAATTTAAAATACGAATCATTCGGAGTGGTTTTTGGACAATTAATGACTATTATTTTTGGCAGTTTTAGTTTATTCTTTGGAGCGCCTTTGTATTTTTTAATTTTAGCCCTTCTTTGCGGCAGCGTTTTTAATTTTCTTTTTTCATTTATTTTGATTTTTAAAAAAACCAATATTCGGCTGCACTTGTCTTTTGATAAAACTGTACTTTTTGCTTTATTTAAAATCGCTTATCCTTTCGCCTTGGCTGGAATTTTTGTCAAGGTTTATTCTTATCTTGATGCAGTTTTGCTTTCTAAAATGGTTGGAGATGCGGCAGTTGGTTTTTGGAGCGTGGCTTACAAAATAACCTATGCTTTTCAATTTATTCCTATGGCTTTTTCGGCAGCCATGTTTCCGGCCATGAGCGCTTATTTTGTTTCTGATAAAATTCTTCTGCGTAAAACTTTTGAGCGGGCGATTTTTTATTTGGCAATTTTAGCGGTTCCTATTGCTTTTGGCATTTTTTCTCTAGCCGAACCAATTATTTTAAAACTCTATGGTTCATCTTATGCTGCTTCAGTTGCGCCGCTACAAGTTGCTATTTTTGCCTTGATTTTCATTTTTCTGAATTTTCCAGTCGGCTCGCTTTTGAACGCCTGCGACCGTCAAATGATAAATACTGCCGTTATGGGCGTGGCTATGGTAATAAATGTTTTATTAAATGTTATCCTAATTCCATTTTATAGTTTTATAGGTGCGGCGGTGGCAGCTTTAGTTTCGCACGTCTTACTTTTTGTTTTGGGTTTAATTTTTGCCAATCAAGTGGTGACTTTTAGTAAAAAATTTCTTTTTGGTTCGTTGGGTAAAATTATTTTATCGGCTGGGCTAATGAGTGCAGTAATAATTTATTTGAGGCCGTACATCTCTTGGATTATTTTAATTCCGCTTGGCGCTTTGGTTTATTTTAGCGTTTTGTTTTTAATTCGCGGAGTTGAAAAAAGGGATGTAATAAATATTTTGAAAGTTTTGAAGAAAGAAGAAGCAGTCCAGATGATCGATGGCAAAGAAAGAGTGTAAAGTTATGAAAAAAGTTTTAATTGCAACAATTGAATTTTTACCGCAGAAAGGCGGAATTGCAAATTATTTAGCAGGGTGGGCTGGAGCGCTGCCAGCTGACAAGGTAGCGGTTTTGACTTTAAAACATAGCAATGCGTCAGATTTTGATAGTCATAGTGCATACAAAATTTATCGCAAAAATTTGATTATTAGATTGCCGTTGTTTTGGCCGAAGTGGCTTCCGTTGGTTTGGCGTCTTTGGCGCGTGGCTCGTCGCGAAAAAGTCGATGCTATTTTAGTTGGTCAGGTTTTGCCGGTGGGCACAGTCGCGTTTTTGGTGAAAAAAATTTCAGGCATTCCGTATTTTGTTTCCTGTCACGGCATGGATATTTTGATGCCGCAAAAATCATCGCGCAAGAAAAAATTATTGAATAAAATTTTGGAACAGGCTGGCGGAATAATTGCTAACAGTCAGTTTACAAAAAATGAACTGATAAAATTAGGCGTGCCAGAAAATAAAATTACTGTTGTTTATCCGAGTCTCGGTACTAATTGTGAATCAACCATTCCAATCGATGAAATAAAAAGAAAATATCATTTGGGGGATAAGAAAATTTTGCTTACTGTTGGTAGATTAGTGAAACGTAAGGGGCATGATAAAGTGATTGAAGCATTGTCAAAAATTTTGGAGCATGTGCCAGAAGTGGTTTATGTTATTGTTGGTGATGGCCCTGAACGAGAAAAGCTACAAGCCACAAGCTACAAGTTACAAGTTCAGGATAATATTTTATTTACTGGAGAAATATCTGAAGAGGAAAAAATGGCATTTTACCAACTGTGTGATATTTTCGTCATGGTTCCGCGGCAGATTGGGCCAGATGTCGAAGGTTTTGGTACAGTTTTTCTTGAAGCAAACCAATACGGCAAACCGACTGTCGCTGGAAGAAGCGGGGGAGTGGCTGAAGCAGTGATTGACGGTGTGACTGGAATAGTTGTCAATCCGATTGACACACAGCAGATCGCTCGGGCAGTGATTAAATTATTAACTGATCAAGACTTGGCTAAAAAATTAGGTGAGCAAGGCAGAAAACGCGTAAGAGAAGAATTTCAGTGGCAGACTCAAGTAGAGAAATTAAAAAGATTACTAAAATAAAAATCACGCATAAAACGCGTGATTTTTTAATGCCCCGCACACCTTAACCGTAGAGCAAGTGTGGGGTAATTTTTTGATGTTTAACGAAGCGTTGCTACCCAATCCCCAATATAATGAGTTATTACAATAACTACAACGGCTATAGTTAAATGCTCAGCAATCACTTTATATGGTTTTATATTTTGTTCTTTGGCCATAAAATAACTAAGCAGAATCAATAAGAATAGCCCCCACATAACGCAAACAACAATCGCAGCAAAAAGTTCTAGAAATAGGACAGGGACAATAAATGTCAAAGCAAAAATAAATTTGGATAAAAAAGTAGCAATTGTTGATTCCCAAATTTCTTTTGTTGAGTGTTTAGCTTCAAATTCTTCAGAAATGTGAATTCCTAAAGCATCTGACATGGCATCGGCTATGGCTATAACAAAAATGCCGCTGGCGACAATAATAGAGGAATGAGTCCCAGAATGCAAACCAACGATTAGACCCAAAGTTGTGATTATTCCGGATGTTAAACCAAAACCAAACCCTTTTCTTATTGAAAGTTTCATAGATTACTGTATTTAATTTTTGTTAAATCATTAGTAAGAATAATCAGTTTCATTATTCCAATTTTATCAATATAGTTTATTCGCGGAATAGGGGATTAAATAAAATATTTTTTTATTTAATACATGAGCAAAGGATATACTCGCTTGTTTTATAGAGTTTTTATATGAATGCCAAACAATTCCCAGTTTCCTTGTTCGAAAATATAACTTAATTCAAAGGAAAGATTTATTTCTGTCGTTGTTGAAACGTCAAGGGCCTTGCCACGCAAAACCAAAAGGCCGTCTTCATCAAAAAACGGCGCTTCGGTCAATTCAATTGAGGCTGATGGCATTCTTTCTAAATTGACTTCATTAGTAATAAAAGATTCAAAAGCCGAATAAATTTCCTCTGAATTAGTCTGTTTTTGCCAGGCTGATGATATAGATTCGTAAAAAGTTGTAAAATCTTTTTCTTTTACTGCTTCGGCGAAAATAATTAATGTTTCTCTTGCTATTTTTTTGGCCTCGGTTTCAACAGGAAGATATTGTTCAATTTCTTCCTCTTTTGCTTCTTCCTCTTTTAGTTCTTCAGTTTCTTCTTCTCTCGGTTCTTGGAAAGTCTCTTTTAAGCCGGCTTTAGGAATAGTAATTGAAAATATTTTCCACGTGCCATTTTCTTTTATTAATTCGATTTTTAAAGGAATTGTTCTACCGTCTTTTAGGATAACAGTGCCTTCGAGCAAGCCGCGCCCGCCCTCAATACTGCGCGATGACCAAGAAGCGCTTGAAAAGTTAGAAAGATCGGTTTCTCCCAAAAATTCATTAAATGCGTCTTGATCCATCGCTGTCTGAAATCCTTTAGCAGTTGCTTTATAGGCTTCCAAAGTTTTACCTTGAGCAATTAATGAGAAAAAGGAATCAGCTGTTCGGGGGAGATTGCTTGTTAAATAAAAAGCCAAACCAATGATAAGAGCAATAACAGCAATAATGACCCCAAGAATAATTAGAATTTTTTTTGCAGTGGACATAAAGATTAATTAGTTTAGTTAATATTAATATATTATTATATTATTATAACGGCGCGCGGCTATCCGTAGTTTTGCGAAGGCAACCGCAGTTGCCGAAGCAAAATTACGGATAGCCGCTGTTCTGCGATGTCCGCGAGCGCTCCGAGCAAAGCGAGGACGCGCGAGCGGTGAGCAGAACAGCGGGAACCGCGGCGCATTAGGCAAAATCCAGTGAGCGAAGCGAGCGGATTTTGCCTAACGTTTCTGCATAGCCGAAGTTGGCTGGCTGTATAATATCGCACGAAGTGCGGCACAGCCAGCCAATTTGGGCGAGTTCTTTGAAAAAGAGCGAGCCGGATATGCAGTGTTATGTGCTGTTCCATTTTTATTTGCGTCAGCAAATGTGAGCAACGCGAACAGAGAAATGCTTTTATTTTGCTAATTGCTCTGCTCTGTCAATGAATTTTTGTAAAGCCTTTTTATCTTGTTTCTGTATAATCCTTTTGATGTTAGCTTTAAACTCATCAATAAGTTGATCTAAGGCGGCGACCGCTTCAGGGTCACTGCGTTGTTTGATTATTTCATAAACTTCAGGAAGATTTTCGTATTCCTTTTGTGCGCGTTCCAGATAATGAGGAATTCGGCGAATCATGTCATCAAAATCTGGGTGACTACCTAAAGAGTAACTTGAGAGGAAAATCTGTTGGTAATTGAGAACTGCCGCATGATCAAGTTTATAACCTTTATTAAAATTTGCCTCCATCCACTTGTACTGTGATTCATGGCCGGTAATATTCTTAAAACTAAGACTTTCGTAGTCGCCGCCGCCTTTTTTTATACTCATAATTTTGATGTTAAGAATAAAAGCATTTCTCTAAAAATGGATTGGCACATAACTCGTTTCTAGGCGTGTTGATTACTTGTTAATAACTTTGAATTGATTGTTATGCGAACTCTTATTATAATTAAATTAGCCTAATTTTAATATAACATATCAATAAATATGAGTCAATATTTGGAAAAAACCGAACAAGAATTGCGCCTGCGCAATTACAGCCAAAAGACGATTAAAAGTTATCTTGGATGTTTGGCTGATTACCTCGCCGTGGCACATCATAATTCAGAAAATATTGATCTAGAGTTGATAAAAAATTTTTTATTAGGAAAGCAAAGCAAGGGTTATGCTCCGCAAACCGTGAATCTCTATTTGAACGCCATAAAATTTTTTTATCGCGACGTTTTAAAAATTTCCCAAAGAATAGATTTGAAATTTGCCAAGCAGGGTCAACGCTTGCCGATCGTTCTCTCGCGGGAAGAAGTTGACAGGCTAATCGGAGTAATAAAAAATGCCAAACATCGGTTGATGCTAGCCCTAGCTTATGGCGCTGGTTTGCGCGTCAGCGAGGTAATAAACTTGCGCATCAGAGACATTGACTTGCAAGAACTTACCATCCATATAAAACAAACTAAAGGCAAAAAAGACCGCCTGACCGTGTTTCCAAAAAAATTAAAATCCGAGGTAGCCGCGCTTATTGCGCTCCGTGACCCAAATGATTTTGTATTTAGAAGCGAACGCGGTGGAAAATTAACCGAACGCGCTGCGCAAGTTATTTTTGAACGAGCAAAAGAGGCGGCAAAAATCAAAAAAAAGGCGACCTTTCATTCTCTCCGCCACAGTTTTGCCACGCATCTTTTGGAAAACGGAGTTGATGTCCGCTATGTTCAGGAACTTTTGGGTCACCAAAACATTCGCACCACGCAGATTTACACCCATGTTACAAATCCTGCCATCAAAAATATTAGAAGTCCGCTAGATAGAACATGAATCAGGAATTATGAATTAGGAATCAGGCTATCAGAAGTAAAACCATGACTCATAATTCATGATTCATAATTCATTTATGGACGATTTACTTAAAGATTTAAATCAAGAGCAGCGACAGGCGGTCATGCATAGCGACGGACCTTTGCTTATAATTGCTGGCGCGGGGACCGGGAAAACCACTGTTATTACGAGGCGGATTGCTTGGCTCATTTTGGAAAAGAGGATAAAGCCGGACGAAATTTTGGCTGTGACTTTTACAGAAAAGGCAGCAGGGGAGATGGAAGAAAGAGTGGACCAACTTCTGCCTTACGGCTATGTTGATTTATGGATTTCGACTTTTCATTCTTTTTGTGAGCGAGTTTTAAAAGATCACGCGATTGATATAGGTTTACCTGGCGATTTTAAATTGCTAAATCAGACCGAGCAGTGGCTCTTGGTTCGCCAAAATTTAGAGCGATTCAATTTGGATTATTATCGGCCGCTTGGCAATCCGACAAAATTTATTCACTCGCTTTTGAAACACTTTAGTCGGGCAAAGGACGAGGAAATTTGGCCGGAGGATTATCTCCAGTATGTGGAAGAATTGCGGCTGAATGAAGATAATACTTTAAAGCAGGGCAAATTTGTTAAAAATTCTACTAAATCACAAATCGCAAATTACAAATTACAAACAAATCCTAAATCCGAAATAATAAATACTCAATACGAAATACAAGATACGAAACGCTTAGAAGAAGTAGCTAACGCCTATCATACCTACCAGCAGCTGCTTTTAGAAAACAATGCTTTGGATTTTGGCGATTTAATAAATTATACACTTAAACTTTTTCGTACCCGGCCGGCAATTTTGGGAAAATACCGGCAGAAGTTTAAGTATATTTTAGTTGACGAATTTCAAGACACAAATTGGGCGCAGTATGAGTTGATAAAAATGCTGGCCGCCCCCAAAAACAATCTGACAGTTGTTGGTGATGACGATCAGTCAATTTATAAGTTTCGCGGCGCATCTATCAGCAACATTTTGCAGTTTAAAAACGATTATCCAAAATGCCGGGAAATTGTTATTACTGACAATTACCGCACGAAACAAAATATTTTGGATTTGGCCTATAAGTTTATTAAACAAAACGATCCGAATCGGTTGGAGGCAAAATTGGGAATCGTGAAAAAACTAGCAGCCAAAAGAAATGGGGATGGGGTCATAGAGCACATCCATGCGCGCACAGCCGATGCCGAAGCCAGGGCTGTAGCAGAAAAAATTTTGGAGTTGAAAAACAAAGATAAAGCAATTAATTGGCAGGATTTTGCTATTTTAGTTAGAGCTAATAACCAAGCAGAAATGTTTATGCCCGTCCTAGATCAGTACGGCATTCCTTATCAATTTTTGGCGTCGAGTGGACTTTATTCAAAGCCAATTATTTTAGATATCATCGCTTATCTAAAACTACTTGATAATTATCATGAATCTGGGGCAGTTTATAGAATTTTAAACATGCCAATGGTTGATTTAGCTTACGATGATATTGTGAAATTGAATTATTTTTCTCGGAGGAAAAACTGGTCGCTTTATGAAACGATGAAAAACGCGGCAGCAGTTGGGGTTTCAGGTGAAGGTTTGCGAAAAATAAATAAAATTCTAGGTTTTGTAGAAAAACACACCTCTTTGGCAAGGGGGAATGGGGTTGGCAAGGTAGTTTTTAAATTTTTGGAAGATTTTAAATATTTGGCAAATTTAACTCGTCGAGCAGAAAAAGGGGATTTGCGAGCCGTAGAAAATATTAGTTATATCAACCAGTTTTTAAAAAGAGTTGATGAATTTGAGCGAACTGATCCATCGAGATCATTGAAGAATTTTATGGCTGAATTGGATATGGCTTTGGAGTCCGGCGAAGAAGGCTCTTTGGCTTCAAGTTTTGAAGAGGGCCCAGAGGCAGTGAAAATTTTGACGGTGCACGGAGCAAAAGGTTTAGAATTTAGATATGTTTTTATTGTTAATTTAGTTGATTTGCGTTTTCCTTCGACAGACCGCAAAGAGCCAATTGAACTGTCTGACGCTTTAGTAAAAGAGATCGTCCCAGAAGGCGATATTCATCTTGAGGAAGAGCGGCGGCTTTTTTATGTTGCCATGACCCGGGCGCGCGACGGGGTGTTTTTTACTTCCGCTTCTGACTACGGCGGCCAGAGAAAAAAGAAATTGTCGAGGTTTTTAGTGGAGTTAGGGTTTTCGGCGCCGGAAGTCAAAACCCCCACTGGTCAAGTTTATTTTAATGAGGAAAAACAGTCAGAGGAGCGCGGACCAAGTGTAAAGAAATACTGGCTGCCCAGCAGATTCAGTTTTACTCAACTTAAAGCTTTTGAAACCTGTCCTTTGCAGTACAAATTTGCCCATATTCTTGCTGTGCCGGTTCGCGGAAAATTTACTTTTAGTTTTGGCAAAACAATGCATGGCACGTTGTATAAATTTTTTCAAGGAATGATAGAACGCAGTAAAATAACGCAAAGCAATTTATTTGGAGCAATGGAGGCCGAAGAGCACCGCGGTCATTCTGGTTTTATGCTAAAAAACGCTAAATTAGAAGCAGCACCATCACTTGATGACCTTTTAAAAATTTATGAAGAGTCGTGGATTAATGATTGGTATGAAAGCAAGGCGCATCATGACGAATATAAAAAGAAGGGGAAAGAAATTTTGCGTGAGTTCTATAAAATTCACGAAGGTAAATGGCCGAAAGTAAAATATTTAGAGAAGGGTTTTAATTTGAAAGTAGGGGATTATACTGTTCGCGGTGTGATTGATCGGGTAGACGAAGTGCCAGGCGGTCTTGAAATCATTGATTATAAAACCGGCAGCGTGCCGCGCGACGAGAGATATTTAGAAAAAGAACAATTATTAATTTATCAACTAGCAACTTGTGATGTTTTTGGCGAAAAGCCGGCTCTTTTGAGTTATTATTATTTAGACGAAAATAAAAAAATATCATTTTTAGGAAGTGATGAAGATTTAAAGGGGATTCGCGAAAAAATTATTACTACTATAGAAGAGATTAAAAAAAGCAATTTTCCTCCAAAGCCGAGTTTGTACAATTGTAAAAATTGCGACTTTAAAGATATTTGCGAATACAGAGTTTTATAACTCAAATCTCAAAACGCAAAACTCAAAACCAAAACCTTATAACTTAAAATTTTTTGATGGTTTAGAAAAATAAAATTAGTTTTGGAGTTTTGAGATATAGTTTTGACATTTGACATTTGAGTTTTAACATATTATTGTGTTTATTCCCATTAAAAATCTTTTACCTAAGGTAGTCAAAAATTCCGGTTTTAGCCGGCAGATTGAGGCTGCGCAGGTAGCGGAAAAATTTAATGAAATTATTGTTAAAATGTTTGGCAGAAGCGTTCTTAAAAAAGCAAGGGTTATGCATTTAAAAGACAAAGTTTTAGCAGTAAAATGTTTAAGTTCTGTTTTAGTTCAAGAAATTTATCTTAGGGAAAAAAAGATAATTAATGAATTAAATAAAAAGTTTGGGAAAGAAGTTGTTAGTAAAATAAAGTTTAGAATGTGATGGTTGAAATTTTTTAAATGTGTGATATAATTGAAAAATTATTGTTGAGATAATATGACCCTCAAAAAGTATCTAATTTTAATGAGTCTTTGCACGCTTTTTTGTTGGTTGGCTTTCGTTTTAGTAATAAACTATATTGACCCAACTGAGGCTAATTTCTTAGGATTTTTATTTTTTTATTTTAGTTTATTTTTGGCTTGTTTGGGGACTATGTCAGTTTTAGGTTTTGCTATTAGAATGAAAATCTTTAGAGATGAAATTGTTTATAAGCAAGTTAGCGCTGCTTTTAGGCAGGCGATTATGTTTTCAATATTAGTTGTGGGGTCGCTTTTTTTGCAAAGTAAATCACTTTTAACTTGGTGGAATATACTTTTATTTATTTTAGCTCTAACTGTTTTAGAATTCTTTTTTATTTCATATAAAAGAAAATAATAAAATTTACAATTTACTAATTTTCAATTTACAATGAATTTTTAAATTTCAAATTGATTGAAAATTGTAAATTGAAAATCGGAAATTATAAGTAAATGCTGCAATCAAAATTATTCTACAAAACATCGAAAGAGGTTTCTGTCGAAGAAAAGAGTGTTAATGCCCAACTTTTGACGCGGGCTGGTTTTATTGATAAATTAATGGCCGGCGTTTATACTTTTTTACCGCTTGGTTTTAAGGTTTATAAAAAAATAGAAAATATAATCAGAGAAGAAATAAATGCTGTCGGCGGGCAGGAAATTTTAATGCCAGCTCTTCATCCAAAAGAGCCTTGGGAAACAACGGGGAGATGGGCAGCAGTCCGGGAAATGTTTAAAACAAAAAGCCAGACCGGAGGGGATTACGGCTTAGGGTGGACACATGAGGAAATTGTGACTCCTCTTGCGAAAAAATTTTTTAATTCTTACAAAGATTTTCCTTTTGCTTTATACCAGATACAAACCAAATTTAGAGATGAATTAAGAGTAAAATCTGGCCTTCTCCGCGGCCGAGAATTTGCGATGAAAGACCTTTACTCATTTCACACAAATGAAAAAGATCTAGATAACTATTATGAAAAAGTAAAAGAAGCTTATTTTAAGATATTTAATCGAGTTGGTTTAGGGCAAAGAACTTATTTGACTTTTGCAAGCGGCGGCGCTTTTAGTAAATATTCTCATGAATTTCAAACCGTGACGCCTGCCGGAGAAGACATAATTTATCTTTGCGATAAGTGTAAAATTGCGGTGAATAAAGAAATTATCGGCGAGAGCAAAGAAAGTTGTGTTCAGTGCGGGAATAAAAATCTTAAAGAAGAAAAGGCGATCGAGGTTGGAAATATTTTTAAATTAAAAGATAAATTTACCAAGGCTTTTGGCTATAATTTTAAAGATAAGGACGGCAAAGAAAAACAAGTTATTATGGGCTGCTACGGGATTGGTTTAGGGAGGGTTATGGGCGCAGTTGTTGAAGTTTACCACGACAAAGACGGCATTATTTGGCCGCCTGAGATAGCCCCTTATAATGTTCATTTGATTGCTCTTAAAAGCGGGGATGATTCTTTAGACAAAAAAATTGAAAAAAAGACTTTTGATTTGTATGAGTCTTTACAAAAAAAAGGAATTGAGGTATTATACGATGACCGTCAGGAAGTAAGCGCTGGAGTTAAATTAAAAGAAAGCGATTTAATCGGCATTCCAGTTCGGCTTATAATCAGCGAAAAAACTGTTGTTAAAGATAGCGCAGAATTTAAGAAGAGGGATAGTAAAGATGCGGAGTTGGTTAAAATTAATAAAATTGCTAAATTGCTAAATGGCTAAATTTTTTTCGTATTTTTGTACTATTTCGTAATTTCGTGAGTTTATGTTTAATAAATTTTTAGGAAAATTTTCAAAAGATTTAGGAATTGATCTTGGGACGTCTAACACTCGAATTTATGTTAAAGATAAGGGCCTCGTCGTTAACGAGCCTTCAGTTATTGCTCTTAACATAAAGACAAATCAGATTTTGGCTGTTGGAGAAGATGCTAAAAAAATGATAGGCAAAACACCTCCTTATCTTAATATTTCAAAACCAATAGTAAACGGCATTATTTCAGATTTTGAAGTTACAGAAAAAATGTTAAAATATTTTTTTGAAAAAGTGCATCAGGATGGTTCTGTTATCGTGCCAAGGCCAAGGGTGGTGATGGGGATCCCTCTTAATACTACAGAGGTTGAAAGAAAGGCTGCTGAAGATGCAGCAATATCAGCTGGGGCAAGGGAAGTTTTTTTAATTGAAAATGTTATTGCTGCGGCAATTGGAGCGCGGCTGCCTATTGAAGATGCAGTTGGCAATTTAGTTGTTGACATTGGTGGTGGCATAACTGAGATTGCGGTAATATCTTTAAATGGTGTGGTAACATCAAAAGTACTTTCTGTGGCTGGCGATGAGATGAACAAAAATATTGTTCAATATGCAAGAGAAGTGTTTAATCTTCTTCTTGGCGAAAAAAACGCAGAGGATATTAAAATTAAAATAGGTTCTGCCTCAGAACTGCCGGAACCGCTTGAGGCGGAAATGCGGGGCAGAGATTTAATTTCTGGTTTGCCTAAGGAGATTATTGTTAATGACAGCCAAATAAGAGAGGCGATTTCTAGATCAGTAAAACAAATTATTGAAGGCATTAAAACTGTTTTAGAAAATACGCCAGCTGAATTAGTCGCTGATATTTATGAAAGAGGTTTGATTTTAACTGGCGGTGGGGCGCTTCTTAAAGAAATAGATAAAGCGATCAATCAAGAAACCGAAATCCCGATTAGAGTGGCTGATGATCCATTTACTTGTGTTGTCAGGGGAACAAGCTTGCTTTTAGAAGATTTTAATTTGTTAAAACAAATAGCTATCCCTTCCACTCAAGAAGGTGAAAAAGTCCGATAAAATAGAAAAGCTCTAAATTAAAATTATTAAGCAATTATGGCCAAATCGCTTAAATTTTTTAATGGCGTTTTGTTAGCAGTGGTCGGGCTGCTTATTTTTTTTCATTATTTGCGTATTTTAACGCCGTTTGAGAGTTTTATTTTAAGTATTTTAAACCCAGTTCAAGAAAGAGTTTATAATTTCGGGGAAAAAATAAATAATTTTTGTTTAAAAGCCGATGATAAATCTTTGTACGATGAAATCAGCCGATTGACGATTGAAGTTGCAAAACTTAAAGTTTTGGAAGAAGAAAATCAAGTTTTAAAAAAAGAATTAAATTTCTTTGAAGAGAATCAGAATAAATATGTTGTTGCACGAGTGATTGGTCAAGATCCTTTAGAGCCAAACACATTGATTTTAAACAAAGGCGAGGAAAGCGGCATTAGGGTTGGTTTTCCAGTTGTTGCAAATGAAGGAATAATGATAGGAAAAATTATTAAGGTTGAAAAAAATATCTCAACTGTTCTTTTTTTAACTGACAGCAGGAGTAAAGTAGCAGCCCATATTTTAAGGCAGTCTGAAGAATCAGAAAGGCAAAATGTCAGAGAAGGGGAACAGTTTGTTCCAGGGGTTGTATCCGGCAAACACGGCTTGAGTATTAAAATGGAGTTAATCCCTCAAAATGAAAAAATAAACCGAGGCGATTTAGTCATCACCTCAGGGTTAGAAAAAGATATTCCTAAAGGTTTAGTTATTGGGAAAATAGACAGCGTAACAAATGAAGTTGAAGCAGTATTCCAGAGCGCCACGATAAAATCTCTTGTCTCATTTGATAGTCTTAGTATTGTTGCTGTAATTACTCCTGAATTGTTATGAAAATATTTTTAAATTTAATTTTAATACTAATCATAACAATTTTGCAGATAAGTTTTTTTTCTTTTTTAGATTACCCTGCCAATAATTTAAATGTTGTTTTGGTCGCCATTATTTTTATAACTGTAATTTTAAATTTTCGACTTGGATTATATTCTGCTATTTTGGCTGGAATTATTTTTGACCTTTTTTCATTAAGTGGCTTTGGGTTGATTATTTTGGCTTTTTTAGTTGTAGTTTTTAGCCTTAATTATCTTTCAAACAATTTTTTTACAAATCGATCTTTTTATTCTCTTTTGGTTCTTGGTTTTATTGGAGTAATTATTTATAATCTTACATCTTTAGTTTTAAAATATGCTTTTTATTTTTTAAAATTTAATGAACTTAAGCCGAACTTAGATCATTTTTGGTTTTATAGTTTTTTCTGGCAGATTATTTTTAGTCTTGTTTTAATTTCGTTAATATTTTTAGTTTTTAATTCTTTGAGTAAAAAATTAAAATCTGTTTTTATAGTTAAATAATTGAGGCGCCTGATTTGGTTATGCCAAAATTTAATGTTTTTAAAAAAAATAGAAAAGAAGAAGACAGCGAGCTATTTTTTGTTTGTGAGAAAAAAAATAAAAACTTTGTCATAAATTCAAGTGACAAATTTGACTTGCCTGAAGAATCGATGGCTTTAAATAGTGGTTTTTTAAAAAATAAGGGCGTTGATTCTTTAGGATGCGCGATAAGCGACAAGAAATTAAATTTGTTTTTATTTTTAATTTTTATTGGTCTTTTTATTTTGGCGGGCAAGGTAAGCTATATGCAGGTTATTAAAGGAAAATATTATCAGGAGATAGCGGATGGAAATAGGATTCGAATTGAAAGGATAAAAACTGAACGCGGCATTATTTATGATAGAACATTTAAACCACTAGTTAAAAATGTTCCCTATTTTGCTCTTTTTATAACTCCGGCTGATTTGCCAAAAAATGAAAGCGAAAGGAGAGAAGTTGTTAATAAATTATCTGAGATTATTAAAGTTAGCCCTGATGAAATTTTACAAACTATAGAAAAAAATTCTAAATCATACGAGCCATTATTGTTAAAAGAGAATTTGACCAATGACGAAGCTATCCAATCAGAAGTTGCGAGTGCTAGTATGCCTGGCGT
This sequence comes from Candidatus Falkowiibacteriota bacterium, assembly GCA_037440105.1. Classification (GTDB taxonomy): domain Bacteria; phylum Patescibacteriota; class Patescibacteriia; order XYB2-FULL-38-15; family XYB2-FULL-38-15; genus JBBIUS01. The sequence continues at coordinate 36,911 of JBBIUS010000002.1, forward strand.
AAGATTAGAAATCGATATGAGGCGTGAGTATTTAAATACAGGTGAGGAAAATCAAAAAATTTTAAGTTTATCGCACATCTTAGGATATGAAGGGAAAATCACAAAAGAGGAAATTGAAATAAATAAAAATGAGAGCTACTTTTTGACTGATTATATCGGCAAGACCGGCCTTGAATACTATTGGGAAGACTTCTTAAGGGGAAAGGATGGGAAAAAACAAATAGAAGTTGACGCCATGGGTAAAGAAAAGAAAATTCTTGCCACTTTAGACCCTCGAAAAGGGGATAATTTAGTGTTAACGATTGATCTTAAATTTCAAGAAAAGTTAGAAAAAATTTTAAACAAACATCTAAAAGTTAATAATAGATCTAGAGGGGCAGCTGTTGCCTTGGATCCTCAAACTGGAGAAATTTTGGCTTTAGTTAGCTTGCCAAGTTTTGATAATAATATTTTTATCAAAGGCATGTCAGAAAACGAATACCAGTCATTAATTAATAACTCAGATAAACCTCTTTTTACTCGAGCAATTTCTGGCGCTTACCCATCTGGTTCAACAATAAAGCCAGTGATAGCCGCGGCAGCTCTTGAAGAAGGAATAATCAATCGAAATACAACATTTTTGAGTACTGGTGGTATTTATTTTGATAAATGGTTTTTTCCGGATTGGAAAAGCGGTGGCCACGGCCCAACAAATGTGATTCGCGCCATTGCAGAGTCTGTTAACACTTTTTTCTATATTATTGGCGGAGGTTACGAAAATTTTGATGGCCTAGGAGTAGAAAAGATGAAAAAGTATGCAGAACTTTTTGGCTTGGGCAATAAATTAAACATTGATCTTCCTTTTGAAGTTTCAGGGTTACTGCCAAATCGAGAATGGAAAGAAAAAACAAAAGGTGAAGAATGGTATATTGGCGATACTTACCATTTCGCTATTGGCCAAGGTGATGTTTTAGTAACCCCACTTCAAATAACTTCTGCGATGTCAGTTTTTGCAAATGGGGGGACCCTTTATCGGCCTCACGTTGTTCGAGAGATTGTTTCAAAATTTGGGCAGCCTTCATTTGTAAAACCTCAAATAATACGTAAAGATTTTATAAGTGAACAAAATATAGATATTGTCCGCCAAGGTTTGCGCCAGGCTGTTATTTCAGGCAGCGCAATAAAATTGCAGAATTTAAAAGTTTCAAGTGCTGGGAAAACAGGGACTGCCCAAGGTCAAACGGGTAAACTGCCCCATGCTTGGTTTACTGGTTTTGCACCTTTTTCAAATCCTGAAATAGTAATTACGGTTTTAGTGGAAGAGGGTGGGGAGGGAAGCGGGATTGCTCTTGATGTGGCCTATGAATTTTTAGATTGGTATTTTAATGGCAGGGGCCAGATTTAATAAAATCATAATATTTGACATTTATAATTATAGTAATTATAATTCAGGTATCGTTTTTTAATATTAAAAAAATATTTTTAAAAAACAGCGTAAGCTAGTTAGCTAGCTTATTTTAATTAAATCGTAAAAAAATAAATATTTATGTCTCCAGAAAAAAAAATCTACATTTCTCAAGATAAGTTAGAACAATTTAAAAAGGAACTTGGGGAATTAAAGACGGTTAAACGTTGGGAAGTTATAGAAAAAATTGAAAAAGCAAAAGAAATGGGCGATTTATCTGAAAACGCAGAGTATGCGATTGCTAAAGATGAACAGGCATTTATTGAAGGAAGGATTTTGGAATTAGAAGATTTAATCAACAATGCAATTATTACTGATGGTCTTGAAAAAACCGATTCAATTAACGTTGGTTCTAAAATAAAAGTTAAGTTTGATAACGAAGAAAGAACATTTGAAATAGTCGGCATAACTGAGTCTGATCCGGTCCATGGAAAAATTTCCAATGAATCACCTTTAGGCAAGGCTTTGTTAGGAAAAAGAAAAAACGATCAAGTTGAAGTTGAAACGCCGGCAGGGAAAAAAATCTATACAGTTATAGAAGTTTTTTAATCTTTGAATAATTTAAATTTTAATATTAAGTAAGCCCTTTCAAACGGGCTTTTTGTTTTGACATTACTTTTAAATTAAGGTAAAATTAAGAAAAAACTACTCTTGCAGAACGCTTATATAAACGCAGTAAAAAATAATAAAGTTATATAACTTTTGAATAAATATGGAAAAAACAATCGATGAAATTCAATCTCGTTTGGCAAAACTCAAAGAGATTAAGGAGAGGAAAATAGATCCTTATCCAAGCAAGAATAAAAGAACGCATACCTGCGCGCGCGCATTTTTGAATTTTGATATTTTAAGTCAAAAAAGAAAATTAATTTCTTTGGCCGGTAGGTTAAAAACAATAAGAATTCACGGCGGTTTAAGTTTTGCCCATTTGGAGGATGAAAGCGGCCTGCTTCAACTTTCTTTAAAAAGAAATATTTTGGGCGATAAACAATATAATTTTTTTAAAAACTTAGTTGATATAGGAGATTTCATTCGGGCGAAAGGTGTGTTGTTTGTTACAAAAACCGGTGAAAAAACGCTTGAAGTCCAGTCAATAAAACTTTTGGCAAAAAGTCTTTTGCCCTTGCCGGAGAAGTGGCACGGTTTGTCTGACATTGAAATTCGCTATAGAAAAAGATATCTTGATTTAATTGCTAACCCTCAGGTTAGGTCAATTTTTAAAAAACGAAGTTTAGTTATAAAAGCGATTAGAGAATTTTTGGATAAAGAAGGTTTTGTTGAAGTAGAGACGCCTGTTCTGCAGCCGATTCCTGGCGGAGCCGCGGCTAGACCATTTGTGACGCACCATAATGCCCTTGATATTGATTTGTATCTTCGCATCGCTCCAGAACTTTATTTAAAAAGATTAATTGTTGGAGGTTTTGAAAAAGTTTATGAAATTGCCCGTTGTTTTAGGAATGAAGGAATTGACTGGGCTCATAATCCAGAATTTACTCAAGTAGAATTTTATCAAGCATACGCTGATTACAATGATTTAATGAAATTGACGGAAAAATTTTTTGTTTATTTGATGAAAAAAATAAACGGCGGCGGGACAAAGATTGTTTATGAAAAAAATGAAATTGATTTTGCGCCGCCTTACGAGCGGATAACATTCCGAGATATTTTGATGAAATTTGCGAACTGCGATATCGAGCAATATCCTGATCGTGAAAGCATAGCTAAAAAAGCGCAAGAGCTCGGTTTAGAAATTTTGCCGTCCGATAATCGAGGAAAGATCATGGATGAAATTTTTAAAAAAATTGTTAGGCCAAAAATTATTAAACCAACTTTTGTTATCAATCATCCGATAGAGCTTTCTCCTTTGGCTAAAAAAAATCCGGAAGATCCGCGGTATACAGAAAGATTTCAATTAATTGTAGGCGGCGTTGAACTTGTAAACGCGTTTTCTGAATTAAATGATCCAGTTGACCAGAAAGAAAGGTTTATTGCCCAGCAAAAAATGCGCGAGGCAGGGGATATGGAAGCAATGCGCGTTGATGAAGATTTTGTTGAGGCGCTAGAACACGGTATGCCTCCAACTGCCGGACTTGGTATGGGCATTGATCGGCTAACCGCGCTTTTGACTAATTCTCACAATATTAAAGAAGTTATCTTATTTCCAACTTTAAAACCTGAAAAATAAAAACACATTAATGAAATAATTTTCAGGGCGTTTTTAATTTTGAGTTCCGGTTTTTCTTTTTGTTAAGTAAAAATTTTTAATTTATAATTTTTCTTCACAAATATTTTTTCATTTCAATATGCTCGATATAAAATTTATCAGACAAAATCCAAAACTTGTTCAGGAGGCAATTCAAAAAAAACAAGTGCGCATTGAAATTGGTCGGCTTTTAGATTTAGATAAAAGAAGAAGGGATCTTTTAGGTGAAGTTGAAACTCTGCGCGCTGAACAAAATCAAGTCACAGAAAAAATCGCGAAATTAAAAGGCAAAGAAAAAGATCAGCTAATCGAAAAAATGAAATCTTTGAAAGAACGATTGAAAAGTTTAGAAGCAGAATTAGAAAATGTGGAACAAGCATTTAATAAAATGATGCTTTTAGTACCTAATTTACCAGCTCCGGATGTAAAAGAAGGAAAAGATGAGAGCGAAAATGAAGTGATTAGAAAATGGGGTGAACCTCCAAAATTTGATTTCCGGCCGCTTGATTATATGGAGTTGGGCAAAAAGTTGGATTTAATTGACACTGAACGAGCGGGCAAAGTTTCAGGCACACGTTTTGGTTATTTAAAGAATGAAGCAGTTCTTTTGGAGTTTGCGATTGTCCAGTGGGTTTTCGATTTTTTAATTAAAGAAGGTTTTGCACCAATTGTTCCGCCGGTAATGATCGGAGAGCGAGCAATGCGGGCGATGGGTTATTTAGATCGGGGAGCGGATGAAATTTATCAAACTAAACTTGATGATTTATATTTAATCGGCACTTCAGAGCAAGCGATTGGCCCAATGCATATGGATGAAATTTTTGAGGAAAGGGATTTGCCAAAACGATATGCAGCGTTTTCTACTTGCTTTAGGCGTGAAGCCGGTTCATATGGCAAAGACACAAAAGGAATTTTGCGGGTTCATCAATTTGATAAAGTGGAAATGTTTTCATTTACCCGGCCAGAGGATTCTGACAATGAACATGAATATTTGTTATCGCTTGAAGAAAAAATGGTTCAAGCGCTTGAGCTGCCTTACCAAGTCATTAAAATGTGCACTGGCGATCTTGGCGATCCAGCGGCTAGAAAGTATGACATTGAATGCTGGATTCCATCGCAAAATAAATACCGTGAGACGCATTCAACTTCAACTTGTACGGATTTTCAAGCAAGAAGGTTAAACTGTCGTTTTAGAAGAGCAAAGGATAAAAAATTAGAATTTGTCCACACTTTAAATGGTACAGCTTTTGCTATCGGCAGAATTTTAATTGCTATCTTGGAAAATTATCAGCAGAAAGATGGCAGTGTCAAAGTTCCAAAAGTTTTACAAAGATATTGCGGGACAAAAGTGATAAAAGCAAAGAAATAGATTTCCCCTCTTAAGTTAAGAGGGGATTAGGGGGATTTATGAGCCGTTGTTTTAAAATCCACGACTCATAACCTCTTCTAACTTCCCCTTATTTTAAGGAGAAGAAAAATGAAGTATGAAAACATGGGTTGAAATAAATAAAAATAATTTGCTCCATAATTTGGAGCAATTTAAAAAATTAGTTGGCGATAATGTAAAAATCATGGGCGTGGTTAAGGCTAATGCTTACGGCCACGGCTTGCTTGAAGTAGCCGGCGTTATTTCCGATAAAGTTGATTGGTTTGGGGTAGATTCACTATCAGAAGCCTTGAAATTGCGGCAAGCCGCCATTAAAGAGCCGATTTTGGTTTTGGGCTATGTGGAATTGAGAGATTTGCGCGAGGCCGTAAAAAATAATATTTCTCTTACAGTTTATAATAAAGAAACGATTGAAAAACTCGGGAAAATTCCGATTCAAAATCCAAATTTAAGTCCTAAAGTGCATATTAAACTTGAGACCGGCACCTCACGACAAGGAGTTTTAGAAAGTGACTTAATTGATTTTGTAAAATTTATTAAACAGTACCCTTCAATTCAGATAGAAGGACTTTCTACGCATTACGCCAATATTGAAGACACGACTGATTCAAGTTATGCTATGGAGCAGTTAGCAACTTTTTCCCGCGTGGCGTCTATGTTGGAAGAGAATGGCACTACGATTCCACTGAAGCACACAGCTTGTTCAGCAGCGACAATCTTATTTCCAGAAACGTATTTTGATATGGTGCGGCTGGGAATAAGCATGTATGGCCTTTGGTCATCAAAAGAAACAAAAGCTGTTGCAAAAAATAAAGGTGTAGATTTAAGTTTTAAACCAGTGTTATCATGGAAAACAATTGTGGCACAAATTAAAAATGTGAAAGCCGGCACGTCCATTGGGTATGGTTTAACCGAGCGCGTTACTCGTAATTCAAAAATTGCCGTTTTGCCAGTTGGTTATTGGGACGGTTATGATCGAAAACTTTCAAGCGTTGGTAATGTCTTAATCCACGGCAAGCGCTGCAAAGTTTTAGGTCGCGTTTGCATGAATATGATTGTTGTTGACGTGACTGATCTGAAAAAAATTGAATTGGAAGATGAGACGGTACTCTTAGGTCGGCAGGGGAGAGAAGAAATTAGCGCTGACGAGTTAGCACAAAAAATTGGAACAATAAGTTATGAAATCATAACAAGAGTCAATCCATTAATTCCGCGATTAATTGTGTGAATTATGAATCAGGAATTAGGAATCAGGGTTTTTAAAAGATCTAATCCATGATTCATAATTCATGATTCCTGATTCATAAATAAAATTATGCCAATAAAAAAAACTAAAGGTGGGAGAAAGATTCGCGTAGGGATCATATTCGGTGGCCGGTCCGGCGAACACGAGGTTTCTTTGGTTTCGGCAGAATCAGTGATGAGGGCTTTAGATAAGAAAAAATATCAAGTGATTCCAATAGGGATTACTAAAGCGGGGGAGTGGGCGGTAGATAAATCAAAAATCAAAAATCAAAAATCAAAATTGTTGGAATTGTTCAAGAAAGAAAAAATTAAAAAAGGATCGTGGCTGCCGCCGGAGATTTTGACAAAAGTTGATGTTGTGTTTCCGGTCTTGCACGGAACCTACGGCGAGGATGGGACAATTCAAGGGCTGTTTGAAATGATTAACGTTCCATATGTTGGAGCCGGTGTTTTGGGTTCAGCCGTTGGAATGGACAAGGTGGTGCAAAAACAGTTGTGCGAGCAAGCCAGATTGCCGGTTGTAAAATATGTTTGGTTCTATAGCAATGTTTTGCGACAACTGAAAGGTGTTCGTAAAACATTGCGCGATAAAGCGACGCTCGCAAAATGTAGCCTTATCGATATTGTGCGACACATAGAAAAGGCGCTGGGTTATCCGTGTTTTATAAAACCGGCGAATTTAGGATCCAGTGTAGGTATCTCTAGAGCTAAAAACAGGCGAGAATTGATTGCAGGCATTAATTTAGCCGCAAAATACGATCGAAAAATTTTAGTTGAAAAAATTTGTCCAAATGTGCGGGAAATTGAATGCAGTGTTTTAGGTAATGATAAACCTATCGCGTCTCTGCCGGGCGAAGTAGTTCCATCTGGGGAATTCTATGATTATGACGCAAAATATGTCGACGGGAAATCAAAAACTATAATTCCGGCGAAACTGCCGTCGAAATTAGTACGGCGAGTCCAAAATCTGGCCTGTTGCGTCTTTCAAATCACGGATTGCGCCGGTATGGCCCGCGTGGATTTTTTACTGGATAATAAGCGGGGAAAAGTATACATCAACGAAATAAATACAATTCCAGGCTTCACTTCAATTTCAATGTATCCAAAACTCTGGCAGGCCTCGGGACTATCGTACAGCGATCTGCTCGACATCCTTATTAATCTTGCCATTCAAAGATTTAAAGAAAAACAAAAACTTTTGATTTCTTACAAGCCCAAGAAAAAGTGGTATAGATAAAAACAAACTTAAGAACTTATAAACTTATAAACTTAAGAACTGAAAATGGCTGGACGTCGATTCTTAGATTTTCATAAAAAAAATTATCGCAACCCATTTTTTAGAAGGTCAAAACGTGGGTTTCATTTTTTTAAAAAAAGCCGAAAAGAGAAATTATATTTATGGCGAAGAAGAGTTGTCTTGTTTTTTATTTTGATAACTGCCGTTGGATGGGTTTGGCTCTTTTTTTATTCTCCTTATTTTAAAATTGAAAAAATAGAAATTTTAGGATTGGAGCAAATAGATAAAAATGAAATAAAAGCAATCGTTGATTCTCAACTTTTTAATCGGCGTTTTTTAATTTTCCGGCAAAGCAATATTTTTATATTTGATGAGAAATCTCTTTCAAAAAATATAAATGCTAAGTATTTTCTTAACAATTTAGCTATTAACAAAGATTTACCATCTACTTTAATAATTCAAATAAAAGAAAAAACTTCAAAATTGATTTGGGTAACCAATAATAAAAATTATTATCTTGATTTGAGCGGAACCGTTATTGGCGAGGTAGCTGCGTTACCAACCGCAGAAACAGAAGGGGTGTCTTCGGCAAAAAATCTGCCAATAATCTATGATGAGAGTAATAAAGAAGTAAATATTGGAGAAAAAGTTTTGGAAGAAAGCCGTGTTTTGGCAGTCATTGAATTAACTGAAAGAATTTTACAATTTACGGGAGTAGAAATTGATTTTTATAAATTGATAAATGGAATCGAATTGAGAGCGATTACAAAAGAAGGCTGGTATATTTTATTTGCTGATGATAACATCGAAAATCAATTAAAGAAGTTGGATTTGATTTTAAAAGAAAAAATTAAAGAGAAACGAAAAAATTTAGAATATATTGATTTGAGATTTGAAGACAGGGTTTATTATAAATAATTTTTTCAATTGTTAACATTTTTTAAGAATTTGTCCTAGATTTAAAACTGATAGGCTTAATTGTGTATTGGCGCATATTCTCATAAACTTCAAAGCAGATTTTGCGAACCTGATTGTGAAGCCTAAACAGGGTCGTAAAATCTGCGTAATCTTATGTAGCTCAGTTGTATTGAGTCGCATAAGATATATTGTCCGACGCAATGCATAACACTTTTTATATTCTCCCCTAATGACCAGTGCTTTTATTTTAGGTAAAAACAAAATGCTCCCATGGGAGCACTTTGTTAGCAAATATTAAATATTTTGATTATTTTTGGCATAAGAATTTAAAAGGCAAATAAAAACCGACCCAAAGATGTTTAAAATTTAATCCTTGGATCGGGAGGCTCTGCTTCCTCAGGCTCACCACAACCCAGGTGACTGGTTTGGGATTACCAGAATGCGCTCGTATGTGCCTAGCAGTTGTAGGTTACTTACAAGAAAATTTCCTCCTTTCCGGTCATCCCCCTGCCATCCTCAAACGATATCCAGTTCTTCGAAGCGTTGCTTATCAATCATAGCGATCAAGGCATCTTCGACGTAGTTCCCTCGCCGACTCCATTCTCGCGGTGCAGCTTCGACCTCGTCGTAGTTGTGGGTTCTTCCGGCGACCCTTCTTTCCTCTTCCATCTCTTCGGGAAAATTTTCACGGGGATACAGCCCATAAGCCATCATTTTGAATGTTATCATTTTCCCTCCTTCTATATTTTAAGGTTAAGGGTAAGGGCAAAGGAATCTGGAGGTGAATTCTGTTCCGATAAAATCGGAACAGTTTGATGTTTCGGAAAGTTTAAACTCAGTCGAAACCGTGTTTAAACTTTGCCTCACACCGATCCGGCGGGTTTTCCAAGAAGGATATGCCGCAGGACTTCCTCCCCCAAGTTCCTCTGCCCTATCAATATTTAGTATTGATTTAAACAGCGCAATTTTTCTTTAAGCTGGTTTGAATAATTTTTAAAAGATCTTTTTTATTTTTTTCAGACACCCAAGCACGGGGTTTTTAATTTTTAACACTTTACTATAACATACATTTAAAATTTTGTCAAGACCCTTTGACAAAATATAGTTAAAATTCTTATTTTTTGGCTAATTTAAGCCAAAATAAAGTGTTATAATAAATACAATTTTAAGTGAACATTACAAATAAGATGCAAATAATAAAACCGCCCTTTTGGGCGGTTTTATTTAATGTTGTTTTTAATTTTTTATGGCAAGTAGTCCAATGGATTTACTGGAATTCCATTTAAGCGTACTTCAAAATGCAAATGGGGCCCGGTAGATAATCTTCCAGCCCCAGGAGTACCAGGCATGCCGCCTGAAAGGCCTATTGTTTGTCCTCTTATGACATAGGTGTCTTCTTGAACTAATATTTTTGACACATGACCATAAACAGTTGAAATTCCACTATTATGAATAATCATAATATAACTATAACCCATACCTGCATCTTTAGCTCGGGCAACATAACCAGGGGCTGAAGCAAGAATAGGTGTGCCTTGTGGTGCCCGAATATCAATAGCCGGATGTTCAAAAATATACCTAAAAGGATAATCAGGGTCGTGGAAATATGCGGTTATTCCTCGCGAAGGGTCAACTGGCCAAGATAAAATTACGTTTCCGCTTATCCCTTCAAAGAAAGCCCTATCGCTTTCTGCTAATTTTTCTCTAATTTTTCTTTCCAAATAAGCAATTTCAGAATCAATTTTTTCTTGCTCGTAGCGTAACTCAATAAGTAGATTTTGAAATTCTTTTTCAGAAGAAAGAGTTTGTTCTAAAAGAGCTGCTTTCGCGACCATCTTTTCTTCCAAAGAACTTTTTTCTTGTTCTAATTCTTTTTTAGCATTTTCTTCTTCTTGTTTTTTAGCCTCTTTTTTAATTTTCTTTTCATTTAACTCTGCTTTTAATTCTTTGACTTGATTTAAAAGTGATTGAAGTTCTATTTGCAGTTCTTCGAGATATTGGATTTGATCAAAAAATTCTGAAAAGGAATTATTTAAAATTAAAATTTCAAGGTAATTTTTTTGACTGCTTCGATAAAGAATGCTTAAAAGGTCTGCCAATTTTGTTTTGTAATCTGCGATTTTATCTTCTTTTTCTTTAATTTGAAATTCTAAGGATTTAATTTCCAAACCTATCTGTTCTATTCTTTTTTCCGTTGCTTCAATATCAAGACCAATTTTTACTATTTGATTGTCTAAAATAGCTATTTGATTACCTAGGCTTAAAGCTTCTAATTTTTTTTGTTCAATATTTTTTTTGTAGACTTCAGCTTTTTTTTGCAAATTTTCGATCTCTTTCTTTTTCAAATCTATCTGCTTATCTAGGTCTGAAATCTCATTAACGACATCTCCTGATTCAACAGCTTTAATTTTTTTGGAATTTTGAAAAGTAAAAGAAGCAATTAAAAAGATTGCTAAAAATATAATCAATATCTTCTTTCTTCCTTTTATCATATTAATAAATTTATTGCTTTTTTAATTCTTTGGAGTACTTTCTTTTTGCCCAAGACTTCTGCTACATCGAAAGGCGGTGGAGACGCAGAAAGCCCTGTCAGAGCGACGCGAAATGGCCAAAGAGTCTCCCCTACTCCGAGTTTTTTATTTTCAATTAATTTTTTGATTTTCTTTTCTAGGAAAGATTTGTTGAAATTTTTTGTTTCAATATTTTTAAGTAAATTTTCTAGAAGTTTAAGATTTTCTATTACTTTTTCCGGTTTCATTTTTTTCCAGACTAGTAATTCTTTATCATAAGATAATTCTTTTTCAAAAAAGAAATGGGAAAACTCGGGCAAATCAGTTAATTTTGTTATGCGGTCTTGTTCTAACGCAACGATTTTTTTTAATTGGTCAAAGATTATTGACTCTCCTGTTTTAATTATTTTCCACTTTCTTTCTTCTATTTTATTTATTAAGTCAGATTTTTCAAGATGCGGAATACATTTCTCAGTAAGGTCAGTTAGATCCATTTTTCGGATGTAATGTCCATTTAGCCAGTTTAATTTTTCGATATTAAATATAGCGCCAGATGGATTGATATTTTTAAGTGAAAAGATTTTAATCAGTTCCTCTTTGCTAAAAATTTCCTGGTCGGTTTTAGGATTCCAGCCTAAAAAAACCATAAAATTTAACATTGCTTCAGGAAGATAACCCTGTTCGCGGTATTCTCTTATTGAAGTTGCGCCGTGGCGTTTTGAGAGTTTGCTTCTGTCAGGCCCCAAAATTAGTGGCAGATGCGCGTATTTTGGTTTTGGAAAACCAAGGGCTTCGATTAAAGCAATTTGTTTTGGGGTATTCGAAATATGATCTTCGCCTCGAATAACGTGGCTGATTTCCATTGTATAATCATCGACAATTACAGCAAAATTGTAAAGAGGTGTTTCTAAATTTTTAGCAATAGCAATATCGCCGATTAATTTTGTGTCAAATTCTAAAATTCCGCGAATCAGGTCTTCAAAAACTATTTTTTTAGCCGGCATTCTAAAGCGAATGATAGGTTTTCTGCCCTCTTCAAAAAATTTTTTGATCTGTCTTTCATTCAAATCTGCGCAACGACCTGAGTAAATTGGTGGTTCGCCCTTTTTTAACATTGCCTCGCGTTTTTTTTCTAGTTCTTCTTCAGTACAAAAACAATAATAAGCTCTATCTTCATCTAGTAACTGCTTTAAATATTTTTTATAAATTTCTAACCTTTCGCTTTGTCTGTATGGTCCATATCCTCCACCGATATCTGGCCCCTCATCGTAATCAATGCCAAGCCAATCCAAACTTTCAATAATTTCTTTTGTAAATTTTTCGTCTGAGCGTTCCAAATCAGTGTCTTCAATTCGTAAAATAAATTTTCCACTTTGATTTTTAGCAAATAAATAATTGAACAAAGCGGTTCTCGCAGTTCCAATGTGCAAATAGCCAGTTGGTGATGGCGCGATACGAACACGGATTTTATCATTATTCATAGTGTTAATATTTTATCTAAAAAGTTACGAAAATCGGGAATGCATGTATAGATTACGCATTCAGAAAAATACAATTTCTTATCTCGATTTCATAATCATTTTTTTCCTTTTGTTATTACTTCCCAACTAAATTTCACAGTAGCTGTTAAAATTCTTTTCCATCGCCATGGTTGCATAAAAAGTCGCCAGAGCCACTCTAAGCCGATTTTTTGCATCCACCGTGGCGCTCGTTTTACTTTTCCTGCAATGAAGTCAAACGCTCCGCCAACACCCATAGCAATCTTAACTGATGGGATATTTTTTAAATTGTTAGCAATGAACTTTTCTTGAAAGCTAACGCCTAAAGCAACAAATAAAATGTCTGGTTTTGCAGTGTTTATTTCTTTTAATATTTTTGATAAATTGTCTTTTTCTTCACTAAGTTGCTTTTGATCTAATTGGCTCAAAAGTGGTTTATGCGTTTTGTTTATAAGATAAAATTTTTCAATTGCTCTTCCCTTTATTTTAAGATTGGGGTAACGCTTATTTAAGGCAACAATTACTTCATTTGGTTTAGATAATCCCCAAGCAGCGCCGAGTAAATATACTGAATAATTTTTTTGTTCAGCAAATTTACAGATATCAAGCATTAAATCTACGCCAGTTATTCGTTCTGACAGCCGCTTTTTTAAATATCGCGAGGCAAAAATTAATCCTATACCGTCAGGAACGGCAATGTCTGCTCGGTTTAAAATTTCCAATAGTTCTTTATCTTTTTGCCCAGCTATTACTATTTCCGGATTTGGCGTGACAATGTAGTGCTGGCGATTGTCTGATAAAAACTGTTCTACTCTTTTTAGAACTTCGGGTTTTGTTAAATTATCAATTTGGACTCCCAGGATGTTGATTTTCATTTCTATTTCCTCCCATTAAGTTAAGGGGAGATTATGAGGGGTTATGAGTCGTTGATTTTAAAACAACGATTCATAACTCTCCCAGCCCTTCTTAACTTAAGAGGGGGATTATTTCAGTGGGAATGATTTAATTATCGAGTACACCGACCCCTCCCGTGTCAGTTGGCTTTCCATCAGCTCTACGCTTTTAACGTTAAAGGCAATTGGCTCAATTTTTATGTCATCGGTTTTACATTTAGTATGATTTTTAACTCTGCCCAAAGTAATGTGCGCCTGCCAAGGTCGAGTATCTACTTTGAATTTTAAATTTTGCAGCATTACTTCGAGTTCTCCTATTAAAGTATGGACAGTTTTTGTGTTTTTTACTTCAATAAAAATTACTCTCGGCCTTTTTTCATTTGGAAAGCAGCCGAACTTACCAGTGTTCATTTTAAATGATTTACTGCGTTTTGTAATCTCCTCAATTCCTTCTTCCACTTGAGCAATTTGCTTTTCATTTAAATCACCAAAAAAGTGTAAAGTTAAATGTAAATTCTCTGGCTTTACCCACTTGATAGCATAGTCAGGATTTATTTTTTTGAGTTTTGCAATTACTTCGCCTAATTTCTGCTTAACTTTTGATGGTAAATTAATGGCAATAAAAGCGCGTTTGGTCATCATATAAAATGCTGAACTTTAAATTTTAATTTTTAATCACCATGAAATTTTTTGCTTGCTAATGTTGATTTACTATGTTAATTTAGCCGAGCAAATTTATTTTATTTTCCCTCTAAATCACAATAAAATTATACCATTTTTTGAAATTTTTGGCAAAATTCGATATAATTTATAAAAGATATGAAGGAAGCACTGCTTTACAAAAAATTAAAAAATAAAAAGGTTCAATGTTTAGCTTGTAATCATTATTGTAATATCGTAGAAAATGGACGGGGCATCTGTGGTGTGCGTGAAAATCATAGCGGTAAACTTTACTCGTTAGTTTATGGTAAAGTTATTGCTAAACATATTGATCCAATTGAGAAAAAACCGCTTTTTCATTTCCTGCCAGGTACTCAGAGTTTATCTATTGCTACAGTAGGTTGCAATTTTCGCTGTCTTTATTGTCAGAACGCTGACATTGCTCAGGCATCCAAGGAAGGTTATTTTTTTGAGAAAAAAGAAATCCCGGGCGAAGATTTAACGCCGCAGGAGATTGTTGACGAAACGTTAGCACTTGGTTTGCCAAGCATTTCTTATACTTACACTGAGCCAACCATTTTTGTTGAGTTTGCTTTAGATGTGATGAAATTGGCGCGGAAGAAAAAAATAAAAAATGTTTGGGTAACAAACGGCTACACAAGCAAAGAAGGATTAAAATTAGTACTCCCCCACCTTGATGCTGCAAATGTCGACTTAAAGGGTTTCACTGAAAAATTTTATAACAAAGTTTGCGGGGCGCGCTTAAAACCTGTTTTGGAAACCTTAAAAGCAATAAAGGGAGCCGGGGTTTGGGTTGAGGTGACAACGCTTATTGTTCCCAATCAAAATGATACAAAAGAACACTTTGAAGGAATTGCAAATTTTATTGCCGAAGAATTAGGAAGGGAAACGCCTTGGCATATTTCAAGATTTTTTCCGGCTTATAAAATGTACGATGTCCCTCCCACCCCCCTTGCTTCATTAGAGCAGGCTTATAAAATTGGCAAAAAAGCAGGGTTAAAGTATGTTTATCTAGGGAATGTCCCGGCTGAAGAGATGGAAGACACTTTTTGTCCTAATTGTGGCGAAAAAATGATTAATCGTGCTGGCTATCGGATTTTGCGTTACGACAAGCATGGTAAATGCGCAAAATGTAACGAGGATTTAAATTTGATATTAATAGAGTAACTGAGGTTAATTTGATGTTTTCTTTACAGTCCCCCGCTCTATGCGGGGGACTGACTTTTTAGATAAGTAGGATTGACAAGATTTCTAGTTGTTGTAAAATATTATAATTAGCACTCTAATTATTTGACTGCTAATTAACTAAAATATTTAGAGTCTTTAGGCGTTACTTATAGCGTAAAGCGACTTCTATTGTCGCTATGTCATAAGACGCGCTACGAGCTATGCTAATTTACGCCGAAAACGTAAAAATCTTAATTTTTAAATATGCTTCCACAAAATTTTACAACTAAATCACAGGAAGCCCTGCAGACTGCTCAGGGATTGGTTTTTGAATATAATCATCAATATTTGGATCCACTTCACCTTCTTTTGGCGCTCCTTGAGCAGGAAGGCGGGATTGTCACTTCCCTACTCCAAAAATTAGGGGTTAATTTTTCTGCAATTAAAAAACAAACTGAATCGGCTTTGCAGAAATTACCGCGCAGCGGTGGAAGACGGGCTGGCGGAATTGCCCAAATGCATGTTGGGCAAGAAATGATTCAAGTTTTTTACAAGGCAGAAAAAGAGGCAAAAAAATTAAAAGATGAATATATCAGTACTGAGCACTTGTTTTTAGGTTTAGTGGATGTGAAGAGCAGAACTAGTGAAATTCTAAATAGCGCTGGCGTGACTTATGAACAGGCCTTAAAAGTTTTGGCTGAAGTTCGAGGTACGCAAAAGGTTGACTCCCCTGACCCAGAAGCCAAGTACCAAGTTTTGGAAAAATATACAGTAAATTTAACTGAACTTGCCCGACAGAAAAAACTTGATCCGGTTATTGGCCGTGATGAAGAAATCAGACGAGTAATGCAAGTACTGTCACGCCGGACAAAAAATAATCCAGTTTTAATCGGCGAAGCAGGCACAGGCAAAACAGCTATTGTTGAGGGTTTAGCCCAGAGAATTGTCACTGGAGATGTGCCAGAAAGTTTAAAGGATAAAGAATTAATTTCCCTTGATCTGGGAGCACTTTTGGCTGGGACCAAATTTCGCGGTGAATTCGAAGATCGATTAAAGGCCGTGATAAAAGAAATAAAACAGGCCAGCGGAAAAATAATTTTGTTTATTGACGAGTTGCATACAATTGTTGGAGCAGGAGCGATTGAAGGAGCTATGGATGCTTCAAATATGTTAAAACCTGCTTTAGCTCGTGGCGAATTACATACAATTGGCGCGACGACCATTAAAGAGTATCATAAATATGTTGAAAAAGATGCGGCCCTAGAGCGTCGTTTTCAGCCGGTCTACGTTGGCGAACCTTCGGTTGAAGACACCATCGCCATTTTGCGAGGCATTAAAGAAAAATATGAAGTCCATCACGGCGTAAAAATCACTGATGCGGCAATTATAGCTGCAGCCACTTTATCGCATCGTTATATTTCAGATAGATTCCTGCCTGACAAAGCGGTGGATTTAATTGACGAAGCAACATCAGCTCTCAGAATGGAAATTGATTCTATGCCCACTGAGCTGGATCAGTTGAAACGGCAAATGATGAAATTAGAAATTGAGAGACAAGCGCTTCTAAAAGAGCCAACGGCAAAAGATGAATTAAAGAAAATAGTTAAGGAATTAGCTGAACTTCAGGAAAAGTCTAAAGAATTAGAAATTGGTTGGCGTTATGAAAAAGATTTAATCAGCCAAATTCGGAAAGCGCAGAAACAAATCGACATGGCAAAACAGCAGGCGGATATCGCCGAAAGAAAAAGTGAACTGGAAAAAGTTGCCGAAATCCGTTATGGCAAAATTCCTGAGTTGGAAAAAAATATCAAAGATTTAGAAAAGAAATTAAAGAAAATTCCTGATGATAAACGCGTTCTCCGCGAAGAAGTGACAGATGAAGATATTGCTCGAGTTGTTTCTCGCTGGACTGGCATTCCAGTTGCTAAAATGTTGCAAGGAGAAATAGAAAAATTAGCCCAGGCTGAAAATGAACTTGAAAAAAGAGTTATTGGTCAAAAAGATGCTATTAAAACTATTGCTAATGCCCTGCGTCGTTCACGGGCTGGGATATCCGAAGAGAAAAAACCAATCGGTTCGTTCATTTTTGTCGGACCAACAGGTGTTGGTAAAACAGAATTATCTAAAGCCTTAGCTGAATTTATATTTAATGATGAAAATGCTCTTGTGCGAGTTGATATGTCTGAGTACATGGAAAAACACTCAGTAGCGCGGCTCGTTGGCTCTCCTCCTGGTTATGTCGGCCATGAGGAAGGCGGCCAATTAACTGAGGCAATTCGTCGACGGCCGTATTCAGTTGTCCTTTTTGATGAGATTGAAAAAGCTCATCCTGAAGTGTTTAATATTTTACTTCAGATTTTGGATGACGGTCGTTTAACTGACGGCCGCGGTCGGACTGTGAATTTTAAGAACACGATTATTATTATGACTTCTAATCTCGGCAATCAAGTTATTCGCGATTATTCGATTGGTTTCCAAGACGGGGAAAACAAAGAAGCTAGCCGCGACAGCGAAATGCGTAACAAGATAATGGAAATTTTACGCGAAACATTTAAATTGGAATTTCTAAATAGAATCGATGAAATTGTTATTTTTAAAAGTTTAGGCAAAGCAGAGATTAGTCGGATTATTGATTTACAATTGGCTGAAGTGCAAAAAAGATTGGATGCTAAAAAAATTAAATTGGATGTAACCGAGGCAGTGCGTAAAATATTGGCAGAAAAAGGCTTTGATCCAATTTTTGGCGCTCGGCCATTAAAGCGCGTAATTCAAAATTTGATTTTAGATGAATTGGCTTTAAAAATTATTGAAGGGAAAATTAACGAAGGGGCCAAAGTAATAGTTGGGCTGAATAAAGACAAAAAGATCGCGTTTACCGTAAAATAAAGATGAGATAATTTTTCTATATTTTTAAGTTCAAATTATATTTCTGAGCCCATGTTTTATTTAATCTTCGTTTGCTCTTAAAGGCAAAATGTGTTAAACTAAAAATAAGAAACAGACATAATTTATGATTTAAAATTGCAATGGAAAGGTTAAAATTTAAAAAAATTATAAACTTGGTACTGTTGAGCGTTTTATTGTTGCCGAATTTTGCTTTTGCTGAATTTAATCCTAATTATATTATTTCTGATCAAGAATTAGTCGATTACAATTCGATGTCTCTTTATCAAATACAGCGTTTTTTAGAAAATAAAGGCGGAGGCATAGCTTGGTATGTAGCAAGCGATACTGATGGGATAACTCGACAAGCGGCAGAAATTATTTGGCGAGCAGCCCAAATTTATAAAATTAATCCCAAAGTACTGCTTGTAACTTTGCAAAAAGAACAAAGTTTAATAACTACTCGTTACCCAACAGAATTTCAGTACGATTGGGCCACTGGGTACGGGGTTTGTGACGGCTGCAGTATTTCTGATCCATCTATTCAAAAATACAAAGGCTTTGCCAAACAAGTTGAAAGCACGGCAGCCTGGAAAAGGTGGTATCTAGATAATATCGGAGAACTATCTTGGCTCAAGCAGCCAGGTTATACTTATTTAATAGATAATTACGAAATTACGCCGGCAAATTTAGCGACTGCTAGTTTTTACACTTACACGCCGCACTATCATGGAAATTATAACTTTTGGAATATTTGGCAAAATTGGTTTGGAAAATTTTATCCCGATGGTTCTGTCTTAAAAGAAAAAGATGGGGACGGTATCTGGTTAATTCAACGGGGGCAAAAAAGAAAATTTTTAACTTACTCAGCTTTTATTTCTAGATATTCTCCAGAAAAATTAATTTTGGTTTCGCGAAGCGATTTAGACAATTATGAAATAGGGCCGCCAATAAAATTTCCTGATTATTCTTTGCTCCGTTCGCCGCGCGGCACAGTATATCTTTTAGTCGGTGATTTAAGGAGAGGCTTTGCTTCGTCTGAGGTTTTTAAAACCATTGGTATTAATCCGGAAGAAATCGTTGATGTAACATGGGAAGAATTGGATAATTATGTCGAGGGCGAACCAATCACTTTGGAAAGTGTTTATCCTCTAGGTGCATTGTTACAAAATAAAATAACAGGCGGAGTTTATTTTGTTGAGAATGGAATTAAAAAACCGCTTTGGGGCAAAGAACTTTTGACATTGTATTTTAAAGGTAAATCTATTATTTCTGTTTCTCCTTCAGAACTTGAAAAATATCCCAACGGTGAACCAGTCAGATTTGAAGACGGCGAGTTAGTAATGTCGCAGAGTTCGTCAACTGTTTATGTAATTTCAAATGGCGAGCGCCGGCCAATTCCAACAGAAGAAATCTTTAATGAATTGGGTTATAAATGGGAAAATATAATCAAAACCACAGATAAAATTTTATCATTACATCCGCTCGGTTCGCCGATTTATCTAAATGGAGAAACTGAAATTACTAATGAAAACTCTGAATAATTACTTATATTGGATTACGGCTTATGAATCACAAATAACATATTTCTAGCACCATTTCCTGATTCATAATTCCTAATTCTTGATTCTAAAACTATGCTTACTTTTGCCGCTATTACTCCGCATCCCCCGGTTCTCATCCCAACAATTGGTAAAGAAAATATAAAGCAAATCAAAGAAACTGTAGAGACAATGGAAGAGTTGGAGAAAAAAATTTACGAAGCGCGCCCTGAAACGGTTATTATTATTTCACCGCACGGCTCAATTTTACCTGATGCATTCTCAATTAATTTGAATCCAACATATTATGGTAGTTTGGAAGAATTTGGCGATTTCACAACAAAATTTGAATTTAAAACGGATACCGCCTTGGCTTATCGCATCAAAGAATTGATGGAAGATAAAAATATTCCTCTTATTTTAACAAGTGAACCGCATCTTGATCATGGAGTAACGGTGCCTCTTTATTTCTTGACAAAACGGTTGAATAATATCAAACTTTTGCCTGTTGGTTACTCTCTTTTGGATTTTAAAACACATTTTAATTTTGGAGACTACTTAAAAGAAATTATCCTAAATGAAGAGAAAAAGATCGCAGTTGTTGCTTCCGGCGATTTGTCTCACAGATTGACAGAAGAAGCTCCGGCTGGTTTTTCGGTACGAGGCAAAGAATTCGATCAAAAATTGGTCGAATTAATAAACAATAAAAATACCGCTGGTATTTTAAATTTAGACCCTGCTTTAATTGAGGAAGCCGGTGAATGTGGTTTTAGGTCAATTATTATCCTTTTAGGACTTTTAGAAAGAATAAATTATACTCCTGAAATTTTATCTTACGAAGGTCCGTTCGGAATCGGCTATTTAGTAACGAATTTTAAATTGGGATAAAGCCCAAGTGTTTATTAATGCGCCCCTTAATTAATAAAAATTTATCTTTAAAATGAATTCTTATACCAAGCTTGCGAAAGATACGGTTGAATCATATATAAAAACTGGCAAAATTCCTCCCCTACCCCTTAACCTGCCTCTTAAAATGTTAAGAAAAAAGGCAGGCGTTTTTGTGAGTATTTATAGAGGTAAAGAACTGCGCGGTTGCGTTGGTACTTATTTGCCGACTGAACCGAATATTGCTGAAGAAATTATTTCTAATGCTATCGCAGCTGCAACTCGCGACTATCGATTTTCTCGAATTACTCCAGATGAATTAGTTGAACTTTCTTATTCTGTTTATATTTTAGAGGAGCCGCGACAAATTAAAAATTTGAAAGAACTAGATCCCCAGAAGTATGGCATTTTAATTAAATCTGAGACAGGGAAAACTGGTTTGCTTTTGCCTGATTTAGAAGGGATTGATACAGTAGAAAAACAACTTTCAGCTGTTTGCCATAAATGCGGAATAAATTTAAGTGAAGAAAAAGTAATTATTTGTAAATTCGGTGTTCAGAAATACGATTAAAAATTTAAATGATATGATTGTTGAGGTTATTCCATTTGTACATTTGCCAAAATCTTTATCGTATTTTGATTACGAGGTTCCTCGAGATCTTGAAGAACAAATTAAAATTGGACAGTTAGTCAAAATTCCTTTTAAAGGAAGGCAAATAAGCGGATTAGTCATTAAAATAAAATCTAAACCCGAAATTAAAAAAAATTTAAAGCAGATTATAAAAATTTTAGATTTAGAACCCCAAATTAACCTTGGCCGCCTTAAACTATTGCATTGGTTAAGCAATTATTATCTTGTCTCTCCTTCTCTAATCGCTAAAATTTTTTTTCCTGAGCCACCAAAGCGTATTGGGAAATTTAAGACTAAACAAATATTTATCCCTGCGCCGCTTGGTATCCCAAGATCAAATGTTTCTGCAATTCAGAAGGACTTGAAAAATTTTTCAAAAAGTCAAAAAAAACGTTTTTTATTTTATTATCAAAGTCAAAAATATAAAGTTGCGTTCTATTTAAAAGTCGCTGAATATCTTTTAAAACAAAATAAACAAGTTTTAATTTTAGAGTCGCAAATTTCTAATATTGACTTAATTTTGCCTTATTTCTTTTATCTATTTTCTAAAAAAATCGCAGTTTTACACAGCGGACTTAGCAAAACAGATTACTGGGAAGAATGGAAAAAAATTCAGACAGGAAAAGCGAAAATTGTGATAGGCACGCGAGGTGCGATTTTCGCGCCTCTTGATAATTTAGGTTTGATTATTATTGACGATGAGGAGATGCCTGATTTTAAACAGTCAGATCAATATCCGTATTATGATGCGCGAATTGCGGCATTAAAATTAGCTAAAATTGTTAATGCAAAAATAATTTTAGGAAGTCAGGCGCCGCGTACTGAGACTTACTATGGTGCTAAAAACAAAAGATTTGAACTGTTGTCAAGTTCGTTTGGAATCATTGACCGACCCAAGACTTTGCTTATTGACATGAGGCAAGAAACAAAAAGGGGTAACTTTCTGTCTTTAAGTGACGAACTCCAAAGGCACATTAAACGAGCATTGGATAAAAAACAAAAAGTTGTGCTTTTACTTAATCGTCGCGGCGCTTCAACGTTAGCACTTTGTCGAGATTGCGGCTATGTTTTTAGATGTAATAGTTGCGAATCATCTCTTATCTGCCATGAGGACGAAAAAGGTAAATGTGATAGATTGGTTTGCCACCACTGCGGATATGAAGAAGAAGTCCCGGCTATTTGTCCAAAATGTCATGGCCCTTCAATAAAATTTTTTGGTATAGGCACACAAAAAGTGGAACGAGAGGTGAAAAATTTTTTTCCCAACGCAAGGGTGGCAAGAATTGATAAAGACGTTCAAGTTAAGGATTTAAAATTTAAAATCGCAGATTTGGATATTTTTGTAGGTACGCAGTTCTTTATAAAGAGTTATTTACCTCAAGTGGAAAACATTGGTTTAATCGGCGTTATTTCTGCTGATACATTGCTTTTTAGACCAGATTTTCGTTCTGGAGAAAGAGCATTTGGATGGCTGACTAAAATTATAAATTTTGGCGGTCAATTTAAATGTCCAGTTTTAATTCAGACTTTTTTAATAGATAATTTTTTTATACGATCAGCCGTAAATCAAAATTATGAGGCCTTTTATAATCATGAAATTGAAGAGAGGAGAGGATTTCATTACCCACCTTTTGGCGAAATAATAAAATTAATTTATCAACATAAAAATGAAAAAAAATGTATTTTTGAAACTAATAATCTTTTTAAGAATTTAATCGATTTATTCAGTAAAGAAGCGGAAATTTTTAAAAACGAAAAACCAAAAATAGGTAAACAAAAATTCATTTCAACAATTACTATAAAATCTTCAGCTTCAATTATTCAAAAAATTATAAATTATCTCAAAAAAATGCCAGAAAGTTGGGCTATTGACGTTAATCCTGAAGATGTGTTATAGTTAAATTTCAAATTTAAATTTTTAAAAAATGTCTATTTATTATGATTTTGCCAATAGTAATTCATCCAAATTCAATTCTTCGCCAAAAAGCAAAAGAAGTAGAATTTAAAGAAATAAAAAGTTATGAGGTTAAAAAGTTGATTTTGAATATGAAGGAAACGGTTGAATTCTCAAATGGCATTGGTTTAGCCGCTCCTCAGGTTGGTCATTCATTGCGGATTGTCGTAATTTTTTTAGAAGATAAAAAAATTGCTTTAATTAACCCTCGAATTATCTCTTTTTCGTGGAGAAAAAAGAAAGACGAAGAAGGGTGTCTTTCTATTCCTGGAAAATTTGGCTTAGTTAAAAGATCAAAAATAATAAAAGTAAAAGCTTTAGATGAAAATGGTAAAGAAATAAAATTTAAAGCGAAAGACATTTTCGCTCGCGTCATCCAACATGAAGTTGATCATTTGGACGGAGTGCTTTTTATTGATAAAGCAGAAAAAATTCTTGAAGACAATGCACAAAAAATTTAGTTATGGATTCTAAAATAAAAGCAGATAAACTGTGTTCTATTTTTAAAGAACATCGCACCAGGCAACAAAGCGAGGTGCGTGTTCTTTTTATTGGCAGTGGTGAATTCGCCGCGACAATATTAAAGAAAATAATGTACTCAAATCTCAGACCAATAGCGATTATCACTCAGCCATCTAAATTAGCAGGCAGGCATCAAGTCATTTCTCCAACCTCAGTTAAG
The DNA here is from genome assembly GCA_037440105.1 of Candidatus Falkowiibacteriota bacterium. Taxonomy (GTDB): domain Bacteria; phylum Patescibacteriota; class Patescibacteriia; order XYB2-FULL-38-15; family XYB2-FULL-38-15; genus JBBIUS01. The sequence continues at coordinate 60,671 of JBBIUS010000002.1, forward strand.
AAAATTGCAGAAAAATACAATATCAATGTTTATGAACCTAAAGATCTAAAAGATGAAAAAACTGAAAAATTAATCAATTTACTTAAACCGGATTTAATTATTGTGACTGACTATGGAAAAATTATTCCTAAAAATATTTTAGATGTCCCAAGGTTTAATTCTGTAAATATTCATCCATCGCTTTTGCCAAAATACCGCGGGCCTTCCCCTATTCAATATACAATTTTAAACGGCGAAAAAGAAACCGGGGTAACAATTATTTTAATGGACGAAAAAGTGGATCACGGCCCGATTTTGGCAAATTACAAATTACAAATTACAAATTACAAAATTACTTATACTGAGCTGTTAAAAAATTTAGCGGAATTAGGTGGCGATTTATTAATAAAAATAATACCGCAATGGTTAGCTGGTGAAATCAAGCCGACACCGCAAGATGATTCGCGGGCAATTTACACTAAAATTTTGACACGTAAAGATGGAAAAATAAATTGGCACAAATCAGCGGAAGAGATCGAGCGGCAAATTCGCGCTTTTGAAAAGTGGCCTGGCAGTTGGAGCGAATGGTCAGTAGACAACAAAAAGTTTCGATTGAAAATTTTAAAAGCGAGAATTTTACATCAGACAGTAGGTTGCGCGGAAAATCAAACGCCCGGATTTGTTTTTTTAACTGAACAAAAAGAAATGGCAATAAATTGTAATCCTGGAAGTTTAATTATGGAAGAATTACAATTGGAGGGCAGGAAAAAAATGACTAGTGGAGAATTTTTAAGAGGTTACCCAAAAATCATTGGTTCGGTTTTAATGTAATTAGAAAAGAATATTAGTCTGTATTAAAAAATTATTATAACATTTTTGGACGGCCGCATCAAAATGTTATAAACATTTTTTCTAAATAATAAAAAATCCGCCAAATTTAGCGGATTTTTTATTATTTATCAGTTGATTTTATCTTTGAAAGCTAGCTCTTCGCTTTTTATTGCATTCAAAGCAATAAACTGGTCGATCAGGAGATGGTTTGAAAGGCAACTCCGTGATCGGCGTGCCACAGTCAGCGCATTTCAAATTCATGTCAGAGACATTGAACATTTGGCGCTGCGGTCTTGGGCCAAAACCTTGATTGTTGAAGGCCATAAGTTTTTGAAGTTTCGGTCATTTTAACTTATGACCTTTTTTGATGCTATCTCTAAGATCTATCGTTAAAATTGTCCTACTCTTCTTTTCCCCTGCTGTAGGGAGATTACTAATTATGTTTATATTATACATTATTCGTAAAATTTGTCAAATAAATTACTCGCCTTACAGCGAAACATTAAACCTTGCATTTATCCCATCGCAAGCAAAAAATATTCTGGCAAGGTGATAGATAAATAAAAGCGGCGAATGATTTGATTCAAACACCGCGGTTAGCTTTCAATTGTTAGTTTTTCGTGTTCTCAAAAGACTACAGGTTCCGCGCCAGATGATTTTGAAGACCTGTTTTATAAATTCCCAAAGCACCTGAAAAATTTTCTTCGTAACCCATGAAATCAACTCGTTGAACTTTCTTGCTAGCCATCGAATCAGCGGTCGAGATAGCGGAACGAATTCGTAAACAACGAAAAGTGCCAAAAGAAGGCTAATAATGCCAATCAAGAATCTTTCCATTTTAATCCTCCTATTTTGATTTTAAATCATACTAAATTTTTAATTTTTGTCAAGGACCACATTTAGAAAATAAAAAGGAGCGGCAAGGACTTGTGTCAATACCGCTCAGAGAGCAACCGCGCGAGGTGCCGAATCGGCACCCGTTGCGGATTATTTTCTGCCCTCGCTGTTTTTTCTTCCAGCGAGGTCAGCCGAGTGTGCCGGTTTACTGTCGAGCCTAGACTCGGGGCAGGCCCGCGAAAGGAGTCTCGCTCAGAGTGACAGGCAACTTGAGCGAGAGCCGAGCCGGCTACGGCTTTCTATGATTAATTTTATGATCGCTAAAAAAAATATATCGAATTAAACTATTTTCGTCAAGATTAACATTTCTTGGTAAAAAATATGCTGCATAAAATTATATAGCCAATTCCTAAGGGGTGATTTAAATATGGGCTAAAGAAATTTGTTGCTAAAAGAGCTAGAATTCCGAGGAGCAAACCAAGGGGGAGAAAGTCTCCTGCTTGCCATAAACGCCACCCAGAACGCCAAATTTTAGTGATTAAAAGGAGATAAACGACCAGCCCGGCCAAGCCGATTTTAAGCATAATGTCCAAATATCCCCATTCAAAGGCATAGGTAGTGAATTGCCCAGTTGGATTAAACTGCAAGGCGCGAGGATCGCTACTTTTGTAAGTGACAGTTGTGCCAAAGCCAGAGCCAATAACCGGGTGTTTTATAACTGCTTTGCCAAGCGGTGGAAGTAAATCCCAGCGGCTTCTGACCGCGGCTTCATTCAAATCAGTTAATCTTTCTTCTAACATTGAACCCCAAGAGATTTTGCTTGGCGTTGGGTACGGAAATTTGACGGTGATAAAAATCGCGGCGGCTGAGGTAACAAGTATGACTAGACCACAGAGTCCTATCTTTAAAATTTTTCTAAAGGGAAATTTTAGAAAGATTAAGAATATTAAAAGTGTCAAAAGCCCTAAAGCCAAGCCGACCCAGAAACTGCGGGAAAAGCTAATGAGAATAGATGAAAGACATCCAGTAACCAATAACGAGTAACGAGCAATAAGTACTTTGCTTTTGTCTTTTTGCCAGACCAAGAAGGCAATAAAAATAAATAGGGCGATTAACACATAAATTTGCGACTGAAAAAATATTCGGTAAAAACCGCTGCCCATCAAGGTTATCTCCCCTATTAAAAATTGCCGTAGCCACCGGTAAAGCGGATACATTGCCACTTCCAGATTGTGAGAAAAAATGTAAAGAAGAAAAAATGTTTTAATGACAATAATAGTAACCGCGGCTGTTAAAATTTGCAGGATGTTTTCAATTTGCTCGCGCGATTTTACGACATCCACGATCGGAAAAATTAAACCAAAATATAGCCAACCGTTGAAATCAAAAAATATATTTTGGAAAGAATTCCCGCGAATTAGCCCCCAAACAAAACCCCAGGCAATAAAGATAAACAGAATCCAATAGATACGAGGAATCAGGAATTTAGAATCATGAATTATGGTTTTTGAATTTTGAATTTGTGATTTGGAATTTATTTGGAATTTAGAATTTGACATTTGAATTTTTCTGAACAACCATACACCAAACACAACTATGAAAAATGCTATGCGTAAAGAAATCGATACACTACCCGTGTCAAAGTAGAAAAGGTACCCTTTCGAACCAATAAACAATTCCGCTAGCAGAATATAAAGTCCGTATTCCAATTTTTCCAAAGTCAAAATCAGTGTCAGGGTCAAAATTACAAAAAAGGCCACTTTGTTAAAAAGCGGAAAAAGATATGCGACAAAAGACAAAATCAAAGCAAAAGAGATGAAAAGCAGTGATGTTTTAAAATATTTACCAAATAAATCCATAACTCATGATTCGTAATTCATAATTCACTTTTTCAAAATTTGCACTAACCATGCTAATGCAAGACTAATGGGTCTTAATAATTGAATGACTATCCACTCCCCTATCGTCCCGTGCTTTTTAAAATAATATGACAAACTGCGATTGAAATCCTTTTGTTTTTTAATATTTAATATTTGCTTAAAACTTTGTCCAAAATGATGAATAATTTTTGCTTCTGGCGTATACAAAATTTTCCAGCCAGAAGCTTTAGCCCGCTTGCAAAAATCAACTTCTTCAAACCAGATCCAGAAATTTTCATCCAAAAGCCCGATTTTTTCTATGACTTCACGGCGAATTATCATAAAGGCGCCCATAATCTGATCAACTTCTTGCGTTTTTTCATAGTCAAAGTCTTGAACTAAATATTTATACATCGCTTTGGAATACGGAAAAAGATGATGCAGTTTTAATAAAATCATGACTTGCGAGGCAAGAGTCGGGAAAGAGCGGACCGAAGGTTGGAGCGACAAATCAGCATTTAATAGTTTACATCCGGCAATTCCACATTCGGGGTGGGCATCCATAAACCGAACCATTTTTTCCAAAGCATTTTCTAAAATCTCCGTGTCGGGATTCAGGAGTAAAATATATCTGCCTCGCGTTTTTTTTATTGCCAAATTATTCCCCTTGGCAAAACCTAAATTTTCCGCACTGGCGGTGAGGTCCACTCGCGGGAATCGTGATCGCACCATCTCCACGCTGCCGTCGCCTGAATTATTATCAACCACAAAAACTTCAAAAAAAATATTTTTTGTCTCGTCAAAAATAGACCTCAAACATTTTTTCAGAAGATCTTTCACTCTCCAATTAACAATAACTATTGATAGATCCATACTTTTCCAATCCTATAAATATTGCGATCGCAATATTTATGGGACAAGTTGAATTAATTATTATTACTTTACAATTTTTCGCGGCCGCAAAAAATTGTAAAGTAGGTTTATATAAACATAACCCAATATTATGGTTCTAAATAAATTTTTCTAAAATACACTAAAGTTCAACTAATAAGTGTTCTTTAATAATATAACATCGATCGCAAATCTTTTTTAGTTCTTCGCGGTGAGAAACAATAATGGCCGTTTTGTTTGAAAGATACTTGGCCAAAAAATCAATCACCCTGCTTTCGGTGGCAAAATCTAAGTGAGAAGTTGGTTCGTCTAACAAAAGTATTTCACGATTGAGTAAAATTCCCCGAATTAAGTTGATTCTTTGTTTCTGGCCAGCGGAGAGTTTTACTCCTTTTTCACCCACGATTGTTTCTAACCCATCATCTATATTTTGAACCCAAGTCAAAAGGTCAAGTTTATCAAAAATATCGAAAATATTTTTTTCTTCGATTTTTTGACCAAGAGTAATATTCTCTCGTAAAGAAACATTGAAAAGTTCTGTCTCTTGCGAAATTATAGTTATATGATTTTGGAAAAATTTTTCATTCACTACTTCGTACAATTGTCCGTCAATTAGCCGTTTTCCTTGATCTGGTTTAAGAAAATTAGCAAACAAATTCAAAAAGGTCGTTTTACCCTCGCCGGACTTACCAATAACACAAATCTTTTCGCCCTTTTTGATGGTAAAATCCGGTATACTAATTTTCTTTTCACTTCCTAGATGTTGAAAGAATACTCCACTAAACTTTATTTCTCGCCATGTTTGAATTTCTTGACCCTCACGTATTAACTCTTTTGGGGAAATTATTTTCTCTAAGCTATTGATATATGCTTTCATTTCCATTAGCGCTTTGAAATTTTCCGACAAACGCTCGATGTTTCCTCTGACTATGGTATAGGCGACAATAAAAAGGATTAAAATTGAGGCGGAAATATTGTTTTTTGAAACCTGAAATAGCAAAAATCCAATGGTTGACAAAAAAGCGATGCCAAAAAGTGCGTGCAGAAAAAACCAGCGGTTGGCATGAAAGTTTTGAAGTCTTTTGATTTGATTATAATTCTCGTCAGTTTTACGGAAAAGTTTATCTTCAACAAAAGAATAAATACCTAACTTTTTAACAGTGAGAATGTTGGACATAAAGTCAGCATACGATTCTAAAAGCGAAGCTCGTTTTTTATTCAATTCGTCTGCAATGGGCACCATTTTTTTTGAAAGCAAAGTGCTGATTGACGTAAAGACACTTAAAACGATCAAATTAATGACAGCAATAAGAACTGATTCTCTAGCTGTAAAATAGAAAAATAAAGTAATGTTAGATATACCTTTAGCAAAAGTCCAAAAGATATCAAACATTATCGGTGCAAGACCGTCAGAAACTTTGTTTATTAGCGAAAGAATGTAGCCTGAATGGTAATTGATTAAATTTTTTATAGGAAGTTTTTCTAGAGATTTGAAATATTTGATCCGGATATAATTACTGAATTGAGGTCCTAACGCTTCGCCGTATTTTCTGATGATCCATTGTAACAAAAGTGAGCTTACATAAAAAATAATTATCCATTGAATGAGGTTTTTAAAATTTATTATTGTGAATTCGTGTTTTGTAAATTCTGCCAAAAATACAGGAATTAAAAAAGTGGCAAGACCGTCTAAAATTCCAGCCAAAAAGACAAGACTAAACC
>JBBIUS010000003.1:0-64220 GCA_037440105.1 Candidatus Falkowiibacteriota bacterium
TTCTTCCCGCCGTGGGCTCTTGAAAAAAGTTGGCGAACGCCGGCGGCTTTTAAAATATCTAGAGAGGGAGGATAAAAAAGCGCATACGGCGCTTTTGGAAAAATTGAAATTATGATACGAATCAACGAATTTTAGACGAATCTATGAATACATAAATTCGTGTATTCGTTGGTTCGCATTTTATTTGTAGATTCGTATCACATGTTTATGGTCACTTACAAAGAACAACGCGTCGGTGTTTTCATTGATGTGCAAAACATGTATTATTCAGCAAAAAATTTATATAATGCCAGAGTAAATTTTGGCGATATTTTGGAAACAGCAGTTGGTGACAGAAAATTAATTAGAGCCATCGCTTATGTTGTTAAAACAAAGACCGGTGAAGAGAAAGTTTTTTTTGAAGCATTGGAAAAATTAGGATTAGAAATTAGAGAAAAAGAATTAATGATTTACAATGGCGCAAAAAAAGCTGACTGGGATGTCGGGATTTGTATTGATTCAATTGCCATGGCTGACCGACTGGATGTAATCGTTCTTATCTCAGGAGACGGCGATTTTATTCCTTTAGTACAGTATTTAAAAATGAACAAAGGCTGCCGGGTCGAAGTAATGGCTTTTAGAGAAACAACGTCAACAAAATTAGTTGAAGCAGCCGATGAATTTACTGATTTAAGTCGTGAAAAAAGAAAATATTTGATTAGCGCGAGAAGAAAAAGAACGATCATTTAAAATTAACAATCAACAAGTAACAAGCAACAATTAAAATTAACTTGGAACTTGAAAATCCGAAATTCTAAATTCGAAATTCGAAACAAATTCGAATGATTAAAATTTAATTTTGGGCTAATTAAAATTTGAGTTTGTTTAGGATTTCGATATTCGGATTTCAAGTTTTGAAAGTTTATGGTTCAAAACTTTGATTTAGAATGGGGAGGAAAAAAATTAACTATTCAAATAGGGAAATTCGCTGGCCAAACTAACGGAAGTTGCACGGTCCAATACGGCGACACTGTGGTGCTCGCTACTGCTGTGATGGCAAAAACAGTCAGAGAGGGAATAGATTTTTTCCCTTTGATGGTTGATTACGAAGAAAAACTCTATGCCGCGGGGAAAATAAAGAGTTCTCGGTTTATTAAAAGGGAGGGCAGGCCTACTGATGAAGCAATTTTAACCGGCCGTTTGATTGACCGCTCAATACGGCCTCTTTTTGATGATCGCATTAGAAACGATGTCCAGGTAATCATAGACGTCCTCTCTTGGGATCAAGAGAATGATCCAGACATTCCTGCCCTTATTGCTGTCTCAGTTGCTCTTTCAATCTCCGACATCCCTTGGCAAGGACCAATCGCCGGCGTCCGAATTGGACAAATTAATGGTGAATGGGTTATTAACCCAACCTATGGGGCTCGAGAAAAAAGTGTTTTAGATTTAGTCATTGCTGGCACACCAGAAAAAATCTGCATGATCGAAGCAGGGGGCCAAGAAATACCGGAACCAATTTTCTTAGAAGCAATTAAATTCGGCCAAAAACATTTAAAAAGCGCAATAAATTTAATAAAAGAAATCCAAAAAAAATTCGGAAAAACAAAAATATCTGTTATTGAAGGAGAAACAGCGGAAGAATTGGAAGAAAAAGAAAATTTAAAAAAGAAGGTCAAAAATTTTCTAAGAGAAAAATTGTCTCTTTGTCTTTTTGATACTAAAAAAGAAACAAAGGCTTCGCGCCGCGAAACTTTAGAAAAACTCAGCAATGAGCTAGACGAATATCTAAAAAACGAAGGGATTGGTAAAGAAAAAAGAAAAAACGTTCTTAATTATTTTTATGGGTGCGTTGAAGAAGAAGTCAGCCAAGCAATTCTAGAAAAGAATTTAAGAGTGGACTGTCGTGCTTTGGATGAAATCAGACCCCTCTCTTGCGAGGTAGGTCTTTTGCCTCGAACCCACGGCTCTGGTTATTTTACCAGGGGAGACACGCGAGTTCTCTCAACTGTCACTTTAGGCTCGCCGTCCGATGAACAAGTCCTAGACGGAATGGAAATTACTGGTAAAAAAAAGTTTTTTCATCATTATAATTTTCCTCCTTTTTCTGTTGGAGAAGTAGGTTCTTTGCGTGGGCCGGGCAGACGAGAAATTGGGCACGGCGCTTTGGCCGAACGGGCCATACAGCCGCTTTTACCAAAAACCGAAGATTTCCCCTACACAATAAGAGTAGTTTCGGAAGTTTTAAGTTCAAACGGCTCTTCGTCAATGGCTTCGGTTTGCGCTTCGTCTCTGGCTTTAATGGACGCCGGCGTACCAATTCGCGAAGCAGTCGCAGGAATTGCAATGGGGCTCGCTTCAGACGAAAAAGGAAACTACAAAATTTTAACTGATTTGCAAGACCTCGAAGACAGTAAGGGCGGCATGGATTTTAAAATTGCTGGGACAAAAACTGGTATTACGGCTATTCAAATGGATACTAAAACATCTGGTTTAACTTTAGAAATGATAGAGAAAACCCTTGAACAAGGTAAAAAAGCTAGACTCGAAATCTTAAAGGTAATGGAAGCGACTATTCCCGCGCCTCGACCAAAACTCTCACCTTATGCTCCAAGAATTATCACCTTTAAAATTGAACCAGAAAAAATCAGAGATGTCATTGGCCCCGGCGGAAAAATAATTAATGAGATTATTGATCATACCGGCGTAACAATTGATATTGAAAACGATGGAACAATTATGGTTTGTTCAACTAATGAAACGACTTTAGAAAAAGCGGTCGCTTGGATAAAAAGTTTAGTTCAAGATGCTGAAGTAGGTGAAATCTTCCAGGGCAGAGTAACGCGCATTCTTGATTTTGGTGCCTTTGTTGAGATCTATCCGCACAAAGAAGGTTTAGTTCATATTTCTGAATTAGCACCTTATCGTGTACGGCGCGTTCAAGATGTGGTAAAAGTCGGAGATATCATTACAGTTAAAGTTATTAAAATTGATGAGCAGGGCAGAATAAACCTGTCCTTAAAGCAGGCGAAACAAACAAAAAAATGAAACTGCGAAGAAACAATTTGAAAAAAGGGACCTCTCTTATTATGGGAGGTCTTTTGGTCATCGCCTTTTTGTTCGTGACTAACGTAGGTATTTTAGTTTATAAAAATTTAAGTGAAAGAGATAATTTTTTAAACTTAGTCCCAAAAGAAATTATTTTTTACTGGCATTCTAACACAGATGAACGAGCAGAAACTAAAAATCTTTTTTTTGCTGCGATTTGTCAGTTATTCAAATTAAATGAATTTTCCCTCCTCAAAGGAATAAACTTTGAGAATAAAGAAATTTCTTTAGCCGTTTTTCCTGACAAAGAAGCGGTTTTATTTTTCACTGTTCAGCCCAATGAAGATTTAAAAACTAATCTCGAAGAAACCAACTTAAGTTATGTTTTGGGAAAAGAACAAATTCTTTTAGCAACCTCACCAGATACTTTATTAAAAATAATCAATGTTAGGAATAATAAAATCCCTTCTTTAGGGGAAGATCTAATCACTAAGTCAAACTTAATTCATTCGACCATTAACTATCCAAGTCAAATCTATTTCGACTCACGCATATTCCAAACATTTTTTTCTATTAAAAATTTTCCAGATTTTCTTTCTTTAAAAAACACTATTTTAATAATTCCTAACAATAAAAATTTTAACGAAAATTCTAGCCCCTGGAGAAAATACAATTTTATTCTAATTTCAAAAAATTTTTCAAAAGACAATGAATTGGAAAATTTCATTAAAGAAAAATTAGCCCAAATCCTTCCTATCTCTCAAGAAAAAACTCTGCCTGACGGAACTACTGTAAAGGAATTAATTTCTGACCCGTCTCTTTTCCAATTTAAAAATATCGACTTTCTGAATTTTAAAATCCACTATGTTATTGAGCCAAGGCTGGATTTTGAGTTTGCTCTGACGAGCAATGACAATTTATTTGCAAGTAATTCTTTAGTATTATTAGAGGAGTATTTAAAAATTAATAGGCAAAATCTTTTTCAAAAATTATGGCAAAGTATAAGAGAAAGAACAATAAAAAATAAGCAATTTAAATATATTGGGATAAAATATGTGGACAAACTGTGAACAAATTATTAACAACCCCTTAATAAATTTGCCTACTCCCAAAAAATAAAATTAAATTTTTCTCTAAAATAAGCCAAAATTTAAGAATTGACAATCCGAAATCTCTGTGCTATAATTAAAATAGATCATTGAAATAAAAGAAACTTACCTTTCTTTGAAAGATAAGTTTCTTTCTTCTCTACTTTTCGTTAAGGTCTTCGCTGGCAAGACCTGAGGCTAAAATAAAAACAAAAATTTTTTTAGGCGGGCTTTTCCTAAGTCTGCCGCAAGAATGGTAGAGAGGTCTCGCTTTCAAGTCAGCAAAAAGCGTTCTTTAGCTTTTGAGCCAAAATCTCTAAAACTGCAATTTGCGGTGAAGAGTGAGCTCAGAAGCTTAGGGCGCAAACGGCCATAAATTAATTAATCATATTTAAGGGCGCAGTTTGCGCCCTTAATTTTTATAAATTGACTTTTTATCTTATTAATATAAAATTAATATAATAATGTTACAATCAATAATAAATAATTTCTGCGGATAAAATTTTATTTTTGATAATTAGTCTAGTCTAGTTATGAAAAAAGCAAATTTAGATCAAAAATTTATAGAAACTATAAAAGAAAAACTAATAAAGGAAAAGGATAGGTTGGAAAAAGAATTAAAAAGTTTCGCCAAGAAAAATGTCCATAATATAACAGATTACGACGCACATTTCCCAAGCTTTGGAGACAAAGATGACGAAAACGCAGCCGAAGTGGCAGCCTACAGCGATAATTTAACTTTGGAAAGAACTTTAGAATCGGCTTTGCGGGATGTTAATAACTCTCTTAAACGAATTAAAGAAGGAACATACGGGATTTGCAGGTACTGCGGTAAAGATATCGGCCTTCAGAGATTAGAGGCTCGCCCAACTTCAAGCACTTGTATTGAATGTAAAAATAAACTAACCAGGAAATAGCCATAATGTCTTTTTTAAAAAAGGTTTTGATTTTAAATTTCTCTGCTGCTACCTTTTTTGCTCTTGACCGCCTAACAAAATGGCTGGCCTTTAATAAAAAATTCTCTCTGCCAGAGAATTTTTTATTTTCTTTATTTAAAATTAAATTTCAAAAAAACACAACAATTTTAGGATTAGAAATAAGCAGATCTCTCTTACTCTTGGTTATCACTATAATTATAATTGCACTCTTTTTCCTATTAATTAGGAACTATCAGAAAAAAGAATTTTTTTTAATTTTAATATTAACTTTAATTTTAATCGGCGCTTTAAGTAACTTGATTGATCGTTTAATTTATGGAGGAGTAATCGATTTTATCAATTTTTCTTCATCAACTTTTAATTTAGCGGACTGTTTTATTGTGAGCGGGGTTAGCTTTTGGGCAATAAAGGAATTTATTTTCCCCTTTTTTTCTAAAAAGGGCTCTTTTCGTTAGTAGTTTATAAATTTATATTATGTTAGAATTAATTTAATATGCAGAATGATCCTCTGCAAAAACCGCCTGATAAAAAAATCAAAATTTTTGCTGTTTCATCTTTTCTAAACGACTTAGGCTCAGATCTGATCTCGCCCGTCTGGCCACTCTTTGTAACTTCAATACTTAAAGCGCCAATGGGTGTTTTAGGTTTTTTAGACGGCCTTGGGGAAACACTAGTTGCTGTCTCGCAAGCTGGTTCTGGCTTCTTTTCTGACAAAATCAAAAAAAGGAAGATTTTTATTTGGCTCGGCTACCTCTTTGCCGCTTTTGGCCGATTGGGCTATGCCGTTTCTACCATTTGGCAACATTTGATACCCTTCAAAATTGCTGACCGCCTTGGCAAAATGAGAGATGCGCCAAGAGACGCTATGGCTGCTGAAACAGTAAAAAGAGAAAAAAGAGGAGTAACTTTTGGTTTTCTTGAAGCTATGGATAGTTTAGGTGCTGTTTCAGGCGTTATTCTTTGTATCTTACTTTTCCAATTGCTTGGTTTTAGAAAATTATTTCTTTTGGCCGCCTTTCCATCGCTTGTCAGCGCTTTTCTAATATTTTTCTTTATAAAAGAAAGCAGCAACAGCGAAATATATAAAGGTTTTAAATTTAAAGATATAAATAAAAATTTAATGCTGTTCTTTTTGGCTGGCAGCATTTTCACTTTAGGAACTTTTAGTTATTCTTTTCTATTAATTTTTGCTCACCATTTTGGTTTTAAGGATGTTTTTATTCCAATTCTTTATTTAATTTTCACTTCAGTCAATTCACTTTTAGCTTGGCCCTTTGGCACAGCCGCAGATAAATTCGGCAGAAAAACAATCAGTATTATTTCTTTTATTCTTTGGGGACTAACTTGTTTAGGTTTTATTTGGTCTCAAAATTACTTGTTTATTATTTTCTGCTTTGTTCTTTATGGCCTACATAAGGCTGCCTGGAAACCAATCCAAAAAACTTTTGTTGCTGAGCTAGCTCCAACAAAACTGCGCGCCACTACTTTAGGGAGTTTCCAAATGATTATTGGTCTTTGCGCTCTCCCCTCATCGGTTCTGGCCGGACTTCTTTGGGATTATTTTGGCCCCTTTGCCCCATTTTATTTTTCCTTGGCTGCCACAACTCTTTCTCTCATTTTTCTTGTTTTGGTAAAAGAGAATTAAGAAGAAATTTAAGACAGGTATTAAAAATTAGAAATTGGAAATTTTATTTATATGTCTTCAAAGGTTCTTTCAGCCGCAATAATCGGCTTGGACTGCGAATTGGTTGAAGTAGAAGCAGACATTTCTTCAGGTTTAGTAAGTTTTAATATTGTCGGTCTTCCTGACACCGCTATTCAAGAGTCAAAAGAGAGAATTAAAGCGGCTATCAAAAACAGTGGCCTCACATTCCCGCGCCCTCATGTAACAATTAACCTCGCGCCAGCCAATATTAAAAAAGAAGGGCCTTCTTATGATTTGCCAATTGCCGTAAGTATCCTTCTGGCTTCGGGAGAAATCAAGAACGCTATTCCAACTAATTCTTTCCCGATCTTTGACAACCAGCCTCTGCAAAAAACCTTGTCAATCTCAAAAGCGATTCCAGAAGCAATTTTTGTCGGGGAATTAGCTCTTGACGGTTCATTGCGTGGGGTACCGGGAATTTTATCGATTGCCCTTGCTGCTCGTAAATCTAAAATTAAAACTCTTTATCTGCCGAAAGATAATGCTAAAGAAGCTAGTCTAATTCCAGAACTTGAAATTTTCCCCGTTAGCAATCTTTTAGAATTAGCAAATCACTTAAACAAAAAGAAGTTGATTCAATCTTATACTGGCGAAGTGCCAAAAATTATCCCACCTGAAATAGAAGATTGCAATGACATGGCCTATATCAAAGGCCAAGAACACGCTAAAAGAGCTTTAGAAATCGCCGCGGCAGGAGGACATAATGTTCTTTTAACTGGCCCACCTGGGTCTGGAAAAACACTGCTGGCAAAATCAGCGCCGACTATTTTACCGGTTCCAACTTTAGAAGAAGCTTTTGAAATAACTCGCATTTTTAGTGTGGCCGGACTTATCCCACCGAACGGCTCTTTAATTACAAAAAGGCCTTTTCGAAGTCCTCATCATACTGCTTCTTCGGTTGCTTTAGTCGGCGGCGGCGCTTGGCCTAAGCCCGGAGAAGTAAGTTTAGCTCACCGCGGCGTTCTTTTTTTAGACGAATTTCCTGAATTCCAGAGATCTGTTCTTGAAAGTTTAAGGCAGCCTCTTGAAGATGGCGTTGTAACTATTTCGCGGGCCTCAGGAACTCTGCAGTTCCCAGCTAAATTCATTTTAATCGCTGCAAGAAACCCTTGCCCTTGCGGTTACTACGGCGACCCTCAAAAAAACTGCATTTGTTCCCCTTCTTCTATTTATAGGTATCAGAAAAAAATCTCTGGCCCACTGCTTGACCGCATTGATCTGCACGTTGAGGTGCCAAAAATAAAATTTGAAAAAATTATCGAAGAAAAACCGGCTGAACCCTCTTCAAAAATAAGAGAACGCGTTCAGAGAGCAAGAGATGTCCAAAGCAGGCGTTTTAAAAATTTAAAAATTTTTACCAACTCAGAAATGAAAACTGCACAAATTAAGGAGTTTTGCAAAATTGACAGCCAAGCGCAAGAATTGCTCCGCCAGGCTATGCTCCAATTTCATTTGTCAGCCAGAGCTTACTTTAGAATCTTAAAAATAGCCCGAACAATTGCTGATTTAGCAGAAAGTGAAAAAATCCAAACAGTTCATTTAGCCGAAGCGTTACAATATAGGCCGAAAATATCAGAATAATTTACCCTAAACAATTTTAAAAAACAGAGTATCTTCTTTTGAAATACTTTGTTTTTTATTTTGTCATTCTTAAATTTTTATGTCGAAGTCGTTTATTAAATATGCCAAAAAGTAAGTTTAAGGGGTGAATATAAATAAACCACTTTTGGTCCGATCGGACCAAAAGTGGTTTATAAAAATTTCTTCTTTCAATTTTTATTTACAGCAATTCACCGTTATCCATCTTTACCTAATGTAATTTAATGGATTATTTCTTCGACCGTTGATTATAACTTCAAAATGAAGATGAGAACCAGTTGACCAACCTGTTGAACCCATTATGCCGATTGTTTGGCCTCTTGAAACCTCGTCTCCTTTTTTTACTAAAAATTTACTAAGGTGACCGTAACGAGTAATTATGCCATTGCCATGATCAATGTCTATTTTGTTACCATAGCCGCCGTTCCAACCAGCAAAGATTACCTTCCCGCTCTCTGCCGCAAAAATCGGAGAAGTAAGATCTCCATCAATATCAAGGCCGCTGTGTCTCCAAGTAAAGTACTGGGTAATAACATGTCCAGAAGTTGGCCAAACCATCCGAGAACGTGAAGGGGGTGCTGAGGGCGGAACAAAGAATTCTCGCACCCTGGCAAGGGTTGAAGTTGTTCGTTTGGGAGGAGGCGGTGAAATTTTCCCATCAGGAATTATTAATATTTCTCCTTGGACGATATCTTTTTCATCGGTTAATTTATTAAATTCTATAATCTTTTCTGCGTCAGCAGAATACATTTTAGCAATCTTAGTCAAAGTTTCTCCTTTTTGGATTTGATGACTAACTCCTGTGACCGGCAAAATTTTTAATTTATCTCCTGGCCTGATTAAACTATTTGAATTCAAGTTATTAGCCCAAAGAACGGTATTGACGCTAATATTAAATTTTTGAGCGATGGTGCTAATGGTGTCCCCGCCTTCCACTACATAAGTGATAATTTCTGTTCTGGTTTCTGCTCCGTCAAAAACCACCTCGGACTTAATTAAAACGCTTTCCTCGCTTTCCCGGCTAGAGAATACCTGCTGCTCCTTTTTTCTATCAATAACTGGTGATTGAATATTTTCATCAATATACCTTGCTACCTGAGGCTGTCCTGCCGCTCCTTCAATCAATTCGAGTTCTTCTCCTCCGCTAACTAAAGAGTGCAGAATACTTCTCTGCCCAATCCGCCCTGGATCAATCGGAATTTCTCGAGCATTGATATTTGCGGTTGAGATAAAAATAGTAATAACAATCAAAACGAAATGAACAACTGAGCGACGAGTTAAAGGATAAAAAAGTTTGTTTTTCGCTGGCAAAAAAATTTTTAAAAACCATCTTTTAAAAAAGAGATAAATTTTGTATAATTTTATTAAAATAAATTTAAAAATAATTTTCCCGGCAACAAATAAAATTTTAAAAACAAAAAATAAAACAAGGGATAAAAATTTTTTTAAAATAATTAATCCCTTAAAAAGAAAAAGTAAAATTTTGACTGCTGCGTTCCTAATCGATCTTTGCCAACCCTTTTTTTCAAGACCCCTTTTCTGAGAGAATTGATAGAAAGGCTTCATAAATCTATTTAAAAGGATACATTTTAAAAGCACCCTTGTCAAGGATTTGCACATGATGAGTACATCGGTAACACAGAAGCCACTTTTAACTATTTTTGAAGCTCTTTGCTTTTCTAAATCCATAGAAGCGGAAAAACGCGGAAGATAACGCTGATTAACGCAGAAACATATTGAGATTCCGCGTTCTTCTGCGTAGTTATCAGCGTTGTTCTGCTTCTATACTTTATTCTGAATAAGAATAAAAGTATCAAAGTGAGCAAAGGCGATGTGTTACCAATGTGTTTCATCTTTAGCAGGATTAATTCTGCCTTTTTACAAATAAGGTTTATGCTGCTTTACAGTTTTATTTTCATTTATCCACATTTACAAAATTTTTTAAAAATGTAAATTTAATATAAATAACAGCTTTAACTATTAATTTTCAACTGTATGACCCCTTCACTAATTTTTGCCTTAAGCGCATCGGTTTTAGCTATCTTGTACGGCCTACTCTTAATTAAATGGGTTTTAAAATTGCCGGCTGGCGATTCTAAAATGCAGTCAATTGCTGCGGCAATTCAAGAAGGAGCAAAAGCCTATCTTGGACGGCAGTATAAAACAGTAACCGCTGTCGCAGTGATTTTGTTTATCCTTTTGCTTTTTCTTGGAATAAGCACAGCCTTTGGTTTTGTTCTCGGGGCGACTGCTTCTGCCCTAGCAGGTTATATTGGTATGATGGTTTCGGTTAGAGCAAACGTAAGAACAACTGAGGCTGCCAAAAAGGGACTAAAAGAGGCTATGGCCGTAGCCTTCCGCGGCGGAACCGTTACTGGACTTTTGGTTGTTGGCCTTGGGCTTTTGGCTGTGACTGGATTTTTCACTATTTTAATTCATATCTTCAATTTTGAACCAAAAGAAGCGGTTAAAGCTTTGATCGGTTTAGGTTTCGGCGGATCGCTAATTTCAGTTTTTGCCCGTTTGGGCGGCGGCATTTACACAAAGGGGGCTGATGTCGGCGCTGATTTGGTTGGCAAAGTTGAGGCAGGTATTCCAGAAGATGACCCAAGAAACCCAGCCGTGATTGCTGACAATGTCGGCGACAATGTTGGCGATTGCGCTGGCATGGCGGCTGATCTTTTTGAAACTTATGCCGTTTCTGCTATTGCCGCAATGCTTTTGGGCGCTTTGCTTCTGCCAGATTTCTCAAACTCCCTTATTTATCCTTTAGTATTGGGTGGAGCCGCAATCGTCTGTTCAATTATTGGCACTCTTTTTGTTCGCTTAGGAAAAAAACAAAAAATTATGAACGCTCTTTACAAAGGTTTAACAGGAAGCGCTGTCCTTGCTGCTTTAGTCTTTTACCCAATCACCAATTGGCTTATGACTGGCAATGGGCAATTTGCTACCTGGAAACTTTACCTTGTATCACTGATTGGTATTATTGTAACTTTCGGCATGATGGCAATTACTGAATATTACACTTCTAAAAAATATCGACCGGTCCAAGAAATTGCCAAATCTTCAACTACTGGCCATGGGACAAATATTATTACTGGCCTTGCCATGTCAATGGAAGCGACAGCTCTCCCCGTCCTTTTAATTGTCGCTGGCATTTTGCTTTCTTTCTGGTTGGCTGGAATTTACGGCGTGGCTATCGCTGTTATGACAATGCTCTCTATGACCGGCATTATTGTGGCGATTGACGCTTTTGGCCCAATCACTGACAACGCAGGCGGCATCGCTGAAATGGCTGACTTGCCAGAAGAAGTTCGCAAAGTAACTGACCCGCTCGATGCAGTTGGCAACACAACAAAGGCCGTAACCAAAGCCTATGCCATTGCTTCGGCTGGCCTTGCCGCTTTGGTTTTATTTTCTTCCTATGTTCATGAAATTATCACCCTAGGGTGGCAAGATAAAATTTTTGATTTGGCTGACCCAAAAATTATTGCTGGTTTATTTATCGGCGGACTATTGCCGTATCTTTTCGCTTCAATGGCCATGCGGGCCGTTGGCAAAGCCGGTGGAAAGGTTGTCGAAGAAGTACGACGACAGTGGAAAGAAATTAAAGGTCTAATGGAAGGTACTGCCAAAGCAGATTATGCCAAATGCGTTGATATTGTTACCAAGTCAGCCATTAGACAAATGATTGTCCCTGCTCTCATCCCAGTCCTGGCTCCAATTTTAGTCGGTTTTCTTTTAGGACCAAAAGCTCTCGGCGGACTTTTGGTTGGTTCAATTATTACCGGCCTTTTTGTTGCTATTTCCATGACTTCTGGCGGAGCAGCTTGGGATAATGCTAAAAAATATATTGAAGAAGGGAATTACGGCGGTAAAGGCTCACCTGCCCATGCCGCAGCGGTAACTGGAGATACAGTTGGTGATCCTTATAAGGATACAGCTGGGCCGGCTATAAATCCAATGATAAAAGTGCTAAATATTGTCGCTCTATTAATAATTAGTTTGTTAATTTAAAAACCTGCGTTAAACATTTTAAAAAAAGATCGTTTTAAAACGATCTTTTTGTTTTTTAGCGAGTTTTCTTTTTGTGCCCTATTAAAATTGCTATGTACAAATTTTGACAAAAAATCAAAATTTAGTTAATTTTGTAGAATATGAAAACTAACATTCAAAAATTACCAAAAAGTCAAATCGAAATTGAGGTTGAACTCAGCCAAGAGGAAATGCAGCCTTTTCTTGAAAAAGCTGCGCAAGAAATCTCTAAAGAAAAGAAAATTAATGGCTTTAGGCCAGGCAACGCACCATTTAAAATTCTAAAAGAACAAATTGGAGAGATGGCTATTCACGAACGTGCTGCAGAAAAAGCAGCGCAAAAAAGTTATGTTGAGGTGATAAAAAAAGAAAACTTAGAGGTCATCGGCCAGCCAGAGATTGAAATTTTAAAACTAGCTCCTGAGAATCCTTTTATCTTTAAAGCTCGCATTTCCGTTCTTCCTGAAATTAAATTATCTAATTACAGGAAAATCAAAATTAAAAAAAGAAAAATCGAAGTCAAAGAACAAGAAGTGGATCAAATTCTTCATGACCTGCAAAAAATGCAAACAAAAGAAAAATTAGTCAGGAGGCCAGCCGGCTGCCATGACAAAATAATAGTAGACATGGAAATTTCGCATGACAAAGTACCTATCGAGGGAGGAAAGGCTCTGGGGCACACAATCTATCTTGATGAACCGTATTATATTCCCGGCCTCTCTGATCAGCTAATCGGCCTTTCTAGCGGGCAAACCAAAGAATTTTCTCTTCCATTCCCAAAAGAACATTACCAAAAAAATTTGGCTGGGAAAATGGCTGATTTTAAAATCACTGTCAAAGAAGTTTTTGAGTTAGAACACCCGGTGCTTGACGATGAATTTGCCAAAAGTTTGGGACAAAAAAATTTTTTTGACTTAAAAAATTTAATTCGCAACAATCTAAAACAAGAACACGAGCAGAAGGAAAAGGAACGGCTTGAAATTGAAATTTTAGAAAAAATAGTTGAGGACTCGCGGTTTGGCGATCTACCAGAAATTCTCATCAACGCTGAAGCGCACAAAATGGTTCATGAACTTGAAGACAGTATTACTTCACGCGGCATTGAATTTGATGCCTATCTTGGAAAAATTGGCAAAACCCGAGACCAAATTCTTTTAGATTTTGCTCCTCAGGCCGTAAAACGAATTAAAACAGCGCTCGTAATCTCTGAAATCGCAAAAGTAGAAAATATCAAAGTAGATGAGAAAGAAATTGATAACGAAATAGAAAAAGTTTTGGAAATTTACAAAGATAACTCAGAAATACATGAAAGAATAAAATCGGAAGAATCGCGCCAATATTTAAAAAATGTGCTTCGCAACAGAAAAGTAATTGAATTTTTAAAAAAATGCGCTGCAGAATAGGTCATTTTTAAATTATGAAAATCGCTATTTTTTCCGATAGCCACGACAATATCCCAAACCTAGAAAAATTTTTGACCTGGTGCAAAAAAAATAAAATTGAACAACTAATCTTTTGCGGCGATCTCTCTACTCCGACAACTTTAAAAGAAATTTTGGAATTAAAATTTAAAGGTGAAATCCACATAGTATTTGGAAATGTTAGCGATAAAGAACTCGAGCCGCGAGCGGCCGCGCAGTCTTCGAATGTCGTCCATCACGGCGAAGTAGGCAAAACAAAAATAGACGGCAAAAAAATTGCCTTCACTCACTTTCCACAAAAAGCAAAAAAACTAGCTCAAAGCGGCAAGTACGACATAGTCTTTTATGGGCACACTCATAAACCATGGAAAGAAAAAATAGGCAACTGCCAATTAGTAAATCCAGGTAATCTGGCCGGGATTTTTTATAAAGCCACTTTCGCGATCTATAACACCAAAACCAATAAACTGGAATTAAAAATTTTAGAAAATCTATGAAAAAAATTGCAATTTTTGCTGTCCAGAAAGCTGGCCAACACCTACTAAAAGAATTCAGGAAATTCTCTTTAAGTAAGATAAAAGCCAAAGATAAACACGAGATTGTTACGCCAGCTGACTTAATGTCTGAAAAAATAATCCTCAATCTTATCCAAAAAAAATTTCCAGGGCATAGCATTATGACCGAAGAAAGTGGCAAGATAACAAAAAAATCACCTTTTGTCTGGGTGATTGACCCCCTTGATGGAACAACTAATTTTACTATGAAAAATCCTATCTGGAGTGTGGCAGTCAGCCTTTGGAAATGGGGTAAACCGCTTTTTGGTATTGTTTTCGCACCAGCTCTAGATGAAATGTATACAGCAGAAATTAATAAAGGTTCATATCTTAACAGCAAAAAAATCAACGTTTCAAAAAAAGCCAAAATTTCAGGGTCCCTTCTTACCTTTTGCCACGGTCATCATGAAAAAAGCATTAAAAAAACAATCAAACTTTATCAAAAATTCAAACTTGCCGCCCGCGATCTCCGCCAGCTTGGTTCAGCAGCCATTGAGATGGGTTTTGTCGCAGCCGGGAGAACAGAATCAATCATGATTCCAGGCGCTCATCCGTGGGATGTTGCAGCAGGGACACTTATTGTCAGGGAAGCCGGAGGCCGGGTCACTGATTTTTTTGGTAATGATTGGAATTTAAAAAGCAGGGATATGCTAGCAAGCAACGGCTTAGTCCATCAAAAACTGTTGAAAACGATTAAACAAATTATTTAAGTGGGTCATATCCTCCCTTTGAAAATGGATTGCAACGCAGAACCCGCCAAATTGCCTTTACGCCTCCTCTAAAAATACCGTACCTTAAAATCGCTTGATAGGCGTATTCGGAACAAGTAGGTCTAAAACGGCAAAAACCAAAAGGGAAAAACTTTGAAAAAAAACCGTGATCAAAAGAAAGGGTCTTTTGGTAAATTTTAATCAGCCAGAGAACTACGGCGCGAATCCAAAAAGTAAAATAACTCATATTACTAAAAAAATAATAAATTATTATTGTTAGGCAGCCTGGGGCTGTTTGACTCCACACGAATTTAACCACGAGAACTTTTTATTTCAAAGTTTGGTTTTTTACATGGCTTCGGGCGAATTATTGAACTAATTAGATGAACCGCTTAATTTTTTTTGAAAAAGCCTTTTTCCTTTAAACCCCTTTCAACAATTTCTTCAATTTCCCAATAATCTTTCTCTAAAATTTTGGGCAAAGCAATGATTAAAAAATCGTAGCCTAATTTTATTAATTCGATTTTGGACCTAATTATTTCGCGGAGCTGCCTTTTAACTTTATTTCTTTGGACAGCTTTTTTTGATACTTTAGTTCCGACAACAAAGCCGAATCTTGAAATATTTAAATTATTTTTAAGCACTTTAAATCCTATTGCTTCTTTAAAAAAGAACCTGCCGTTCTTCCAGACTTTTTCAAAATCTTTCTTTTTGACAAGACGATGCTTTTTGGGTAACATAACTTCGTTGGGAGTTTAAATCTTATTAGTGTAGATTAACCCGGCCTTGTGGCACCGGTTAACCGCTCTGCCCAAAGCAAGCTTTAAAATAGTTGATTAATAACCGTGCCAGAAAGCCTAATCTATAGACCGCGTTTGCAAACAAACTCAACAAACAGTGAGTCTTTTTCTCCCTTTCTGTTTTCTTCTTTTTAAAACATTGCGGCCGCCCGGCGTTCTCATCCGGCTAAGAAAACCATGTACCTTTTTTCTTCTTTTTACTTTTGGTTGATAAGTTCTTTTAACCATAGATCAAAAAAATAAATTCGAACTTATTCCCCTACGCGAAATAATGCAGAAAAATCCAGCGTTTTCTTCTAACTAACTGTCTTGCCTTTAAGTCGCCCTACGCTGAAAAACGCGGAATATAAATTCAAAATCCAGCGCATTCCAGCATTAAGCCGACTAGAAATTTAGAGACTTTCATAAAATGATGCTGGAAACTTCTGACATTATTTAATGCTAAAAAGGTTTGTGAAGTTCGATTTTTAAGAGTTTAATTACTTATAGGATAACAAATTTGTTAAAGAAAAGCAAAATTTGTCATTTTAATAGATTTTAATTTTTCCACACTTAATTAACACTTTATTAACAAAAATTTCTTATCACAGCCAGATTTTTGTGCTATACTTCAAAAATAAAGTTTCTTAAAAAGAAAAAAGTATGACTAACCAAGAACTTTGGCAAGCTGCCTTAGGAGAAATTGAATTATCCCTCTCAAAACCAAACTTTAATACTTGGTTCAAACAAACTTCAATCTCTTCATACGAGAATAAAAAAGTGATAATTTCTGTTCCTAATACTTTTACTAAGGCTTGGCTTGAAAAAAAATATCATCCTATTATTTTAAAATCTCTCTCCAACTTAACTGGAAACGATGTCCAAGAAGTAATATATAAGGTAGAGCTTATTAAACAATCTCAAAAAAGCGAAGAAAGAACAAAGATTGTAAAAGCCCAACCTTTAGAAAAATCTGAAAAGCCGACTGTCCACCTAAACAAGTTTGGTCTAAATCCAAAATACACTTTTGAAAATTTTATTGTTGGCAAGGGCAATGAACTTGCCCACGCGGCCTGTCAAGCGGTAGTCTCGAAACCTGGCAAAGCTTATAACCCACTTTTCATTTATGGAGGTGTCGGCTTAGGCAAAACACACCTATTGCAAGCAGTCGGCAACGCCGTTCTTTCTTTAAATTCTTCTGCCAATGTTCTCTACACAACTTGCGAAAAATTTACCAATGATTTTATCCAAGCAATTAAAAGCCGGACTGTAGAAAGCTTTAAAAAGAAATACCGCTCGCCAGACTTTCTCTTATTAGACGACATTCAATTTATGGCGGCTAAAGATGGGACCCAGGAGGAATTCTTCCATACTTTCAATGAACTCCACCAAGCTGATAAACAAATTGTCATGACCTCAGATCGCCCTCCTAAATCAATTCCTGCTCTGGAACAAAGACTAATTTCTCGCTTCGAATGGGGGATGATTGCTGACATTTCTCAGCCAGATTTTGAAACAAGAGTAGCAATCTTAAAAGCAAAGTGTAAAGAAAAAAATCTTATTTTGAGCCAAGAAATTTTGAATTATATTGCAACTGCTATCCAAAGCAATATCCGCGAACTTGAGGGGGTTTTAAATAAAATTTTAGCCTTTCAGCAATTTAGTAAGATTTCGCCGTCACTCCAAAACATAAAAGATATGCTTTCTGTTCAAACTGCCTCTACGGCTAAAAAATCGGTTACGCCAAAGCAAATTATTAACATTGTTGCAGAATTTTATGATTTAAAAGTAGAAGATCTTTTAAGCCAAAGCCGTGAAAGACGTTTTGCTTTCCCCCGCCAAATTATTATGTATTTAATGAGAGAAGAATTAAGAAGTTCTTTCCCAGCGATTGGTCAAGAATTAGGAAAACGAGATCATACGACAGCAATGCATGCTTGTTTAAAAATAGCAAAAGAAATTGAAAATAATGAAAGATCAAAACAAGAAATTGAACAAATTAAACAAAGGCTTTATAATTTCAGCTTATAAATTGAAAATAAAATGTTAAAAAGAAAATTTTAAAAGAGGAAAATTTGTTAATCAAATAAAAATAAAAAATAAATTATAACACTTTTTCAACACTTAAAAACAGTTTATTAAAAATTTGTAAAATAAAAATAAAATTTAAAATAAAACAAAAAATAATCTTTTAAAAATTTTTTCCACAAATTTTTAAAACTCTATTACTAAAATATTTAAAAAATAAAAATATGGAATTATCTTGTCTTCAAGAGAATTTAAATAAGGGGTTAATGATTACCAGCCATATCGCGAGTAAAAATGCAAATTTGCCAATTCTTAGTAATATTTTACTTAAAACAGAAGATAAAATAATAAAATTAATAACAACTAATTTAGAAATAGGAATTAGTTATACTCTTAGGGGTAAGATAGAAGAAGAAGGAGCTATTACCATTGAAGCAAAACTTTTAACTGATTATGTCTCTCTTTTGCCAAATGAGAGAATAGATATAAAATTAAAAGATCAAAATGTAGAGTTAAAATGTAAAAATTTTGAAACTAAAATAAGAACTGCCCCAGCAGACGAATTTCCTTTATTGCCGCAAATAGAGAAAAATTCTCCCTACACATGTAAAACATCTGATTTTAAAAAAGCCTTATCTCAAGTTATTTTTGCTGTCTCTCAAAATGAAATAAGGCCAGAGATAAGTGGTGTTTTATTTAATTTCGCAGCTGAAAATGGAATTTTTAAATTAATTTTAGCTGCTACAGATAGCTATAGGTTAGCTGAAAAAACTGTTTTAGGTGTTGATATCCCAGAAGAAAAAGTTAGTTCTCCCCAATCTGTTATTGTCCCTGTTAAAACACTGCAAGAAGTACAAAGAATTTTATCGATTTTAAAAGAAACAAATGGGGAGGGCGGGCCAGACAATCTTTCTATTTATATTTCTGAAAATCAAATACTTTTTTCCTGTCAAGATGTTGAAATAATCTCGCGGATTATTGAGGGTCAGTACCCGGATTACAAACAGATTATTCCCGCGAGCAGCAAAACTCAGGTCGCGATCAATAAAAACGATTTAATAAAGGCAATAAAAGCAGCAAGTTTATTTGCTAAATCAGGGATTAATGACGTCAGTTTTGATTTTTCTCCAAAGGGCGAATTTACGGTTTTTGCCGCTTCAAGTAAATTAGGGGAGAACACTTCAAGGCTTGAAGCCAAAATAAGTGGTGAAAAAAATAACATTGTCTTAAATTACCGTTATTTACTTGATGGTTTACAAAACATTGATTCAGAAGAAGTAATTTTAGAAATTAACGATAGTAACTCTCCTTGCCTCCTCCGCCCAGCTGAAGGCAATAATTATTTTTATTTAATAATGCCGATAAAGCAGTAATTAAAAAATAAAAAATTTTTAAAACACCCGAAGTCAATCGGGTGTTTTTGTTTGAGGGCTTTTAGAGATTGAGTGAAGCTGTTTAAAAAACGGCTCTATCTTTGGCAAAAAGGCTGTAGAAATGTGCAGTTAAAATCTTTTTAATGCCATTTTAGAAATTTTTAGCCAGGTCTTTTAAAGAATCGTTAAAGAAATTTTTTGACTTTGGTAGGAATTTCCTTCTTTATCTATAATATTCGCGTATATTTCATAGGTTCCTGCTTCCGGGGGGTCTTGCCATTTTATCGTAAGGGGATTTTCAGAAAGATTAAAAATGGCACCAATGAGATGCGGGTTAGAATCTTTGTAATAAAAATGGATTTCAGCAATTTCTTCTGGGTCAGAAATTAAAACTTCAAAAGTCAACGGGAAAAAAGATGAATAAAATGAAGAATTATCTCTTGGAGAAAGCCAAGAAATGCTTGGCGGTAATTTTGGGGCTAAAAGATTGAAACTGATTTCATCTGAATTTGAATTGTCAATGTCATCATAAGCCACGGCTTTTAAGGCGTGAAAACCGTTTTTAAAAGAATTTGGGATTGCCGTATTAAGATTAAAAGGATAGTGGAAAACAGTTTTTAAAAGTTTGCCGTCAATAAAATATTCAACTCTTCCAAGCCCGCGGGGGGCGCTTGCTTGTACTTGGACAGAAATATTTCTGTTGTTCCATGTCACATTGTTTTCTGGGGAAACAATCTTAATAGTAGGTTGGTTAGACAAAACATGGAGATCGTCATATTCAGTTGGCGGGGTTTCAGTCGTATAATTTTGTTCTTTAGCCCACCTTTGAACTGCTTCTTCCCAAGCCGTGTACTGGGGGTCAGCCGCCGGATTCTCTGGGTAAGGCCCATTCGGGTCATCTTTATTTACATAGTGTAAAATGGAATGGAGATCCCGATAAATTTTTTCTTCAATAAAAGTTGGTGGTGTAAGTTCAGTAGCTAATTTGCCTGAGGCTTTATCAATTTTAACTGTTGTTTCTCCTTCAATTTTTCCGGATAAAATTGGCTTAGTGGCTCCGCTTGGTGCGGGAGCGGGAAATTGTTCTACTGGCGAATTGGCCAGGGCCTGGCTCATAAAACTGTTCCAGATTGGGGCAGCAACATATACTCCATCTGCCCCTCTTTTCATTTCTTTGTTGTCATTATTGCCAACCCAAACTCCAGCAACAAGCGATGGAGTGTAGCCAATTGTCCAACCATCACGCCAATCGTTTGTTGTCCCGGTTTTTGCTGCAACAGGTCTTTCTGCTAGAACAAGCGGGCTTTTGGAACCAAAAATAAATGATCGCGCCGCATTATCAGAAAGAACACTTGTGATTTGCCTGGCTATTTGAGGCTCAAAGACTTTTTTTTCTTCGTGTTTCTTCTCCTCAAGAATTTTACCCTTGCCGTCTTCAACCTTTAAAATAACCTGTGTTTTAACCAGAGAGCCGTCGTTGGCAAAAGTACCAAAAGCGGCTACATGTTCTAAAAGTTTCACCTCTCCCCCGCCTAAAACTAAAGAAAGGCCAAAACGGCTGCGATCTGTTAGAGTCGTGTAGCCTAATTTATCTGCCAAATCTAAAACATTGCTTATCCCAGCTAAATAAATCGTTTTAACAGCCGGAATGTTAAGTGAACCAGCTAGGGCTGCTCGCATTGTTACTGGTCCGTGTTCTTTGCCGTCGTAGTTATTTGGGCGGTAATCTTTTGTTTCTGTTTTGAAAGTTGTTACAACGTCAAAAAGAATTGTTTCTGGCGTGTATCCTTTTTGAAAAGCGGCGGCATAAACAATTGGTTTAAAAGATGAGCCTGGTTGGCGCAGTCTAATCGCAACATTTACATTTGGCTCAAACCTGCAATCAAGGCCGGGTTTGCAGCCTTCTGGTTCTGGTTCGGCAAAATAATCTTTTGAGCCGACCATTGCTAAAATTTCACCGGTTTTTGGATCAAGGGCAACTAGAGCGGCGTTATAGGCATTATATTTCTCCACATTTTTTTCAATATTCTTTGCAATCGCCTCTTCGGCAATTTTTTGTTTGTCTAAATCTAAAGTGGTATAAACTTTGAGCCCGCCTTGGTCAACCGTTTTTTCGCCGTATTTTTCTGTTAAAATTTCTTTAACATACATGACAAAATGAGGAGCCAAAATATTTTCGCGGCGAGGAACAATGCGTGACATTATATCAATTGCTTTTGCTTCTTCTGCTTCCTCTTTTGTTATGTAGCCCTGCTCAACCATTAAATCTAAAATATATTTTTGGCGCCCTAATAATTCTTCTTTATGACTGCCGTAGGGAGAATAATAAGTCGGTGCTTTAGGAAGAGCGGCGAGCAAGGCACCTTCAGCAAGATCTAAATTTTTAGCGTCTTTGCCAAAAAATGTTTGGGCAGCTGATTGAATGCCGTAAGCTGTTGAGCCGTAAGGTATCTCATTAAAATACAACTGCAAAATTTGGTCCTTGGTAAATTTTCTTTCCATCTGATAAGAAAGAACAAGTTCCTTAATTTTTCTTGTGTAGGTTTTTTCAGAGGAAAGAATTGAATTTTTAATAAACTGCTGAGTAATTGTTGAACCACCTTGGATTTTTCCCCCTCTAGCCAAGTTAACCCAAATAGCGCGCAGAATGCCGCGGAGATCAAAACCATGGTGCTTATAAAAATCTTTATCTTCGATGGCAATGGCTGCCCATTTAACTTTTTCAGGAATATCCTTGAGTTCAATAAGACTTCTTTTTTGGTCGCCGTGAATTTCGTAAAGGATGGTTTGTCCAGTGCGGTCGTAGATTTTTGTGCTTTGGACAATTTGGCGGTCAAGTATCTTCCCTGGGTCTGGCAGTTCTCTCGAGAACCAAGCAAAAATCGCTAACCCAGAGATGCTTCCAGCCAAGAAAAAAATTAAAATAAGAACAACGGCATAAAACAGGATTTTTTTGAAGTCTATTTTCCCCTTGCGCCTTTTTGGTAAGAATTGAGAAATCTTCATGGCAAAATTCGCCTTTTTTAAGATTTTTTGAAAAAGGTTTATTAAAAATAATTTAGTCTGATTTATTTTTTTGCGTTGCGGCTTATTTTTCCAAGACTGAGGTGATTTTATTTTCGAGGGGAGATAGGCCATTGTTTTAAGTTTTTATTTTTTCAGTTAAGAGGGCAGCGCCAAAAATTCCAGCATTATCGCCGAGCTTAGCTATTATAATTTTAGTATTTTTAAGGGATTTATATATTAATCTTTTTTTTACACTTTGTAAAGCTGGTCGCCAGATTTCTTCTATCTTTGCTAGTCCTCCGCCAATGATAATAATTTCTGGATTAAAAATATGAATGATGTTCGCAAGGCCGATGCTTAAATATTTTGAAATTAAGATGTTTACTTTTTTTGCTTCTTTTTCACCTTTTTTTGCGAGTTTTTCAATCTCAAAGGTATTTTTAGTTTTACCAGTGAGGTGTTTGTAAAAATTAATCATTGCTTTCCCAGAGCAGAGAGATTCAAAATGGCCGAGATTGCCGCAGCCGCAGATATAGGGAGAGGAAGCATCAATAGTCATATGACCTATTTCGCCAGACGAATTATCTTTCCCTCGGTAGATTTTTTTATTAATAATAATTCCGCTGCCAACGCCAGTTCCAAGGGTTAAACCAATGACGTTGCTGTATCCTTTCCCGGCCCCAAAAACACTTTCTGCTAAAGTAAAGCAGCGGGCATCATTATCTAGAGACGTTGGGACACCAAATTTTTTTTCTAGAATTTTTTTAATTTTGATATTTTTAAAATTTTTTGGGAAATTCGGTCCAGATAAAAAAACGCCAGTTTTAAAATTGCATTGGCCAGCCATCCCGATGCCAACAGCTTTTACCCAGGGGTGCCAAACATTTTTTATGGCTTGAATAATATTTTCTAAAATGGTTGTTTTGCCTTTTTTAGCCCCGGTTGGCAAAATAAATTTTTTGATAATTTTACCGCTTTCCGTTAAGAGCCCGGCGGCAATTTTTGTTGCTCCAATGTCAAGGCCAATAACATATTTTTTCATAAAATAAAAGAAAAACAGTTTAAATTTCTTAATTTTATAAAATTTAACTTTTACAAAGAAGTCTGTCTATTTCTATAAATAGGCGTAAAGAACGTAGCGGCGCATCATGCGGTGGGTATTAAAGTAATAAGCAATTTTGCTGATTGAATTTTCCATCATTTCCATCCAATTATCTCTTTGGTGGTAGTACATCGGTAGGATAATATATTCTAATTTATTATAGAGATCATAGAGTTCTCTTTGGAGCGCCTCAGGTTGACTGAGTTTTTCCTCTGGGCCTGGGCCTATTGACCAGCCGGTTACTCCTTCGACAAAGCCCTCTATCCACCAGCCGTCAAGAATTGAAAAATTAAGAACGCCATTGTGAGCTGCTTTCATACCAGAGGTGCCTGAAGCCTCCATTGGTCTTTGGGGTGTGTTTAGCCAAACATCGCAACCGGAAACTAATTTTTTTGCCATTTCAATTCCATAATTTTCCAAATAAACAATTTTTATTTCTTTTTTTAATTTTTTGATATTTTGAAAAACTTCTTTAATTATCTTTTTGCCTTCTCCATCTTTAGGATGAGCCTTACCGGCAAAGATAATCTGAAGAGGATATTTTTTATTTATTTTTTTTAAGCGATTTAAGTCAGAAAAAATAAAATTGTGCCTTTTGTAAGCTGTAGCTCGTCTGGCAAAACCAATCGTTAGAACGTCTTGTCTCATTCCTACTTTGGTTAGTTTGTTTACATAATCAATCAGTTCTTTTTTTGCCTTTTTTCTTGCTTGCCAGATTTCTTCATTTGGGATAATAGGCGTTCTAATAAAGAGTTCCGGCTCATTCTCCCAACCAGGAATATATTTGTCATAAAGTTTTTTGAAAGCCGGATGTGTCCAAGTAGCTGAATGGACGCCGTTCGTGATGGCGTGGATTTCATAGCCAGGGAACATTTTCATTGAAACCTCTCGATGGCGCTTTGCCACCCCATTAACATATTCGCTCATATTAAAAGCTAATTTTGTCATGTTTAAATTTTTAGGGCCACCCAATTTTATTAAAAGATCTTTAGGTACAATGGCTTCCATTTGTTGGTGCACTAAATCGTAATCAAATTGGTCGTGACCAGCCGCCACTGGTGTGTGGGTCGTGAAGACGCAGGCGTCTCGAGTTTTTCTTAAGTCAAAATTATTTATCTTTAAAAGTTCAAGTGTTAGAAAAGCAGCATGTCCTTCATTCATATGATATTTTTTTATTTTTACGCCGAGTTTTTCCAAAACCCTTACCCCGCCGATTCCTAAAATAATTTCTTGCTTTAGTCGATATTTTGCGTCCCCTCCGTAAAGGAAATAAGAAATTTTTCGGTCTTTCAAAATATTTTCTTTTAAATCAGTGTCTAAAAATAAAACGTAGACAGAATGACCGTTTTTCCCTTTTACTTTGTAAAACCATGGTTGAATTAAAACCCTCCTTCCTCTAATTTTGACTTCTGCTTTGATTGGAAATGGCTTTAAGTATTTTTTATGATTCCAAACAACAGGTTGTTCTATTTGTTTACCTGTTTTGGTGATTTTTTGTTGAAAATAACCTTTGTGATTGAGTAAGGTAACAGCTATAAGTGGGATACCAAGATCTGCGGCAGAACGGACGGCGTCCGCGGCTAAAATACCAAGCCCGCCGCTAAAAGTAGGAATTTCATCAGAGAGACCTATTTCCATTGTGAAATAAGCGATTTTGGGTTCAGAGGTTAATTCTTTTATCTCCTTAAGCATATTAAAAATATTTTTTTAAATTTATATAAATTTGATATGGTACTTTGAAATAATCCCAGGCACTTTTAACAAATTGTTTTTTAAGTGTTGGGTCAACCAAATCACCGTGAAAATCTGAACCGCCGGTTGCAACAAGGTCTAAATCATTAGCCAATTTTTGGTAGTGCTCAGTTTGATGCCAGTTATGATAAGGTGATAAAACTTCGAGGCCACGCAGACCAATTTTTTTTAATTTGGAGATTAGATGGTCATCTTGCCAAGACAACTGTTGACCAGGATGGGCTAAAACCGGAAAACCGCCCGCAGATGTGATGGCAGCGATAGCTTCAGGCGTGGTAATAGGCATATTGATGTCAGGCATATAAGCCGGTTTTCCTTCCGCAAAGTAAAAATTAATAAATTCAAAAAGAGTTGGTTCAGTAAATTGTGGCTTTATTTCCGCGGTCATTTTCTTTAAGTTCAATGGATATTTTTCTACAATAGTTTTAAGATGCCGAAAGCCGCAATATTTAGTTTTCATTTTATCCAGTTCAGTAAAATCTATTTGAAAACCAAGATTAGCCATTTTTCTCAGTGATTTTTTAGCCCATTCAAGGTGGTGAATTTGCGATTTGTAAAGCAAATTATTTAATTTATCGTGAGTTAAAGAAAAATTATAGCCTAAAAGATGTAATTTTTTCCCTTGAAATTCTGTATAAATTTCTACGCCAGGAATAACAATAATATTTTTTTTCTTCCCTTCTTTCATTGCCTCCTCCACTCCATTGATTACATTGTGGTCAGCAAGAGAGACAACAACTAAGTTTTCCTTTTTAGCGCGGGAGATAATTTGACGAGGAGAAAGATCTCCTTCTGAATAAATAGAATGGAGGTGGAGGTCAATTAATTTCATATCTTAAAAGTCAGAGTTATTTTTTATTTATAAAGTTTCCCCTAATTTTTGGAATTGAACGCAGCGCTTTTTTAAAATTTCAAAAAAGGAAGCCATTGATTTTTTTTGAATTTTTGGTTTCCGGCACTGAGCTAGAGAAATGTTTGCCATTACTTGGAATAAACATCTTAACTCAAAATATAAAATCTTAAAATTTTCTTCAGGTGTTGGTTTTCGGCCGAAATAATTTTTGAGAAAAATTTTTTGTATTTTTTGGATCATTTTTTGAGAGGGGGGGTAAAACTTAAGCCGGAGCATTAATTCAGTTTGCATGAGGAAATTTCCTACGTCGGTTAATCGTTCAGCAAGCCCGGCGCTGCCGAAATCAAGAAATTTAATTTTGCTTCCCTGGATTAAAACATTACCAGGGTGAAAATCTCCGTGGGTAAGGCAGAAATTTTTTGGCGGAGAAAAAAGATGCTGTTTTTGTTTTTTTATTCTTTCAACTAATTCTAAATTATGTTTAAAATCTTTGTAATTTTTTTGGTTAAATTTTTTTATCAAATAAAGGTGATGAAAATTTTGTTTTTTTTCATAAGAGGAGTTCTTAACAAAATTAATTTTTAATTTAGTTCGGTGCAATTTGGCAAGCATTTTAGCAATGCGAGGGGCGAAAGCGACGAGAGGTTTTCTTTCTCCGCGCTGAATTTTATTTTCTAAACTCTCGCCAGATGTTTCTTCGTATAAAAAAAGGTGAGCCAGTGGCAAATAATCAAGGGGCCGGGGAATTAATCCTTTAAAACCATGGGCCCAAAGATGTTTTGCAGTCAAATAAAATCTTTTTGGGCAATCATACGGGTTATTTATTTTAACCGCACTTTTACCTTTAATAACCTTTATAAATACTTGAGAGTTTTTATTCAAACTAAGAGCGTAGGAAAATAAAAAATTTTGGTTAAACGAATTTTTTTCAAGTTTAACAGATAAAAAGGTCAATTTTTTAGCCGAAGAAAAATATTTTTTAGCATTTTTTTTAAAAATTTTTTTCATGAATGCAGGGTCAGATGCTAACTTTATTTGTCGAGGAAGCATAGGATAAAATATTTTTAAATTTTAACTGTTAAGATTAACCTCTTTGTTCCGGCTGGCCGCCGCGGATCTTTTTATATTTCTTTTTATATTTATCCATTAATTTTTCCAATTCGCCGCCAGGGACAGTTGTTCGCAGAAGATCGACGGCATGAACAGCGTCATAAATGTCATCCTGATTTTCAATTTTTAAAATCGCATCTCGCCAAAGAATTGCTTTTTCAAATTCTTTTGTTTGAGCCGCTTTTTGCATTTCTTTTTTCATTGTGTTAATAAAAGCCCAATAGACTTCTGGCTTGCCGGCTTCTAGAGTTCTTTTTTTAAAAGGAATTTTGATTTCTTGTTGCATAGTTTGAGCTAATTTTCTAATGTAGCCGGTTCTTTGCCATTCAAAGGCTTTTAAAACAATTTTTTGATAAAGTTCTTCTCCTTTTTTTAAGTCATCTTCTGGGAGATCAGGGATAGAGCGCAAAACATCCAAGAGTTTCCAGGCG
Source organism: Candidatus Falkowiibacteriota bacterium (assembly GCA_037440105.1). Classification (GTDB taxonomy): domain Bacteria; phylum Patescibacteriota; class Patescibacteriia; order XYB2-FULL-38-15; family XYB2-FULL-38-15; genus JBBIUS01. The sequence continues at coordinate 27,512 of JBBIUS010000003.1, forward strand.
CCGCTTTCAATCATTTCAAGGGACCACCATGGTTTGGCGCTTGCCCACCAATACTGGCATGAGTGGAGAGCTTGATCCATTTTGGCACGGACATTTTCATAGTAAGCTTTTTGGGGGTTTAGTTCCCTGACCTTTTTTAAAACAAAGCCAGTAAATTCCCATTGCCAAGCATGAATTGGGTTTTCTGGGTCATTCCAAGAGAGAAATTGGTTACCTTTTTGTATATCTTGTTCAGAAGAAGCCCAGGTCGAAGCAACTGGATCAATAATTTGGCTCTTGGCAAATTTTTTTTCGATTTCTGAAATTGTTATTTTTTTAAATTTTGGCGAGGATAAAATTTCAAAAAGCAATTTCTCAAGCCCTGGCCGGTGGTGGCCAAAGGTTTCTCCATCCATAGCAGTAAGAAGATAGCGATTTTTGTTTTTTTCTTCGCCTAACGCTTCAAGCAGGGATTTGGCAGAGCGGACCACGGCTGACATTATTAGGTTGCTGATACGTCTGTCTCTAAAGAAGACTTTAAAATTTTTAAGATCTTTAATGATGTAAATTTTGTCATAATCAACATTTTCAACTTTTCCATTGTAAGCGATTTCATCAATAATTATCCATTTGTATCCCAAGGAAGCAACAATATCAGCCACTTTCCGACTAAAGGCCATTTCTGGGGGGAAAAAACCTTTTGGGTTGTAGATTTTCCCAAAATAATATTTATTAGTTTCATTATTTAGTTTAATCTGACGGATTACTTCATCCCATGGCGTCATTGGCAAAAACGGGTGATATTTTGCGCTTTCTGTAAATTCGATCTGGCCATATTCAGCCAGTTTTTTAATGTCGTCAATAACATCGCGGTAGCCGTGTTGATCTAACTGCTCGGTTAGGCCGGCGTTAATATTTAAGGTGATTTTTGCTTTAGGATTTTTTTTGAGGCCAGCTGTCAATTTTCGGTAACTTTCATTAACAATTCTTTCCAGAATATCTGGCATTTGATTTGGCGGCTGGTAAATGTGTAAAAAACAGGCCCAGAACATAAAAACTAATTAATTTCACGAGCGTAGCGAGCAAGTTTCTATTAGTTTCTATAAGTTTCTGAAACTTATAGAAATATGCATTCCCTTCGCTCGCGCGAAACTTATGAAATTTATTGTTATTTGATAATTTTACCGGCAAAATAGCGTTCGTACGGCTCGCCGGCAAGATATGCTTCTTTTATTTTTTGAGCGCGGCCGGTGGTTTGCCATTTTCGTGCGGTATCGGAGATTTTTTTATATAATTTTTTTGCCTTTTGTAAAATATCTGGCGAAATCTTTTTTAAACTGTATAAGACATCTAAAAGCATTTTTGCCCCATTTTCAATAATTTCCACAGACCACCAGGGATTGGCACTTGCCCACCAATATTGGTCAGAGTGCAGTGCTTGGTCAAGGCGCTCGCGTGCCTGTTTATAATTTTTATCATGTATATTTTTACTTAAAGTTTTGATAACTAAATTGGTCAGTTGCCACTGTTTGTCGTGGATTTCATTTTTTGGATTTTTCCAAAGAGGGTAAAAGACTTTCTTTTTGAGATCTTCTTCGCGTGATGACCAACTCGATGGAATTGGCTTCACTCTCTTTGCTTTCTCGTAAATTTTTAATAAATCGGTGAAATTGACCGTTTGAAATTTTTTGGTGTCAAGCAATTTAGCGTAAAGCTTGTCCATTTCTTTTTGGTGGTGCCCGAGATTTTCGCCATCAAGAGCAGTGAGTAAAAATTTTTGTGAGCGACCGTCTTCGCGCAGGATGCGAAAAAAATCGTCTGCTGTCTTTGCTTCAGCTGTAAAAAAAAGATTAGAAATTCTTGTGTTTCGGAAAAAGACCGGCAGATCTAGGTCTCGAACTTTGTAAAGTTTGTCGAATTTTACTTTATTAAATTTTCCATTATAAGCGATTTCGTCTAAAATAATCCATTTAAAACCCATTTTTTTGACTGCGCTGGCAACTTTTTTATGATAGCAGAGTTCAGGAATAAAAAATCCAGTCGGCTGCCATAATTTTCCAAAAAATTTTAGATTGGTTTGGTTGTTTAATTCAATTTGGCGAAAAATTTCTTTTTCTGGGAGAAGGGCTAAAATGACATGGTATTTAGCGCTACCAGTAAATTCAATTTGACCGCGTTTAGCCAAAAATTTTAAATCAGAAATCATTGACCGCAAACCGGCCGGAGGCAGTTGTTCAGTGAGAGAAGCGTTGATGTTCAAACTAATTTTTACGGACGGCCTTTTTTTTAAAATATCAATAATCCGCAAATAACTTTCTTTTGCGACCTTTTGAGTGATTTCTTTTTTTTGCCCCGGTGGCTGGTAAATGTGCAGAAGATTAGCCCAGTACATAAATAAAAAAGGAAAAATAGAAGAACGAAAAACTTTTTAACTTTTTAAGTTTTTTCGTTTATTCTGCAGTGCTTTTCTAAAAAGAGCAATGTATTTTTTAGCTGGAATTTCCCAGGAGAAGGATTGTTTCATTGATTTCCAAACCAAATGTTCCCATATCTTTTCATATTTATAATTTTCTAGCGCTCTGGTTAAGGCTATTAAAAAATCTTCTTTTGTGTAGGTTTTAAAGACAAAACCGTTACCTTTTCCGGTTTTAGGATTAAAGTTGTTTATTGTTTCTGCCAGGCCGCCTGTTTCATGAACAACAGGGATTGTCCCATAGCGGAGGCTAATTAAAGGTGAAAGGCCGCACGGTTCAAATCTAGAAGGCATTAAAAGAATGTCAGAGCCAGCATAAACTTTTGAAGCCATTTCATCAGTATAGGGAGTAATAAATGCAAATTTTTTTGGATATTTTTTAGCGATTTTTCGAAAAATATCAACGTATTCTTTGCCGTCTTTTCCTCGGCTTGCGATAATAACAATTTGTAGATCCTGTCTTAAAAGAATGTCTAAAGTTTCAATAACCAAATTATATCCCTTTTGTTCGGCAAGCCGGCTTGCTAGGCTGATGAGGGGGGTATCTTTATTTTCTTCCAATCCTAAGTTTTTTTGTAAAGATAATTTATTTTTCTTTTTCTTTCGGAGCGAATCCCAATCGTAATTAAAATAGACATTTTTATCTGAAGCTGGATTAAAAACAGAATAATCAATGCCATTGATAATTCCAAAAAAATCTTTTTGTCGGCGTTTTAATATTTTCTCAAGACCCTGCCCAAGATCAGGCGTTAAGAGTTCTTCAGCGTATCGCTCAGAAACAGTGCTTATTTTATCAGCGTACATGATTCCTCTTTTTGCGAAATTGATTTTTTCTAATTCTTGGCTGTGGAATAGAGGGAGGTCATCGGTTCCATGATCTCTTTCTTCGGGAGGAATTTCCCACCAATTTTTGCCCATTTGAAAAGTTAAATTATGAATAGTAAAAACAGTGGCCGTATTTTGAAAAAGGGTTTCCTTCTCTCTTTTTAAGAGATAAGGGATAAGTCCTGTGTGCCAATCGTGGCAATGGATAATGTCTGGCTTAAAGTTGATAGTTTTTAAAGTTTCGATCGCGGCTAAGTCAAAAAGCAAGAAACGGGCATTCTCGTGACTTGAGCCGTAAAGGCGCTGATATTTTGAAAAATATTTTTTATGGCCGATAAAATAGATTGGCACTCCTTTAATTAATTCCCCTTCTAAGAGAAAAAAATTTGTTTTGTGGTCTTTATCAATAAAAAGAGGAATGTCCTCTTTTATTGTTTTAAGATTAAATTTTTTTGTATTTATAACCTTTTCATAAAAAGGAGTAATGATAATTACTTCGTGGCCAAAATCAAAAAAAGTTTTTGGCAGTGAGCCAGTTACATCTGCCAATCCCCCTGTTTTTGAAAAAGGAGCAACTTCTGAGGCGACAAGAGCGATTTTTAGTTTTCCTCTCATAAATATTATTTTATGTAGCCCAAATATTTGCTTGCGAAAATAAACATTGCGTGAGCCCAAGCAAGCGGATAAACGCCTTTTCTAAAATCTTCAAAAATTTGTTCAGGCAAGTAACCGCCGTATTTATCTATTCTTTCAAGAACCCAGTTGTAGTATTTTAGAGCTTTTTCTTTATTTCCAGCGAGCGACCAATAAATAGACATCCAAAAATTTAGAAGGGGCCAAGCCCCTCCTCCTTCTTGGGCTGACCCTTCGCCATCAAAATAATCATACTCGTATCTGTGCACGCCATTCCCAGACACAATCTTTTCTTCCATCTTTTTAACAGTGTTTATTATTTTTTTATCGTTTGCTTCATAAATTTCAAAAGGCCAGCAAAGTCCTAAAAGTGATGCGTCAACATTTTTATCACTTATTTTGCCGACATTGCGGTAAAAATATTTATCCTTTTCGTTGTAGGCTTCATTGACTTCAGAGATCATTTGCATTGCCACTTCTTTCCAAAGGTGGTTTGGGATAATTTCAAATGCGCAAAGCAATCCCCTGGCGCAGGCAGCTAAAGAATAGGTAAAATTATTTTCGATTGTTGTTGATGTCTGGCGATGGGTCTCTTCCCAAATGTCAACTATATTAGGAATAAAATATTTTCCGCCCCAGATATTACAAATGCCATTGGCCAGCCGTTCAATTAGTTCTTTGTATTTTAACCCTTTTTTTACGTCGTCTTTAAAAGTTTGGTGAATCGCCCAAAGAGTTGTTCCGGCTTGATCAATTTGTAGTATTTTCCCCATGCTTCCTATTTGTCCATTTGTTGAGTAGTTAGAATAAATGAGATTATCTTTTTTAAAATCTCTTGGGCGCAAAAGAAGCCAATCAAAATATGGTTCCTGAATTGGCAGATTAATTATTTTTGCTGCAACGCAAATAAAGGCCGCATCTCGAGGCCAGACCCATCGGTAATTTGCCGCTTCTCTCGGATAATACGCCTTATCAGTGTTAGTAGCAACGATTGCGCCATTTTCAAGGGCACAGTCGCGGATTACTTCAATCGATGTGCGGATTAACTTTTGGACGATTTTGTCAGACATAATTTCTTTATTTAAGAAATTTTGTGTATTTATTATTCGTATAGCGGAGAGCGCAAGAAACAGCCAAAGCAAGCGCGTCAGCTACATCATCAGGTTGGGGCACTACTTTTAAGTTTAGCAAAAATTTAATCATTTTTTGAATTTGCTCTTTTGTGGCTTTGCCATAGCCGGTGATTATTTGTTTGACTTCAAGCGGTGTCGGTTCGAAGATAGGAAGGCCGGCTGCGGCAATAGAAAACAAAATTAATCCTCTTGCCTGTCCAACATCAATGGCCGTTTTGGCATTTTTGCAAAAGAAAATTTTTTCTACGGCCGCTGCTTTTGGCTTAAATTTCGCAATGATCGCTGTCAACTGTTTGTGAATTTCTTTTAATTTTGCATAGGAAGGTAAATTACTCTTTGTTTTAATGCAGCCAAAATCAAGAGCAGTAAATTTATTATCTTTTTCTTTGATTAACCCATAGCCAACAATAGTTGTCCCTGGATCAATGCCTAAAAAAATCATATTTGTTAAAGGCCCGCCTTTGTAAGCAAATTTTTATTTTAGAGCAGACCTCTTTTTATATTAATCCCGTTTTGCCGTAGTAGAAAAATTTTTCCTAGATTTTTTCTTTTACGGGGGCATGGCTAAAAGCCGGCCGCGTTAGTAAAATAATTATCGATATCGTCTTCGTTATCTAATTCTTCACAAAGATTTTCTAAATTCTCTTTCATTTTTTGATCCTTAATTTCGATTTTGTTTTTAGCAGTCCATTCTGTCGAAGCAAACTCAATGGTTATACCTTTTTTTTCTAAATTTTCTTTTACATTTTGCAGTTCTTCTGGTTTGGTATAAATTGTCCATCCCCCCTCTTCTTCAATAAGATCCTCAGCTCCTGATTCAATCAGTTGAAGCTGAAATTTTTCTTTTTCTTGGTTTGCGCCTTTGCATCGAATGATTCCTTTTTTTTCGAACATCCATAAAGCCGAATTTGGAGCGTTTAAATTGCCGCTGTGTTTGCTTAAGAGATGCTTGACAGTTGAGGCAGTTCGGGTTTTATTGTCAGTTAAGGATTCAATAATTAAAGCGATTCCGCCGGGGAGAAATCCTTCATAAAGCACTGCTTCAATCTTTGCTCCGTCTGTTAGTTCGCCGGTCCCTCTTTTAATCGCCCGTTCAATGTTTTCTTTTGGCATATTAAGAGCACGGGCTTGGTCAATTGCTAATCTTAATTTGAAATTTGTCGCAGGATCACCGCCGCCTTCTTTTGCGGCTACTGTGATACCCCGAGCCATTTTTGTAAAAATTGCTCCGCGTCGAACGTCCTCAGCTGTTTTTTGATGTTTGATTTTTGCCCATTTAGAGTGTCTTGACATTGTTCGAGCGAATTAGTTAATTAAGTGACTTAGCGAATTAGTTAATTGCTAATTCGTTAATCTCTAATTCGCTATTTTACTTTTTATGAAATCCTGTTCCAGCCGGAATTAGTCGGCCGATAATAACATTTTCTTTTAACCCTTCAAGGCTATCCACTTTTCCTGTTACGGCCGCATTGATTAAAATTCTGGCAGTTTCTTGGAAAGAGGCGGCTGCCAAAAAACTTTTTGTGGAAAGCGATGCTTTGCTTATGCCCAAAAGTAATTCTTCGGCCAAAGCTGGCTGACCCCCTCTTCGGATTGCTGCCTTATTGGATTCCTCTAGTTGAGATTTCTCAACTATTTCACCTGGCAAAAGGTCAGTATCGCCTGCTTCTTTAATATAAACCCTAGAAAACATCTGTTTAACAATAATCTCGATGTGTTTATCATTAAGCTTTTGCCCCTGGGACGAATATATTGATTGGATTTCTTTAACAATATATTTTTGGACTGCCTCTTTTCCTTTTAGTTTATAGAGTTGATGTAGATCTAAGTCCCCTTCTGTTAGCTGGTCTCCCTTTTTAACAAAATCGTTATTTTTTACCCAAAGAACATAGCCAGGCGGAATAATAAACTCTTTTACTTTGTCGGCCTCGCATTTTATTTTGATCTGTTTTTTATCAATTTTGGTAACAATACCATTATTTTTAGACCTCACTTTTTCCCCTTGCTTATCAATAAAAATTATTCCTCCTTTTTCTACCCGGTCCCCCTTGTTAATTTTGATTGTTGCCCCAGGCGCAATGTTATAAGTATCTTCTTCTTCCTCGCGGTAATGAATTTTAATAATTTTTTGACCAAGCGCTCCTTTAAAAATTACTTCACCTGTTGGGCCGGTTACGGTTTTTGTTTCTTCTTCTACTACAACCATTCCATCGACATCACTAATAAATGCTTTTCTTTTTGGTGGCCTTACTTCAAAAAGTTCTTGAACGCGAGGAAGGCCTTGAGTGATGTCAAGTCCTGCCACTCCTCCGGTATGGAAAGTTCTCATTGTGAGCTGCGTGCCCGGTTCTCCAATGCTTTGAGCAGCAACAATGCCAACTGCAGCGCCTAACTCAACTAATTTATTATAACCAAGGTCATAGCCATAGCATTTTTGGCAAATCCCTCTGGGCAAACGGCATTTGAGAACAGATCTTACTCTAATTTTTTGGAGCTTAATCTTTTCTAATTTTCGGGCTATTTCTTCAGTAATCAATTCATTTTGTCGGACGATCGGCTTTTTACTTTTAGGATCAACAATTTCTTCTAAACTAAATCTTCCGACAATTCTATTAATTAAACTTTCTCCCATTTGCTGACTTTCTTCTTCAGTCAGAAGATTTCCTTCTTTATCGCCGCAGTCTTGAGTTGTTACTACGACATCTTGCGCTACATCAATAAGCCTGCGCGTTAGGTACCCTGCGTTTGCCGTTCTCAAGGCTGTGTCAGACAGACCTTTTCTTGCGCCGTGCGTAGAAATAAAATATTCAAGAACATCAAAACCTTCTTTAAAGCTATTTTTAATTGGTAGTTCAATGATATCCCCGGCTGGATTTGAAACCAATCCTTTCATCCCTACCATCTGAGTGACCTGCCCCCAAGAACCCCTTGCTCCTGCGTCTATCATTGTGAATACAGTGCCTTCTTTATCAAGAACATCTTTGCTTAATTTGACAATTTCATCTTTGATCGCTGTCCAGAGTTCAATAATTTTGCCGTGCTTTTCGCTTTCAGTCAAAAGGCCGGCTTCGTATTGTTTTTGAATTTCGTTTATTTCTTTCTCCCCTTTCTCAATTAATTTTTGTTTTTCTGATAATTTTGGGAGGTCGTCCATTCCCCAGGAAAGGCCAGCTTTAGTAAGAGTTCGAAAACCTGTCTCTTTAATTTGGTCCAGTATTAAAGCTGTTTTTTCATTCCCGTAAAATTCCAAACATAATTTAACAATTTCTCCTAGTTTCTTAATATTTACTGTCTCGTTTATAAATGGTATTTTTGGAGGCAAAATTTGATTAAATAAAATCCTCCCAATACTTGTTTCAACAATTCCAGCATCTTTGATTTTTTTCTCAAAATTTTTGCCTAGTTTTATTTTTATTTTTTCCCTCAAAGAAATAAATCCTAAACTCCATGCCATTAATGCTTCGTCAATGCCAGAGAAAACTTTATTTTTTTCCCCAGTTTTATTTTCAGTTAAAAGGGTCATATAATAGCATCCCCAGACAATGTCTCTGTTAGGCGTTACAATAGGATGGCCAGTAGCTGGCTTTAGAAGATTTTTAGTCGAGAGCATTATTTCTTTAGCTTCTTTTTTTGCTTCTTCTGTTATAGGAACATGAACGGCCATCTGGTCTCCGTCAAAATCTGCGTTAAAAGCAGTGCAGACAAGGGGATGAATTTGAATTGCCTTACCTTCTATCAGCACCGGCTGAAAAGCTTGAATGCCGAGACGATGGAGCGTTGGCGCTCTATTCAAAAATACGTGAGATTCTTTAATAATATTTTCCAAAATATCCCAAACCTCTGGCCGGTCTGTTTCAATATAGCGGGAAGCTGAGCGAACATTGTGTACATAGCCGCGTTTTATAAGTTCTGAAATGACATAAGGTTTAAAAAGTTCTAGAGCCATCCGTTTTGGTAGGCCGCACTGGTTGAGTTTAAGATTCGGACCAACAACAATCACGCTTCGACCAGAGTAATCAACCCTTTTCCCTAAAAGGTTTTGTCGGAAGCGCCCTTGCTTTCCTTTTAGAATGTCAGCCAATGATTTTAACATTCTTTTTTGCCCAGTAGAAGCAGTGACAGTTTTGCTGTGGCGGGCGCTGTTATCAATCAGGGCGTCAACTGCTTCTTGGAGCATGCGTTTTTCGTTTCGGCATATTACTTCTGGAGCATTAAGTTCAATCAATCTCTTAAGACGGTTGTTCCGGTTGATCACTCGCCGGTAAAGGTCGTTTAAATCAGAGGTAGCAAAACGGCCGCCGTCAAGCGGAACCATTGGTCGGAGATCCGGGGGAATAACTGGTATGGTTGTCAAGATCATCCATTCTGGCCTAATATTATTTATTTTCAGACTTTTAATTAATTTTGCTTTTCTAATTAATTTTTCTTTTTTAATTCCAAAAGATGCTTTTATTTCTTCTTCCAATTCTTTAATTTGTTTTTTTAAATCAATTTGAGAAAGGAGGGAGCGGATAGCTTCAGCGCCAATATTAGCCTCAAAGATTTGTCCGTATTTTAAAGAAAGGTCAAGATAAGTATTCTCTGATATTATTTTTAGTGGTTTGAGATCTTTGAGTTCTTTTTCATTTAAAATAAATTCTTCTTCCAATTTTTTTAGTTTTTCAGTTTTTTGTTCGGCAGCTTTTACGAGCTTTTTGTCAATTTCTTTTTCATTTTTTTCTTTGTTTCTAATTTGGTTGGATAATCTTGTGAACTCTGCTTCAATAGTCTTTTTTCTTGATTTAAATTCTTGTTTAAGCTGGAGAAGGGCGGCTTGTTTTAAATCCTCATTAACTTTAGTTATTATAAAACTCGCGAAATAAATAACTTTTTCAAGTTCTTGAACTGACAAATCTAAGATAAGACCGACTCTTGACGGAACGCTTCGCAAAAACCAAATATGCGACATTGGGGCAGCCAGCTCAATATGCCCCATTCTTTCTCTGCGGACTAAAGAATGCGTTACTTCTACGCCGCATTTGTCGCAGATGATCCCTTTGTAACGGATTTTTTTATATTTTCCGCAGTAGCATTCCCAGTCTTTGCTTGGACCAAAAATTTTTTCGCAGAAGAGGCCGTCCTTTTCAGGTTTTTGAGTTCGATAATTAATAGTTTCAGGCTTAGTAACTTCGCCGTGTGACCAAGAACGGATTACTTCAGGGGAGGCGAGTTTTAATTTAATCGCACTAAAATCAAGCGGTTTTGTTTCGAGCATAATTATTATTCATTGATTAACTTTTATTAATGAAAATTGATTAAATTAAGATGTTTTTTTAGTTGTTTTTTCCTCCTCGTCTTTTTTTAGGAGTACCACATCAAGACAAAGTCCTTTTAATTCGCGGATAAGCACATTGAAAGATTCAGGGACATTTAATTTTTTTATTGGTTCGCCTTTGATGATTGATTCATAAGCTTTTGATCTGCCTGGTACATCATCGGATTTGATTGTCAAAATTTCTTGTAGGGTATGAGCAACTCCATAACCTTCCAGAGCCCAAACTTCCATTTCTCCAAAACGTTGGCCTCCAAATTGCGCTTTGCCGCCTAACGGTTGTTGGGTAATTAGAGAGTATGGCCCGATAGAGCGTTGGTGAATTTTATCTTCGACCATGTGATTTAATTTCATCATATAGATATAGCCAACAGTAATTTTGTTTTCAAAAGGTTCGCCGGTTTTGCCATCGTATAAGGTCATTTTTCCATCTTCATCAAAGCCCGCTTTTTTAAGTTCTTCTTTGATGATTTTTTCTGAAGCGCCGGCTAAGGTTGGAGTAACAACTCTATAACCTAATTTTTTAGCTGCGAAACCAAAGTGTGTTTCTAAAATTTGTCCTAAATTCATTCTTGAGACTACGCCCAGTGGGCTTAAAATGATATCGATTGGCGTGCCGTCATTTAAATAAGGCATATCCTCAACAGGGACAATCTTAGAAATTACCCCTTTGTTTCCGTGTCGGCCTGAAAGTTTGTCTCCTACTTGGAGTTTTCGTAAATCAGCAATTGAAACTTGGATCGATTTTATAACGCCGGGAGGAAGTTTATCCCCTGCTTCTTGAGAGAAGGTTTTGATGTCAACTACTTTTCCGTGCTCGCCGTGTTCTAGATACAAAGAGCTGTCTCGGACATCGCGAGCTTTTTCTCCAAAGATTGCTCTAATTAATTTTTCTTCAGCCGAGAGTTCAGCCTCTCCTTTCGGCGAAATTTTTCCAACCAATATGTCGCCAGAAGAAACCTTAGCCCCGATGTGGATAATGCCGTTTTCGTCCAAATTTTTTAATTTTTCTTCGCTAACATTTGGGATATCAGGAGTAACCACTTCTGGCCCAAGTTTAGTATCCCGCACATCAACCTGATAGTTTTCGATATGAATTGAAGTGAACCGATCGTTCTGCACCAATCTTTCGGAAATAATAATTGCATCTTCATAGTTGTAGCCTTCCCATGACATGAAGGCAACTAAAACATTTTGGCCCAAGGCTAGTTCGTTTTTGTTAATAGCCGCACCATCGGTTAAAATTTGTCCCTTTTGGATTTTGTCTCCATTTTTGACAATTGGGTGCTGATTGATGCAGGTTGAAGCATTTGAACGTACAAATTTGTTTAAATGATAATTTTTAAGATTGCCTTTGTCATCAAGAATTTTAATTTTGCCACCTTCTGCTTCAATTACTTTTCCATTTTCTTGGGCTAAAATTAAATAGCCAGAATCTTTTGCCACTCTTTCTTCAATGCCGGTCCCAACGATTGGTGCTTCCGGTAGGATGCAGGGGACTGCTTGCCGTTGCATGTTTGTTCCCATTAGAGCCCTGATCGCATCATCATTTTCAAGAAAAGGAATTAGCGATGTCCCAACACTAATAATTTGTTTTGGCGAGACATCCATATAATCAATGTTATAAACATAATCGATCGCTGGTTCTCCGTATTTTCTCACCTTGGCAGTTTCTTCAGAAAAATAGCCTTTCTCGTCAATAGGAGTTGTGGCAGGAGTAGTAATTGCTTTTTCTTCTGCAAAGGCATTTAAGTAGACGATTTCATCGGTTACGCGCGGTTTTATCGGAATTTTTTTCAAAGCATTTTTCTCAAGTTTCAAAGCTAAATCTTTTGTGATTTTTTCTTGGTCTTTAACAATGATTTTGTTTGTTTTTGGATCAAAAATATTGCCGCGAGCAATTTCTCCGGTTGTTAATTTTGCATTATTTTCAACTTCATGCAGTACTTTGCGATAAGGTGTTTCCAAGAAGCCGTATTCATTTATCCGGGCAAAAGTTGCGAGGTGGCCTACCAGACCAATGTTTGGTCCTTCTGGCGTAGCAATCGGACAAATGCGGCCGTAATGAGTAGAGTGGACATCTCTTACTTCAAAGCCGGCTCGCTCTCGAGAAAGGCCGCCAGGACCCATTGAAGAAAGGCGTCTTTTGTGTTCAAGTTCAGCTAGCGGATTTGTCTGGTCCATAAACTGCGAGAGCTGAGACGACATGAAAAATTCTTTGACTGCCGCGATGACCGGTTTGGCATTAATTAGGCGATTTGGCGATAAGTTTTCTATATCAAGCGTGCTCATTCGGTCTTTAATAATGCGTTCCATGCGGGCGAGACCTATTCTAAATCTGCTCTGGATTAACTCGCCGACTGCTTTTACTCGGCGGTTCCCTAAATGGTCTATATCATCAGCTGGTTCTTGGCTATTATTAAGTTTGATAATTTCTCTAAGGATAGTGATAAGGTCTTCTTTTTGAAAAACACGACTTTCTTTATCTGCCTTTACTTCTTTTTGAATACCAAAACGCTGATTAAATTTATATCGTCCAACGGTCCCAAAATCATAGCGGTCAAATCTGAAAAACATCGCGTAAATCAAAGATTTCGCATTATCCACAGTTGCTAAGTCCCCCGGCCTGATGCGTTTGTAAATTTCAATTAGTCCTTCTTCTTCAGAATGAGCCGCGTCTTTTTCTAAAGTTTTTTGGATATAACTTATATTTGGATTGGTATCAACGTCCTTGAATAAGGAGATAATTTCTTCATCACTTCCCCAGCCAAAGGCCCGGAGAAGTGATGTTACAGCCACTTTTCTTTTGCGGTCAATTTTAACCCAAATTGTCCCATTAGGATCGGTTTCTATCTCTAGCCAGGCTCCTCGGTTAGGTATTATTTTTGCCCCGTAATAATTTCTGCCATGGTAGATTTCTGAGGTTAAAAATACGCCGGCTGATCTAACAAGTTGCGAGACCACGGCTCTTTCTATGCCATTAATAATAAATGTTCCGCGGTTTGTCATTAATGGCAGGTCACCTAAGTAAACTTCGTGTTCTTTTTTTTCGCCGGTCCTTTTATTTAATAACCTTGCTTTTACCCGGAGGGGTGCTTCGTAATTAATATTTTTTGCCTTGCTTTGTATTTCATCGAATTTTGGTTCATCAAGATAATAATCTAAAAAATAAAGTTCAAAATCTCGTTTCATTACATCAGTAATTGGAGAAATTTCATCAAAAAGTTCTTTAATTCCCTTTTCAAGAAACCATTGGTAAGAGTTTTTTTGAATTTCAATGAGATTAGGTAAAGGGGTGGCGTCAAAAGTTTTTGTAAAATATTTTTTTGGCTCCTCAGGGATGATTTTCACCATAAATTTATATATTTAAAATTTTTTAGAATACAAAACACTTCCTCCTTTTACAATTTGCAAAAGGAGGTTTAAAAAAATTTTAACCGCTCATTATGATAGCGCATTATATAAAAAATAGTATTTCTAGTAACAATTTAATAAAAAGTTTTTTCTGAGCAGTTTCACGGTTATTTTAACATGCCCCTAGAATAAGTCAAGGCCAAAATTTCCCTTTAAGCGTCTTTATGTGTTATAAATTTTTAACAATTATATAAAGAATTTGTTCCAATTTTTAACTTTTATTATGAACTAAAGGCAGTTTATTAAAATTTCAAAAAGTCAATGGGCCTTGACAAAACTCTCAAGATATGCTATAGTTTAATGTTAAAACTAAGTTCTTTTATTTTTTGATAAAATGGCCATGGAAGACATGGAGGTGAGGCTTCTCCCAGTAAAATGGGGGCAATGTTTTGTAAAAGTAAAATTTGGTACGAGCTAAATTTAAACTTTGCAAGACATTTGCGCTTAGCAGTCCATTTTACAGGACAAAGCTAAGTTCCCTGCCTCCATTTCTTTCATGACCATTTTTTTTATTTATTTTTAATAAAAGAGTAAATAAAAATTAGATAGAAATATTTAGTTAGGTAGATTAGTTAAAGATGGCTTAATTTAATTTTAATTTTTCTAAAGAATTTGTCAACCCCACACTAATTTTTCTTTTATTGCCTTCAATTTTTGAATTTTATCCAAAAATTAAAAAAGAGGGCCGAAGTCATTCAGACCTTCGGCCCTGCCCACCTTGTCAGGCGAGGGGGGGACCCAACAAGGCGGGTCTTGAGATTCTCAGGCACGGCCCTTTTGCTGGCGGGAAGGCCTTTTAGCGCGCCCGAGAACATCTCATAAAACCTCCTTCATCTATTTTTATTTAAGCATACGGCCGTTTTTTTGTCAACCCCCACACTAATTTTACCGAGCCATCTGGTATGAGATTCACTTTTAATAATAAGTTACAATACCCCTTTTGGGGCGAAGCGCTTTGCCGAACAATTGCCTCGTAAAATTAGTGTGGGCTCAACCCTCTCGACAAGGATGGAGAATGTCAGTAACATTTTAAGCCTCTAATTTGGAGAAAAATTGCAGTTTAGGTTTTAGAAGACTTAAAAGCATTATTGATGTGTTATTGACTCTAATTTGACGAAAAAGGGAAAAAATGTTAAAATTGTCTTGATTTGATTCGTCTTATGGCCAAAATTTCTTCAAGAGAAAATAGACAAAAAAAAGAAAAACCGGCTCAGAAAAAAAGAGATTTTGAGTTAGAGCCAAGTACTAAAAGAGGAGTTTTAGCAATCTTTTTGTTTGCCGTGGCCAGTGTTTTTATTTTAAGCCTTTTTGATTTAGCCGGCCAAGCAGGTAAATTTTTAAGCAATGCCATAGGTGTTTTCTTAGGGTGGGCAGATTTTCTTTTCCCGATTATTTTAATCTTGTGGGGTTATGTTCTTTTGAATCCTGCTAAATATAGCCTAAAAACAGCCAACTATTTGGGCGTTTTTTTATTCTTTTTTAGTTTAAATGGCTTACTGCACCTAGGTTTTTCTGTGGAAGAAGCAGTGATTAAAGCTTTTTCTGGTGAAGGCGGGGGGTATCTTGGTTTATTTTTAAGCTTTCCTCTTTTAAAAACAATGGGTTTTTGGGCAAGCGGCATAGTTCTTTTTGCCCTATTTTTAATTTCTCTTTTGCTAATTTTTAATACTTCAATCGAAAACCTCTTAAAAGAAAATATCTTTAGAAAAAAAATTTACCAAAATTTAAAAATTTTCTTTTTGAATTTAAAATTTAAGGAGAAAAAAACTGAAGAAGAAAATCAGGTTTGGGTAGCAAGTGAAGAAGGGGCAGAAAACAAAAAAGGTGAAGATAAAGTGGTGAGTGAACCAAGTTTTACTTCTAGAAAAATCCAGGATGGAAAACAAACTCAAGATACTCAAGATAAAGAAGAACTCGATTTTCAACAGCCCTCTTTAAAATTAAAAAAATCTAAAATCGACATTCCATTAGACCTTTTAAACGATAATTTAGGCAAACCAACAAGCGGTGACATTAGGTCCCAAATGCAGATTATTGAAAAAACCTTGGCTAACTTTGGCATTAAAGTTGAGATGGGCGAAGTAAGCGTTGGCCCAACTGTAACGCAATTTACCTTGAAGCCGGCCGAAGGGATTAAACTTTCTCAAATTACCACTTTACACAACGATCTAGCTTTGGCTTTAGCCGCTCATCCTATTCGCATTGAGGCGCCGATTCCTGGCAAATCTTTGGTTGGTATTGAAGTGCCGAACCGAAAAGTAGCCTTAGTCAGTTTAAAAGAAGTTTTGAGTTCTTCTGAATTTAAAAAGAGAAAATCAAATTTGATGGTTGCTCTTGGTAAAGATGTAGCAGGCCAGACTTGGATTGCGGATTTGGATAAAATGCCGCATCTTTTAGTAGCAGGCGCGACAGGCAGCGGGAAGTCAGTCTGTTTGAATTCAATTATTGTAAGTTTGTTGTACCAGAACAGTCCTGACGATTTAAAGTTAATATTGGTTGACCCCAAACGAGTCGAATTCACCGCTTATAATGGCATTCCTCACCTTTTAACCCCGGTTATTACTGATGTTAAAAAAACGATCAATGCTTTTAAGTGGGCTATTGCTGAAATGGATCGAAGATTTGAATTGCTTTCAAGGCACGCGAAAAGAGATATCCATGCGTTTAATAGCGAAACAGAGGAAAAACTGCCTTACATTGTTTTGATTGTTGATGAATTAGCTGATTTAATGTCAGTAGCTGCTTCTGAAGTTGAGGCAGCAATAATTAGGTTAGCTCAAATGGCTCGGGCTGTTGGCATTCATTTAGTTTTAGCGACTCAAAGGCCGTCAGTTGACATTATCACTGGTTTAATAAAAGCAAATATCACTTCAAGAATCGCTTTTTCTGTTGCCTCGACAACGGATTCAAGAACAATTTTAGACACTTCTGGGGCCGAAAAACTTTTAGGGCGCGGCGATATGCTTTACATTTGTTCCGAACTTTCTCGTCCTAAAAGATTGCAAGCAGCCTTTGTAGGCGATCAAGAGATAAAAAAAGTAACTGATTTTCTAAGAATGCAAGATGAGCCAGTCTACCTCGAAGAAATAACTGAAAAACCAAAAGCAGCCGTACTTAATTTTGATTTTAGTGCGGATGACGACGAATTACTTGAAGAGGCAAAAAATATAATTTTTGAAGCAGGGAAAGCCTCAGCCTCCCTTCTTCAAAGAAGGCTCAAAGTTGGCTATGCAAGAGCCGCCAGACTTTTAGATCTTTTGGAAGAACAAGGGATCATTGGCCCAGCAGATGGCGCTAAACCGCGGGAAATATTAGTACGGGAAGTAATAAACGATAATTGCCAAGATGAGACGAATGACAACCAATTATCTTGAATGCAAATTACAAATTCAAATAACAAATAAATCAAATAACAAATAAATTCAAAATTTTAATTTCAAAAATTTGGAATTTGATGCTTGGTGCTTGGAATTTTTTATTTAGTGTATGGTTCGTTTTACAGCTAAAAAAATTCAGCCTCAAAATTTAGGGGAAATTCTAAAAAGGACTCGTGAAGAAATTGGTTCAAGTTTAGATGAGGTTTCCAGGATAACAAAAATAAATAAAAATTTTTTAAAAGCTTTGGAAGACGGTGATTACAGCAGGGCATTGGACGGCTTATATGCAGAAAGATTTTTAAAAATTTATACAGACTATTTAAATCTAGAATTTTCTCCACTTTGGCAACTTTACTTAAAAGAAAAAAAGCTTTGGGGCAAAGATAGCACTTCTAAATTTGTTAAAGTTATTGCTTTGCGTAATTTGCTTGATATTCCAAAAATCATTAAAATTTGTTTTATTGGTTTGGTCGTAGTAGCTATGTTTGTTTATTTGGGATGGGAGGTAAGAAAAATTTTCCTGCCGCCTTATCTTGAAGTAATAAGCCCGGCTGATAATTTGGTTACTTCAGTATCAACAGTTGAAGTGGCTGGTAAAACTGAAAAAGAAACAATCGTCAGTATTAATGGCCAAGAAATTTCAAGTGATAGAGACGGTTCTTTCAGAGAGGTTGTTAATTTGAAAGAAGGGCTTAACATTATTAAAATTTCTTCAAAAAAGGAACACAGTAAAGAGAGTATTATCTATCGGCAAGTAATGGTGGAAATTAATAATTGACATTTAATTTTAAAAAATTTATAACTTTAAAAGCTATTATGAATAAAGAAAATAAAGAAAAAATTTCAGAAAAAACAAAAGCCGCTCAAGAAGCAATTAGTCAAATTAAAAGTAGGTTTGGAGACGGTTCAATTATGAAATTAGGGGAGGCTAAAACAATGGAGGTAGAAGCAGTTCCAACCGGCTGTCTTTCCTTAGATTTAGCCTTAGGAGTTGGCGGAATGCCGAGGGGCAGGATTATTGAAATTTTTGGCCCTGAGGCCTCAGGAAAAACAACATTGGCTCAGCATGTTGTGGCAGAAGTACAAAAAGCAGGAGGTATTGCCGCTTTTATTGATGCAGAACACGCTCTTGACCCTGAATACGCGGCTAAAATTGGAATCAAAATTGATGATCTTTTAATTTCTCAGCCAGACACGGGAGAGCAGGCATTGGAAATTGTTGAAACATTAGTTCGCTCAGGGGGCGTTGATGTAATTGTTGTTGATTCAGTCGCTGCTCTTGTGCCAAGGGCTGAAATTGAAGGAGAAATGGGAGATCAGCACATGGGTCTTCAGGCTCGGCTAATGTCTCAGGCTTTAAGAAAATTGACTGGAATTATTTCAAAAACTAAAACTGTTTTGATTTTTATAAACCAGATAAGACAGAAAATTGGCGTTTTCTTTGGCAATCCAGAAACGACAACTGGCGGAACGGCCTTAAAATTTTATTCTTCGGTTCGGATTGAAGTGAGGCGGGCTGCCCAAATTAAGCAAGGCGATCAAATTATTGGCAATCGAGTTAAGGCAAAAATTGTTAAAAATAAAGTTGCCCCTCCTTTTCGTTCTTGTGAATTTGATATTATGTACAATGAAGGAATTTCTTTAGCCGGCGATTTGCTTGACACGGCTGTGGCTTATAAAGTCATAAATAAAAGCGGCAATTCTTACAGTTATGGTGGGGCAAAGTTAGGTGTTGGACGAGAAACAGCAAAAAAATATTTAAAAGATGATCTTAAGCTAATGGCAGAAATTAGAAAGAAAGTTTTGGAGATCGCGACTGCCCAAGCAGAGAATGTTTGATTTCTAAGTAAAACAAAATGTTTATAACAAAAGTTCAGCTTTTTACGGCTGAACTTTTGATTATAAAATCATCTATAATTTAGGATTTTTAAATTATCTCTTTCTACTTAAAAGAGTATTTTCTTTGTTCTATTTAGGCCCGTTCAACATATTCGCCTGTTTCAGTATTTATTACTACTGTATCCCCTTCTTTAATAAAAAGGGGGGCTCTGATTTTAAGGCCGTTCTCTAAAGTAATTTCTTTTGTTACTCTGCCTGAAGCTGTATCGCCGCGTACCCCTGGTTCTGCTTCAACCACTTTATAGGAAACTTTTTTAGGAAATTCAACAGTCACAGGCACTCCATCAGAAAAAAGCAAAATAATTTCAAGGCCTTCTTTTAAATATGGTTCAAAGCCTGCTATTGTTTCGCGGCCGATTTCAAATTGTTCGTAAGTCGTGTTGTCCATGAAGGCAAACTTGTCGCCACTCGTGTAAAGGTATTGAACTTTTCTTTTTTCTAAATCAACCAAATCAATTTTTTCCCCAACCTTAAAAGTGTTTTCTAAGACTTTGCTGGTTTTTAAATTTTTTAATCTAGTTCTCACAAAAGCCGAGCCTTTACCTGGCATAATGTGCTCAAATTCAACAACCAAATGCGGTTCATTCTTAAAAAGAATTACCACTCCTTTTTTAATATCTTGTGTGGAAGCCATATTATTTGAAGAAATTCCAAATCCAAAATAACAAATTCCAAATAGATTGTAATATTCAAAATTCAAATATTCAAATTTTGAATTTTTAAAATTTTAATTTGGGATTTACTTAGATTTGGTGTTTTGCGCTTGTAATTTATATGTTAAATATTTGTTTTGTCGGGAAAAAAAGAACTTCTTCAATTGATTTCGCGTCAGTAAACAGCATGACGATTCGGTCTACTCCCATAGCAATGCCGCCTGAAGGAGGCATGCCAATTTTTAAAGCCTGGATAAATTCTTTGTCTATACTATATGCTTCTTTTTTCATTTTTTTTCTCAATTTTTGTTCATTTTTTAAGCGTTTTTCTTGTTCAGCTGCGTCAGTAAGTTCTGAAAAAGCATTGCCAAGTTCAAGACCGGCAATGTAAATTTCAAATCTCTCAGCATAGCGCGGGTCGTTTGTTTTTTTTCTTGAAAGAGCGGCCATTTCGGTTGGCCAGTCCATCAAAATTGTCGGCCGTCCCTTTCCTAGATGCGGCTCGATTTTGCTTAAGAAAATTTTGAAGAAGATATCTTCAAATCGGTCGTTTCGATTAATTGCGTAACCTTTTGTTTTTGCGAGGTAGGCTATTGATTCCCGTGTCAAGGCTTTATCTAAATCTATTTTAGCATATTTTTGGAATGCTTCTTTCATTGTCAGTTTTGGCCACGGCGGCGTCAAATCTATTAACTGTCCTTGGTAATTCAATTGTAATTTTGAATTTTGAATTTTAGATTTTGAATTTACGTGCGTTTCTTTCTGTAAATTATTGGCGATATAAACTATCAGTTGTTCTGCATCGCGCATTATATCTTTGTAATCTGCGTGGGCGCGGTACCATTCCAAAATTGTGAATTCTAAGTTGTGAAGGCGGCTTACTTCTCCGTTCCGATAACTTCGGCATATTTGGAATATTTTTTTAAAGCCAGCGGTTAAAAGTTTTTTCATGGCATATTCCGGCGAAGTGATAAAATATGCAGGTAAATTTTTATTTCCATAAAAAATATTTGTTTTTAGAGGGTTAAGGTGCGGTTCCATTCCTGGCTCTGCAACAAGGCTAGGTGTCTCAGTTTCCAAAAAATCGTTTTCTATAAAAAATTGTCTAATTAAAGATAAAATTTTTGCCCGTAAGAAAAATTTTTCTTTTGCCATTTGGCCGTATTTCAAATTTAACCAGTTCGGCTCCATATTTTTAAATAACTTAAATGAGCTTTTTGAAAGCTCATTTTTCTAAAATAAAATGAAGGTGTTATTTGGTGACAAATGGTAAAAGCGCCATAAATCTTGCCCTTTTGATTGCTCTTGCTAGTTTGCGTTGGTGCTTAGAGCAAACACCTGTTTTTCGGCGAGGCAAAATTTTAGCATACGATGAAATAAATTTTCGGAGAATTTGCGTATCTTTATAATCAATTTCCTTAATATTTGTAGCGCAAAAAAAGCAGGTTTTTTTATCGGCAAATAAATCGTTTTTTTTATTTTGCATATGTATTGTTTTGATTTTTTAAGATTAAAAGGGAATATTTTCTACTTTGATTTCTTCTTCTGAATTTTCTTGTTCTGGGCTTTCAATGTTCTCTTGAGCAGCAGGGGCAGTTTGAGGTGAGTTTGTCGGTGCTCGGTCAAGAATTATCATATTTTCTGCAACTATTTCAGTTCGATTTCTTCTGGTCCCGTCCTGCCCTTCCCATTCTCTAGTTTGTAGACGGCCTTCGACATATACTTTGCGCCCTTTATTTAAATATTGGCTGCAGATCTCGGCTAACTTCCCCCAAGCTACAATATTGTGGAATTCTACACTTTCTTGCTTTTGGCCTTGGGCATTTGTCCAAACTCGATTAGTAGCTACCCCAAAAGAACAAACTGTCTGGCCGCTTGGCGTTGTCCTTGTTTCAGGATTGCGCGTTAAATTACCAATGATCATTGCTTTGTTAAGATTCATAAAATTTTATTTAAATTAAGATTAAACTTATTTGCATTTTTTAAACTCAACCTGCAAAAATACCCTGTCCGTTATCCGGGATTATATTTTTATGTAATTTTACCTTCTAAAATTTCGTCTAGTTTTTTATCAAGTTCTTCCAAACTAACCTTGCTTTTAGGCGGGGCTTTTTTCTTTTCCTTTGCTTCGGCCGTTTCGGCTTTTTCCTTTAGGATTTTTTCTCTAAGGGCTTTTTCTTTAGCAATTTCTTCTTCAGTCCTTTTTTTCTTTGAGATAATTGTGTGCCTTAAAATTTCAGGCATTAATTTAAGATTTGCATCGATTTTTTTAGCAAGTGAGGCAGGAGCTTCAAATTCCGATAGAAGATAAGTACCTTGGTGGGCTTGCTTAATTGGGTAGGATAATTTAAATTTACCTAATTTTTGATTTAGGGCTATTGTTCCTTCCCCTTCTTGAATCATTTTGTTTATTTTGCTGTTTATTGAATCAATTTCCTCTTCATTGTATTGAGCAGGGATTATATAAAGCAATTCGTAGTAAGGCATAAATCTTTGTTTGTTTAAATTTCAAATTCTAAAAGTTTAACATAAACTTAAAAATAAGGCAAGATATGGTATTATAAACTAATATGGAATATTTTTTAATTTTAGGGAAAAATCATTCTTTGTCAAGCGCGGAGATTGCAGCTGTTTTTAAAAGAATGGGTGTTGATGTAATTTTTATTACTGTTTCAAGCGAGGCTATCGTTTTTCAAACTTCCAAAGAAATTAACGCGTCCGATCTTATGGCGCGTCTTGGCGGGACGGTTAAAATCGGAAAAATTATAAAAACGGAGGGAAGGGTGGAGGCACATGCTTACGCGAATGTTGTTTCAAAAAATTTAACACGCGGCAAAAAAGTTCATTTTGGGTTTAGTTTGTATAAAATTGACGAAGGGGTGGGTAATCAAAAAATAAGAAAATTGCTGCAAGAAATTAAGAAAGTAGGCATGAAAATTAAAAATGAATTGAAACAGAAAGGTTTTGCCTCGCGATGGGTTACAGGCAAAGAAAGGGCGCTTTCTTCAGTGATTGTTAAAAAAAATAAACTCCTTGACGAAGCTGGAACAGAATTAGTCATTCTTGTTGGTAAAGATAAGATTTATCTCGGTAAAACTTTAGCGGTTCAGGAATTTGAAGAGTATTCTTTTAGGGATTACGGCCGCCCAAAACGAAGCATGAAAGTTGGGCTTTTGCCTCCGAAATTAGCAAAAATAATGATAAACTTGGCAGAGGTAAATTTTGACCAAACGATTTTAGACCCCTTTTGCGGGTTTGGGACAATTTTGGGAGAAGCGATGCTCGTGGGCTATCAAAATTTGATAGGGTCAGATATCAACCCAGAGACTTTAGCAGGAGCAAAAGAGAATTTAGAATGGCTTAAAAAAAATTACAAATTGCAAATGACAAATTACAAATTAATTGAAGTTGATGCCCAAGAAATTTCAAAAAAGTTGCCGTTACAATCAGTGGATGCAATTGTTACTGAACCATTTCTTGGCCCGCCGCTTTTAGGCAGTGAACCGCCAGAAAAGATTCAGCAAATCATTGAAGAACTTTCCAAACTTTATTTAAACGCTTTTTTAGAGTTTAAAAAAATTTTGAAACCGAATGGTAAAATTGTGATTCTTTTTCCTCTCTTCCAAGTAAGGTCAAGGAATTTCTTTTTGCCCATTCTTGATAAAATAAAAAAAATCGGTTTTATCTCCGAAGATTTTTTTCCTAAAGAATTTAGAAAGTACCCTTTTCTCAAAATTACTCCCCGAAACTCTATAATTTATTCTCGGCCAGACCAAATTGTTTGGCGAGAATTATTTATTTTTAAAACGAATTATTAAAATTTTAAACCGAAAATCTAAAAACGATAACATCGCCGTCTTTGACCTCGTATTCTTTTCCTTCTAATCTAATCAGTCCTTTTTCTTTTGCTCTGGTTTCTCCGCCCGCTTCAATTAAAGTTTGCCAATTAATAACTTCGGCTGTAATAAAGCCGCGTTCAAAATCAGAGTGAATCTTACCTGCTGCTTTTGGCGCCTTAGTGCCTTTTTTTATTGTCCAGGCATGAGCTTCTTTTGGCCCGGCCGTAAAAAAGGTGATTAAATTTAATTCGCGGTAACTTGCTTGGATTAATTTGTCCAAGCCCGATTCTTCAAGGCCTAATTCTTTTAGATATTTTTTTTCTTCTTCAGGAGAGAGCTCGGCTAATTCAGATTCAATTTTGGCGGAAATTAAAATGACTTTTTCTGGGTTTAAGTTTAAATTTAAACTTTTTAAAATTTCTTCCTTTCCAATTTTAATGTCTTTCTCTGAGATATTTAAAGCATAAAGAGTCGGTTTTAAGGTTAAGAGATTTAATTCTTTTATCAAAAATTTTTCTTCTTCAATAAGGTCAAGTTCTTTAGCCATTCTCCCTTTTTCTAAAGCATCTTTGATTTTTAAAAGTATTTCATTAGTTTGAAGTAAAGTTTTTTCTTTTGACCCTTTAAGTTGGCTTGCTAAACTTTCTAAACGTTTTTTCACTGTTTCAAGATCAGCAAAAACCAATTCTAAATTAATAATTTCTAAATCAGAAGCAGGGGAAATTTTGCCGTCAACATGAATAACATTTGGGTCTTCGAAGGCGCGGATAACTTGGCAGACAGCGTCAACTTCTCTGATGTGCGAAAGAAATTTATTGCCTAAGCCTTGACCTTGGTGAGCGCCTTTGACTAAACCAGCTATGTCAACAAATTCAATAACAGTTGGCACAATTTTAGCTGATTGATATAATTTTGCTAATTTTTCTAATCTAAAATCAGGGACGGCCACAGTGCCGACATTTGGTTCAATAGTGCAGAAGGGGTAATTGGCGATGTCAACCTGCTTGCGGGTTAAGGCCTTAAAAAGAGTTGATTTGCCAACATTTGGCAGGCCAACGATGCCGATTTTAAAAGACATAGTGAATTAGCTATTGACTATTAACAATTAACAGTTGACGATTAGTTTTATTTATTAAAAGTCCCGACAGAGTCGGGTAAATTTAACTATTTTGCTGAATATATCGATTTATCTAAACTTTGGTGGACCTGAGGGGATTCGAACCCCTGACCTTTTGCGTGCCACGCAAACGCTCTAGCCAACTGAGCTACAGGCCCAAACTTTCCTTAAAGATAATAAAAATATTGCTTTTCGTCAATATTTTCTTATTCAGGCGTTAGAAGATTTCGTCTTTCCATAATTGAAAGTTGACAGATTGATTTTGTTATGATAATATAAGGAATCAAAGTTCATTTAAAGGAGGAAAAATGAAAGTTATTCCAGAGATGTTGGAGTTTTTTTTCTGGATATACATCTTTGAAGTGAAATGCTTGGAAGGCGTCCGTAAAAAAAATAAGAAAAATAGAAAAAGGGTGCTGGACTCTTACAGCGATTTTATTGATGAGGCAACTCGGCTTTTTCATCAGGTTGTGGTAGAGAAGTGCCTTGAAGGATTTGTTTCCTTTGGGGGAAGCAGCATCTCTTTAAAAAGAGAGTTTGGTCAGATTATTTTCAGAATTGAACTTAGAAACGAAAAAGAGGCCAGGACTTACATGAGAGCATTGAAAAGATACCGCGACAGAGGCTGCGATATTAGCGATTATGTAAGTTTGACTGAGCCAAATTTTATGGAAACAAAATGGATCTTGAAGTGCAAAGACCTGACCTGGCAGGCAACTCAGTCGACCGAAAGGCCGGCGGTGGAAATTAAGATAAAGGACGGATAATCTTTTAAAACCGTCCTTTTTTATTTAAATTATTTTTGCCATAAATAACAAAATGTCCTTAAAAGGACATTTTGTTGAATTAAATGATAATTTATTATTCTGGCATGACTGGCGCCTCTGGCCCTGTTTCAATTTCTTCTTTTTCTGGTTCTTTTGGTGCGCTTGGGGCTTTAAGTTCTTCCAATTTTTTCTTGACCTGTTCATTTTCTGGGTCAGTTTTTAAAATTTCTTCAAGTTCTGAAATTGCCTCTGATTTTTCGCCTTGTTCTTCATATATTTTTGCTAAGAGCCACCTTGCGTTAGCAAAATTTGGAACAAATTCAAGAATTCTTTTAAGTTCAGAAACTGCTTTGTCTTTTTGCTCTTCTTGATAATAAAGCATTGCTAATTGGAGCGAAACATCAATATCAGTTGGCAAAACTTCTCTCAACATTTCTAATTTTTTAATTGCCTCGTCTGTTTTTTCTTGGCGAGCTAGAACAAGGGCTAACTGAAATTCAGCTGGCGTAAAATCTGACTTTAAAGAGAGAGCCTGGAGAAACTGTTCTTTTGCTTTTTCAAGATTTTCTTTTGCTTTTTTTTCTGCTTCAGCTTTGGCTCCTCCTTCGAGGCTGGCTGCTTTCTGTTTTTCAAAGTCAGCCGCGGTAAGATAAATTTTGCCCAATTCTGTAAAAAGAAGTGGATTTGCCGGTTCAAGTTCAATTGCTTTGCTGTAAGAATTTACTGCCCATTCATCTGCTCCAGGAACTCCAATGGGGAGAATTGTTCCATAAATTGAAGCCAAAACTATCCAGTTAGCAGAATTTTTTGGGCCAAGTTCAGTCGCTCTTTTGGCGACAATAACAGCTGATTCAAAATGATTTTGAATCTCTTTTGCTCTTTCTTCGGTTGGCTCAAGCGATAATGTTTGATTAATTTTGATAAGAAGGCCTTGAGCTAAATTTCTAAAATATGCGTCATTAAATCGGTTCAAATAGATCGCTTGATTTAGCGAAGCAATTATTTTTTCTGGTTCTTCGCCTCGCTCTCCAGCCTCCACTGCCCTGGCAAATTTTAAATCAGCGGCATAGCGCTGGCCTAAAAGAAAAAGCGAGGAAATAGAAAAAATAATCGCTAAAGTTAAAAGGAAAGAAAGCAAGATAGAAGCGCGGGGCGATTCAGAAAGAGAAATTTCCCAAAAATTTCTGCAAGTTAAAACAACAAGTAGAGCAGCAGCAAACCAGAAAAAGAATTCTAAAGTCAAGTTTGAGGAGTATAAAAATTTTGCAATTAAAAGCAAAAGCCAGCCTGAACCAATGCTAAGGCTAAAAATCCAGAGTTTATCTGTTTTTTCGCGAATTAAATGGATAAATAATTTTCCTGCCAAAAAAAGCGCAAGTAAAAGCCAAGAAACTATTCCTAAAAGGCCAACTGTCGCAAGCATGGTCAAAAATCTTATGGCTGAGCGGTCAATTTTTAAATTCCAAAATGGAGTAAGATTTATTTCTTTTGGTTTATTTTTAGCATAATCAAAAACATAAGTACTTGGTCCAGAGCCTAAAAGAGGTGACTCTTGAAGGGTTTTTAAAGAAGTTTCAGCACTGGCTCGAATTGAAGGCATAACCTCAGCCGGCAAGCGGAAGTTAACCGGCGTCTTAATAAAGAAAAGCAGGACAGCCAAGGCCAGACCAGCCATTGGAAAAGTAAGCCAGGCAAGATTTTTAATCTCATGGGCCCGAAGCACAGCAAAAGCCAAAAGAAAAGCAAGCACAACTGCTAAAGAAGCCCAAATCATCCAGGTATCGATCGAAATTAAAAGGAAAAGAATCAAAATTAAAAGGGAGGCCAAGAGGATTTTTAAAACTGCGCTTTTTCTTTTTTCTGTTGCCTCTTCATGAGGCGAAAGGAGAAATGAGAAGGCTAAAACAAAAGAAAAAGAAAGGGAAATTCCAAGACCGCTTAAAGTGCCAATCGTGTTAAAGGCTTTATTTTGGGAAAATGTCAAAAGTTCCAAAAATTGAAGCAAGACAAAAAAAGCGGCAAGGGCAGTTCCTAAAAAAAGCGAACCTAAAAGTTTTTTAATTGTTTTTAATTCCCTGACATTGTTGACAATGACAAAATAGAGCAGAACAAAGCATAAAACAGTGATAAAAGCGTCTTTTTCCACGCCTGAAGTTCCTAAAAAACTTTTTATTTTATCAATCGAAAACCAAGTGGAAAGAGCATAAATTGTAAGATACAAAATCGCAAGAAGATTTAAAAAACTTTTTCTTAAAGCAATTTTTTTTTCGGCAAGCATCCTGCCGAGCCAGCCTAAAACGGCAAAAATCGTGATGGCAGCCAAAAGCGTTTGTTTGTTGAATTCTAAAATTTCAAAACTCCAAGGGAGGAAAAAAATCGGCATGGCAAAAACCAAAAAATAAAGGCAGAATTTAGTTAGTTTGTCGCAAAAAATGGCAAGTTTGTTCATAGTGTTTATTGTTATATTGTTTTATTGTTGTAATTTTTGATTGGTAAAATTAATAAGATGATTTAATTCTTTTGGTAATCGTTGTAATTCTTGCAAAATACGGTTATAATCTTTTTCCTTTAAAAGTTTTCTGGCTCTAGCTTTTTCATTCCAGTCCAGAGATTCTTTTATTGAACCAAGACTAATTCGATAAAAATGCATCTTGTCTTTTTTGTGATATCGGCCAAATCCCTCAGCAATATTTGCTGAAATAGAATCGATAGATCTAACAAATTGTTTGCCAATTGTATCCCTCGCAAAATGATCCCATTCTAAAACAACATTCCAAACATAATTGCTTAAATTAAAAGATATTTTATAAGCAGCGATATTATTTAACTACAAAAATTTTTTCTCCATAAAACGATATAGCAATAGAGCAATAGAGCAATATAACAACAAAGCAATAAAACGGCATAAAATTTAATTTAATTATACCATAAAAATAAAAAATGCTTAATACAATAATCCCCCACTCAGCGCGGGAAAATCCCGACTTACCCAAGTGAGGGATTACTATTATAGACGAGTCCGGACCCGTACCCGAAGACCTGACTCGCCGATAATTCAAACAGAAGTAACCAGTAACGAGTAACCAGTAACCAGTACAAATTGAAAACTATAAATTACTCGTTACCCATTACTTGTTACTCGTTGCTTCCATAACCGGCTCTTCTCCCAATCACAATCCAATCAAAAGATGCGTCAGAAGTTCCGCCGTTTGATTCTTTAACTTTAAACCCTTGCGGATATTTTTCTGCGACATACAGTCCAAGCGTTTCTTCCTGCGGCGTAACGATTATTTTTAAAGGAATTTCTGGGTCAATGATTTGCAAAAATTCTTTGTCATAAAGAGCAAGGTCAACTAAGGCCTCACCTTTTTCTAATTTTCCTGAGCCGGACAAAATAATTTCAACTTCTGTTGAACTCAAACCAAAAATTTCCTTCACAGCCACTAAAGTGGCGTCATTGCTCTGGCTAAAGTCAGTTTGAATTTTGATTTTTAACACGCCATTTTCATCAATACTCCAAACCTCATCTGCGCTTGCGATTTTTTTAACATTGATAATTGAAAAATTATTAGCATCTAAATCAGTCGTTAATTTGTCTAAAGTAATTTGAGAAGCAATCGGCAAACTCGGCGGGCTTTTGATTTCCGTGACTGTATTTGTTCCGCCGTACCAGCCAACATTTAAGAAAACCAAGATCGCGCAAGAGTTTTGATTGCAAGGTTCAAGCGCTTTACCAACAATTGGACCTGGCTTTGTTGCTTTCATAGCGTGACCTGGCTTTCCTGAGGTAGTTAATAAATCGCCGCGTTGGATTGGTCCATTTTCATTAGTCACTTTTGTCGGAATACGGCCGGCCACAGCCAAGAGTTTTCCTTCTTTGATATTACCGGTAATAATCAAACTCGGTTTAGTTGAAATTACACCAATCACATTTTGGTCGTATGGTTTTGTTGCTAATTTTGCTGTGTTATTATTATTTTCATCAATAACAATTACATCACCTGCTTCACCAGTTCCGGTAAAGGCGATCATTTCAGCAATATCAGTATGTCCACCGTCCAGCCAGGTATAACCATCCACTTCTAAATCATCGGCAATAAATAAGTCAGAAGTATCTTCAATTTCTCCGGGTGCGGTGTGCGAGGCCGCGGCAGTGCCAATAGTATTATAAGCAGGAGGCGTTGTATCTGCTATGCTCAATTGAGAAGCATAAAGCCCATAACCGCCAGTAAAATATCCAGCCCAACCAGTTGAGGAGTTAACTTGTCCATAAACTCCATAATTTGTTCCTGATGATGCAGAAGCATAGCCATAAACTCCGTAGCCAGTATCACCTTTCGCCTCGAAATATCCACCGTAGTTTGATACTGCACCAGTGGTTGTTGCTTCACTTTTGACTCCATAACCCGTATTGCCAGCCGCTGAAAAATATCCACCGTAGTTTGATACTGCGCCAGTTCCAGTTGCCTCACCGCGGACGCCAGCTCCATTGATGGATTGGCCTATTACTCCTCTTGCCTCTAATCCGGTTCCTAGGGATTCAAAATAACCGCCGACGGTGTTATAATTACCACTATTAGAAGCTTTCCCGTAAACACCAATAATATAATCAGCGGCCCCAGTTGCTTCAGCATAAACACCGGCTGCGCCCGTTATTGTCCCATTCGTTTTAAAATATCCGCCGTAAGTTGAGCCTGTTGCTCCTGCATTGACGGCCGCACCAAAAACACCGGCTGTGCCTACTGCTGTTCCATACGTTGCAAAATTTCCGCCGTAAGTTGGGCCTGTTGTTCCTGTATTGACGGCCTCACCAAAAACACCGGCTGTGCCTGCGTCGCTTCCTCCGGCTATAAAATATCCGCCGTAGTTTGCAGAAGCGCCAGTATAATTTGCTTCACCGTAAACCCCGCGGCCAACTTGCCCTTTAGCAACAAAATATCCGCCGTAGTTTTGGACATAGCCGGTGTTAGTTCCTTCACCATAAACACCGCTTGCTCCTGATCCTATTCCAGCCGTTTTAAATAGACCTCCATAATTTATAATTGCCGCGCTTGAAGTGGCTTCGCCATAAACACCGGCTGTTGCGTTTCCTATTGATCCTGTTCCTTTTCCAGCTGCCGTGAAATATCCGCCGTAATTAATAGTGGCAGTGCTATTATAAGTTGCTTCGCCGTAAACTCCTATGCCGGTTTGGCCAGCGGCTGTAAAATATCCGCCGTAGTTTGTTGTATTGGTTGCGCTATAAGCTGCAACACCAGCAACGCCTCTGCCACTGCCGCCTTCAGCTACAAAATAACCTCCGTAGTTTGCAGATAAAGCGTCAGAATTTAGAGCATAGCCATAAACTCCATAGGCAGTTCCTGATTTTGAATTTAGACCAAAAATTGCTCTGTCATCGACAGAAGTTCTGACATCTAAAGTATAAGAAGGAGCGGTTCCAATACCAACTTGATTAGTTATTGCGTCAACATATAAAGTATTTGTGTCAACGATTAAATTGTCATCAGCAATAAAGACATCGCCGCCGTCCGGGTTGATAATTAAATCCGTTGTGCCGCTTGTTGTTATTGTGCCGTCGCCATAAGTTGTTGAAGCGCCGACAATAAATGAAGTGTCAGTGTAAATACTGCCTTCAACGCCAAGTTCGTCGGCAAAAAAGCCTGCCCCTGCTCCGGTCATAGTAAAACCAGCATTGCTGAGTGTTTCAGCATTGGCGCCAACATAAAGGTCACTGTTAATGTATGCCGTAAAAGTGACAGTATCAGTATTTGCATTGCCAAAAGCAGTGTTTAAACCATTAAATTCCCAAGAGCCGGTCACCATTTCATTCTCGGCCAGTTGAGCAAAATATTCTTCGCTTACGCCATCAAGCAAATCAGCATTAAAAGCATAACCAGCCGCCCCAATTCTTTTTCTTGGCGTCATTTCTGAATCAGTCCCAACTGTTACACCCAAATAATAGGCATCAGAATTAAAGTCCAAAGTTATTGGACAATCACCTGATTCGCCCAAAAGTGTTGAAAAGACGCCAGAAGAAACATTAATTGATTTTGTATCAGGATTAAAAGGCGCACCGCAGGCATCAGTTTCTCTAGCAGTCCATAAAATATTTCCGCCTGATGCTGCATCGTAGATTGTGAATTTCATATTATAACTTCCGTCAGGAACAGTGATGCCGTCAGCGTCTTGGAGTTTGCCTTGATAATTTAATTGTTTGTTGATTGCCGCAAAACCAAGAGGATACAATTGGCGAACAAAAGAGAGCAGCAAAATGCCAATGCTGATAACTGAAAGAATTCCCAAAATCAAAACCAAAAGAGTCAGATTGGTTCTGTCTTGGAGGATGTATTTAGTTTTTTGTTTTTCTTGATTTTGCGGAGACATATTTTTTCTTGGGATTTCACTAATGGGCTCGCTTCGCTCGCCCTACTAATCACGCTAATGTTCAAGAAATTATTCGTGTTATCCGCGAGGCGCACAAGCACCTATTCGGCCATCCTTCTACACTTTCTCCAACGCTACATCTAGTCCGACCACTGCTCCTTTTTCAACTTTTCTTAAGTCAAGGTCTTCAGTGCGCTTTGGCTTATACCCCTCTTTGCTTAAAGTTACATAATAAATATTGTTAGCAACCAAGAATGAATATCTGCCTCGCCTGTCTGTAATCTGAGTTTCAAGTAGTTTATTATACTCCTTTTCAAAAATTCTGGCAATAGCCCGGCCAACTGGCGCGCCTGTCCTGCTTTCATAGACAATTCCCCAACTTTTTGGTCTTTTTGGCCGCGTCAAGCGGCGGAAGAGTCCATAAAGCAGGCAGTGAGCTGCTAAAATTCCGACCATCCAAATTTTTGGCGAAATTACAACTGAGAAAGCGGCAAGAACAATTCCGATAACCGCAATGATATTTTGTAATTTTCTGCCCAAATAAGCCAGAACTAATTTTCGGTCAGAAACTATTTTTTCAATTTCAACTGGGTCAAGAGGAATGTTTGGCGTGACAAGGGCGTTTTCTTCTGTGACCAAAATATCTTCGCCGTGATAAATATCTAAATATTTAAAATCTTCTTTTTTGTCGTGTAGATAATAAGTTGGGAAAGTAAAGTTGACTTTTGAAACTTTTATATAATAGGTTCCTGGTTGAAGCAGGAAGGCGTAGCGTCCTTCGCGGTCAGTGACTCTTGTTTGAACCAGCCGGTTAGTTGTTTTTTCATAAACTCTGACAATAGCGAGGTCAAGCGGAATTTTTGAAAGAGAATTGTAAACAATACCCCAGCCTTTTCTTCTTTTTGGGAGAAGAAGAAGAATTGGCTGAGTGAAAATGAACTGAAGATAAGGAAGCAAGTTTGCCAAAGAAATGGCTGTCCCATAACTTAAAATTGCTGCGGCTGCGACAGCCGGCGTTGCGACCTTTTCAGTTGTTTCTTCAACTTGCGGATTGTCAATAACTTTCCCTACATTTTCTCCAACAATTTTGCTGACAAAGCCGCCAATCTCTTTAATGCTTTCCCAGGTTGGTTCAATAACTGGCAGACGGAAAATTTCAATATTTTGGTTAATAACATTATCTTGCACTTCAAACCTCGGCGTTTCTTTTATGGCATATCCTTCTTTTTCCACTTTAAGATAATAAGTTCCCGGCTGGACCAAAAAGCCGTATTCACCGCCCTCTTTTGTTTGCCAAGGATTGGTCTGCCTGAATTTTTCTCCTGGCCAAATTTCCCACTCGCCTCTTTGGTTTAAAGAGAAAAGCGTAACTTTTGCTCTTGGAACAGGCAGAGTTTCATTGCGGTAGATTTCATAAACATAGCCGTAAGGTTCAACAAGCAAAGTAAAATCAATAACATCGGTTATATTGTCTTGGTAGAAAACAACAATTAATGACGAGTATCGACCGGCCAGGTCAGGGCTTACAAAATCTGCTTCATAACTTTTGGTTCGACTGTTATAAGTCAAAAGATAGGTTGAATCAGCAAAAGTAAAAGTGATTTTTTCCACTGGTCCTACCAAAATTTCTTCAGGCAGTTCAACAAGCAATGGTATTTTGACCAAAGTTTTTACTTCTTTTTTTAAAAGATCAGGACTTAATTTTAAGGCGCGGCCTTGGGTATAAAAATTTATTTGCGAAAAATTAATTTTTTCTTCTGGAAAAACAGTGACTGGCGGAACAACAAATGGTGGAGTAGGCGGAATTTCTTCCGGAGGGACTTCTTCAGGTGGGGCTTCTCCTCCCGGTGGAATTTCTTCTTCAGGTGGGACTTCTCCTCCCGGTGGAATTTCTTCTTCAGGTGGGACTTCTTCTTCAGGCGGAATTTCTTCTTCAGGTGGAGCGGTTGGTGTAGCGCTGGCTAGAGCGCCTGAGGCAAAGTTTCCAGCAAAATCATAGGCAAAAGCAGCGTAGTAATAAGTGGTGCCATTGGTTAGCCCTAAATCAAGAGTTTCAGTTCCAGTTCCGTCATAAATTAAGTCTCCATCATTTGGCGAGGCAGGGAACCGGTCAGTTCGGCGGAAAATTTTTACTCCAGCAAAATCTGGGTCAGGCGGATTTGTCCAACTTAGAGCAACCTGCCCGTCGCCTGCTGTGGCTCTAAAATTTGAAACATTTGCCGGCGGGGCAAGATCAGGCAGAGTTCTAAAAGTTTCATCATCTGAGGCTGCTTCATTTCCTGCCGCATCAGTAGAAAAAACCTTAAAGTGGTAAAGGGTGTTTTGAGTTAGCCCAAAAAGAGAAATGCTGTGAGCAGTGACTAAATCAGACAAAGTTATTGTTCCAAGTTCATAATTTGAAGTTAACCCGTATTTAACGATTGAATTTGCTGGTTCATCAGTCCTCCAAGTTATTTCTGCCGAATTTTCTGTAATGTTTATAACCTGGATGTTTGAAATAATTGGCGGGAAAATATCAACCGCTGGCAGGGTTTGAAAAGTTTGGTCATCCGAAACTGCTTCATTGTCAAAAGCATCGGTTGATAAAACTCTGAAATGATAGGTGGTTTCTGGGTCAAGATTTGTAAGGAGCAAACTGTGGGAAGCAACAAGGTCAGATGATTCAACCGAGCCTAATTCATAATTTGTTGTTAGACCATATTCAACGCGAGATGTCGCGAGTTCATTTGTCTGCCAAGTAATTTCTGCTGAATTTTCCGTAATATTTATAACCTGAATGTTTGAAATAATCGGCGGCTCAAGGTCAGGCAAGGCAAGCGTCCTAAAAGTTTGGTCAACTGAACGAGCCGTGTTGCCGTAAAAATCAGCAGAAACTGCTTGGAAGTGATATTCGGTATCAGGAGTTAAACCAACTAAATCAACGCTATGGCTTGTGACAAAGGAAATGCCGGTTGCCACTTCTCCATAAGCGTTTGTTAGGCCGTAGTAAACAATGGTTGTGCTTGCTTCGTTTGTCAGCCAAGTGACAGTTGCTGAAGTTTGAGTAATGTTTATAACCTCTAAATTGTAAATAATCGGCGGAGTTACATCTGTTGGATGGCTTGGCGGAGCGCCGACTTGGGCAGTTATGCCGACTCGGTCAAAAGATTTTATGTCAATTGCAATTGTTTTACTGTCGCCGAAAGTGCCGCCAATGGAAATAAGATAATTTCCTGGAATGCTTGGGTTTGTAATTTGTTCATCGCCTGTCCCTTCTTCAGTCGCATTTGTTCCTATTTTTATAACCACATCAGATGAACCATCAATGTAGGTGCCGGCTGTGCTTGGAGCAGTTAAAGTCAAAACTCCGCCGGAGACGCTTGCTCCCCATTCAGTTGCTGTTGCGCCACAGCCGTCTGTTTCTTCATTCAAATCTTCCTGGATTCCGTCGTCTAATAAATCAATGTCTCCGCAGTCGATGCCATTTAAGTCACTGGCAAAACCAGAGGAAAAGCCAATGGTTATTGTTTCGTTTTCTGTGACAGAAGTGGCAAAAGTCAGGCGGAAAGCAATTTCATGGTCAGCCGGAGTATTAATTTTTAGCCGACTCATCGTGTCGCTTGCTGAAATCAAAATTCCAGCTTTAGTTTGGTTGTATATTGTAAAGAAGCTTGCTAAAGCAAGAACCGTTATTAAAGCAATGATTAGTTTGTGTTTGAGAAAGTTTTGCATGCATGCCGCGTAATTTAGTAACGCGTAACGAGTAACGAGTAACCAGTAATTCTTTAATTTTTTTACGCGTTACTGGTTGCCGGTTACTGGTTACTTTATCAACAAACTCGCCTCGGAGGTCCTCAAGCGCGAGAACCCCCGTTCGCGAATCTGCTGTAAAACTTACGCAACCTTTCCTCCGTACTTCTTCAATATCCACTTGTTGTATTTCTTGACGCCCTGAACAAGTAAGAGAACAACGATGATTAGGACAACAAGATAGAAAAGAGCAACCCGCCATGGGAAAACCCAGAAAGAAGTTTTTGCCTGAACAACACTCTCGCCAATGCCGTATTTTAAGGTGACAATAGCCGTGTATTTCCCCCAGGCGCCATTTTGTCTTTCTTTCTGCCACTCTGAAGCCCCGGCTGGCATTTCTTCTTTTTGCCAAATCGCTTCAAAGCGCCTGATTGATTTTGGCAGAACATTTGCCAAATCTTCATTAACAGTGAACTTGGCAACTTTTTTGCCCCACATATTGCGGATTTCAATTGTTCCAGTTGGCTTTAAGTGGACATTGCCTGTGTTTTCAAAGCGAAGGGCAAAGTTTGCTGGAAGATAATTATATGAGGTTTTGTCAGTTCCAAATTCAACAATTCTGCCTGCTTCATTAATTACGCCAGCCACTCTGACTAAAACTAAAGTTCCGGTTTGGGCAATGATGCCAACCGCTGCTTCTCCCTCTTCGACTGCCCCAGCTCCGACTTCTGACCAGAGAATGCCGGCAAAATGGCCGCCTGGCTCAGCATCAGTTGGAACCTTAATTGTAAAGAGAACGCTTTTTCTTTCTTGAGGGGCTAAAGTAACTTCTTTTTCATCAAGTTTAATCCAAGAAGCCAAGCCGTCCCCTTCTTTTACTGGCAAAAATTCTGGCGTGCCAGTTTCGCCGAGCGCTTTAAAGTTTTGCACGCTTGCCGTAAGCGTCACGGGCTCGTTGGTCTCGTTGTAAAGTTTTACAACGTCAACCAAAACATCGCCTGGCCTTGCGTCAAACTCCATCAAAGGCGGAGAAATTGTCAAGGCAGAAGCAGACGGGGCAAACCCTAAAACCATAGCAGCAAGCGTTGCGAGAATAAATCCTTTTTTCATAATTTCCTCCTACATTTTCTGCGTTCGTTCGCATTAGATCCGCGTTTATCTGCTTTTATGATTAGA
>JBBIUS010000004.1:0-45430 GCA_037440105.1 Candidatus Falkowiibacteriota bacterium
CTCGTTTGTCTCGTTGTAAAGTTTTACAACGTCAACCAAAACATCGCCTGGCCTTGCGTCAAACTCCATCAAAGGCGGAGAAATTGTCAAGGCAGAAGCAGACGGAGCAAACCCTAAAACCATAGCAGCAAGCGTTGCGAGAATAAATCCTTTTTTCATAATTTCCTCCTACATTTTCTGCGTTCGTTCGCATTAGATCCGCGTTTATCTGCTTTTATGATTAGAAAGCAAAATGAACGCTAATTTTTGCGAAAGAAACACAGAAAGAATGAATGTCAATTAATGAATAATTTAGAATGTGCCAGTTGCAATATACTGAACGGTTTGAGAATAAGTGCCAGCTTCAGTTAATGCAGAAATGGCTGCCCGGTGGGTAATGGTTGAAGTAACAGAAGATAAAATTGGGCCAGAAGTGCTTAAAATGTTGGTAACAATTGAAGGAATTGGCGTGTCATCGTCATTAAAGTTGCCTTCCTCTGTCCAGCCAGAGCCAGCTGTAACCGCAATGCCGTAACCCTCGCTGCCGGCCGTAACAAGAGAGTCCTCAGGAATATCAGTAATATAAGTATCTGGCGCACCGTCCCTGTTTAAATAGGCGTTTGTTCCGTCAGAAATTGCTTGAATAGTAATGACTGCTCCATTGTTTGCGTTTGTTCCAACAGCCAGAGTGTAGCCACAAGTGCTAACTGAACCAGTTGTCAGAGTTCCCAAAGCGCAGGTGTTTGAAGAAATAGTGAAAGTGAAAGTTGGATCAACTGTGGCAGTAACAACGATTTGGTCATCAGTTATAATGTCAACAACAATGGTTCCAGTGTCGCCAAAAGTTCCGGCAATACTGACTGTGTCATCGTCATCAGCCGGGCCGTTTGTGATTTGCGCATCACCGCCTGAGGCATTAGTGCCAATCAAAATAGTAACAACGCTATTCGGGGCAATCGCGCCGCCGTCACCAGCACAAATTGTGATTGTCACAACCTGGCCTGCAACAGCAATGCCTGCCTTTTCAGTTCCCAAACAGTTTGCCGCGTCAGTTAATGAAACACCATCATCTTTTACTTCAATATCAGTGTAATCAACAGAGCCCATGGTAAAGTCAGCTGAAAAAGTGACGGTAATAGTCTCATTTTCATCTGCACCTGATGGGGTGGTGAATTGGATAGAGTGATTTGAGGCCGTGCCCGCTTTTAGCCGGCTCATTGTATCAGAGATGCTTGTTAAAGCCGCCGCTTTGGTTGGAGAAACTGAAAATTGAAACATTGACATTGCCAAAACCATGCTTAAAAGCGTGATTTTGACAATTGTGTTAAATAATTTTTTGTTTTTCATAGTTTTTTACATTTTATTTAAGGAATTTCAAATGAAAGTTTGTACACTGCTTTCATTTGTTTTCCTTTATCTGTCTAAACTTTGATTTACATTTTGGCAGATAGTTTGAGCCATAAGATTTTTAATCTCTAAAGCGAAGCATCATCGACCTTTAGTCATATAAATGATTATGATTTTTCGCTTTGGCTCATATTGATTATTAATTTTTTCCGCAAGACGCGCCAGTCCCCGAAACATTTTCCGGAACTAACGGTCTTGTAGAACTTCGACCTTTACCCCCACACTTACCGAGCCTCAAGAGAATTTTTTATTCTTGTCTTGAGTTGGTAGAGCGCATTCGACCGTAACTTTAGATTTTTTTCGCGATGCCTTGCATCTTTCTCTGCTTTATAGGCCTCGTAATAAATCAGTTCGAACGGAGTTCTGTGTTTTGTCGAATAAATTTTCCCAGCGTTATGTTCTGCCAAGCGTTTTCTTAAATTATTAGTTGAGCCAGTGTAGAGCAGGCCATCTTTTCGACTTCTGATTATGTAAATATAGAACATAACCCGGTAAGTGTGGGGGTGAATTTTAGAATGTGCCAGTTGCAATATACTGAACTGTCTGGGAATAAGTGCCGGATTCAGTTGTAGTAGAAATGGCTGCCTTATGGGTAATGGTTGAACTAACAGAAGATAAAATTGGGCCAGAAGTGCTTAAAATGTTGGTAACAGAAGACGGAATTGGCGTGTCATCGTCATTAAAGTCGCCTTCCTCTGTCCAACCAGAGCCAGCTGTAACCGCAATGCCGTAACCCTCGCTGCCGGCCGTAACAAGAGTGTTCTCAGTAATATCATTAATATAAGTATCTGGCGCACCATCCCTGTTTAAATAGGCGTTTGTTCCGTCAGAAATTGCTTGAATAGTAATGACTGCTCCATTGTTTGCGTTTGTTCCAACGGCCAGAGTGTATTGGCAAGTATTGACTGAATCAGTTGTCAGAGTGCCTAAAGCGCAGGTGTCGGAAGAAATCTGAAAAGTGAAATACGGATCAATAGTGGCAGTAATTGTTACTCCTTCTTGTTCAGGTGGCGGAGAAAATGAATAAGTGCCAAATTGTGCAAAACCTGGTCTCGGGCGGTCAGAAACGCGAGTAAAGCTCCCGGCAAGGAAAACCGACGAAGTAGAAGCAACGGCAAAATTTTTAATTTGATTGTTAACTGTAGGATTCCAAGAGGTAGCATTGCCGGTTGAGGCTGATAAAGAGGCAACATAGTTTCGCGATTGGCCGCCGATTGAAGTAAAATCGCCTCCAACATAAACTGTTGAACCGCTGACAACAATGGTATTGACTGTATTATTTGCATTTGGGTCCCAAGAGGCATCAACTGAGCCATTTGAAAGGACGTGGGCAATGTTATTTCTTGCTGTTTCTCCAACCTCAGTGAAATTACCTCCAATATACCAACCGCTAGAGCCATCAGAAGCAATAGCCAAAACCTCGCCGTTTACTTTAGGAAAAGTTGAAAGGCGATTGCCCGTAGAAGCATCGACTGGAACCGCAGAGCCAGTGTAAGGGTCGGCATAAGTAAAGTATCTGCCTAGATAAATGGTGTTGCCTGTTTTGACAGCAGCGTAAACTTCGCCGTTAGTCATTGTTGTGTCATCTACCGGCGCATCAGGAGGTTCTTGGGCCAAAACATCTGTTGCATTTTTAAGAAAGATATGTTAAAGACCATGATAAAAATTACCACCCAAATAAATTTCTTTTTGAAAAGTATTTTATCAAAGACTTCCATAAATTTAGAAATTTCCATAAATAAGGTGCCTTATAAGCCGCGTTTTGTCTTAAAATCTTCCTGTAGAAATTAATGTAACAGTATGTGTGTAATATCCAGCCGCCGTTGTTAAGGAAACAGATACTTTATGTGTAACTGTTACAGTACTGCTATTAATCCAACTTGAGTAAGAAGCAACAACTTGGGGGCTTGAAGTAATCGCAGTATCAGCCCCGTTCATTTGGCCGTGAGCCCCAGAAGTTCTAATGCCGTATTCTTCAGAATTCGCTGTTACTTCTCCATCAGTAACATCGTCAATGTCCGGACCGCTTGCCATTCTGAAATTTCCATCTTCATAAATTGTTGTTTGATAGCCAGAAAGAGCGTTAGTGGTGGTGGTGATTGTATAACTATCTTGAAAAACTGAGCCAACTGTTATTGTGCCAAAGTCAATTGAATTTTTTGAAATTGTAAATGTAAATTTTGGGTCGCTCTCTGTTTGACGAAAACCAATTAAACCAGCATAACTTGTGCTTTCAATTCGGCCAGTGCCGATTTCTCCTAATGTGTCGCGCAGTTTATAATTTGTTGAATTTGAGGTCTCTTCTCCGCCTATATTCATTGAGTCAAACCAAAGAATATAGTCGCTTGAAGACATGTAAGCCAAAACTGCCTGAGGGATTAAAATATTTAAAGCAACAGAAAAACAAGTGATTAAACATATTGTGAAAATTTTTTTCATAAAAGCCGCTAATCACTTCTTTTAAAGGACCATCCCGCATAAAAACTTTTTGCAGAGATTAAGATTAAAATTTATCCACTAAACCCGGGTACAAGGTTTCGGGTACATTGGGAAAATTTTAACCTTTAAGATGGCCTGGACTCTTTAATTGTTCTATTACAATTATAGCATTTATTGAAAAAATTGTCAATCTGTGGATAATTTGATGTGTTGCAATATTCACTATATTGTATACATAATATTAAGTATATAGTGCATTTTGTGACAGAACGATATTCGAAGTGTAAAACTTTAGTTTTATTGCTTTGATGTCTGGAGTGCAAAGCCCTAGCTTTGCTTTTTAGTAAGGCTAAAGCCTTACATTTCAATTTTTTATTACGGAGTGTAAACTTTGTAAATTTGGAGTGTAAAACTTTAGTTTTATTGCTTTGATGTCTGGAGTATAAAGCTTTAACTTTGCTATATTATTGTTTCACGTGAAGCAATTTGTCAAATTTTGGCTAATTTTAAACAAAAACAGCCATCATTTTTGAGATGATGGCTGTTTTTGTGTTAAGAATATTCATTTAATAGATGTTGCCAAATCAATTTTGGCAAATCTTATGTCTTCTGATTAAGACCAGATCAAAATAACAATAAAACAATTACAACTATGACAGCAAAAAAGGTGAGCCACGATAAAGTAGCACAAAGCAAAATAAACGCTTCTTTTTTAAAACCGTTTAAATAAAGGTGAATGGGTTTCCCTAAAATTAAAAGACCTGTTATAGCTGCTGATATAACAAATAGGAGTAAAAGGAAAAGTGGCAAAAGAAAGTTAGATTCTTTGCTAAAAATATTTTCTCCATTAAAGAGTAGCCATGCCACAAAAGATATATAAATAAAAGCAGCTAAGGCATTTATTAAACTTTTTAAGAGATATTCTGATTTTTTCATAGATTTTTATTAGAAATGCTGCGTACCTCAATGGACTTTATTTTTTACTTTTATGAACTTAATTGAATTTAAATAGGCGATTTTTTATAATCTACGCGCTAACCCTTTGAACGTAGACAGGATTAAATTGCTGTCTGCGCAACTTGGGTACTTAAATTTGGACCTGAGGGGATTCGAACCCCTGACCTTCGCAATGCGAATGCGACGCTCTACCAGCTGAGCTACAGGCCCACCAAATTTTGAACAGGTGGACGAATGCGGCGTATTACTACTATGCTATAGGCCCAAAGGCCATAGTAGACAAATGCGGATGTGACGCGACATTTTCCCTGTTGTACAATTATTTTTATTTCAGTTGCTCCTATCACAAATTGAACGTGGATATAGGACTTATGCGTTAAAGGCACACTCTTGCCTCTGGCGAGGGAGTCCTTTGCCCCGTCTGCCATTGCCAATGCCCCCGAGAGGAATCGAACCTCTATCTAGAGCTTAGGAGTCTCTCGTTCTATCCATTGAACTACGAGGGCTCAGGTAATGGCAGACTGAGAAATGTAATGTATAGAATATTCTATACATTATTTGCACTATATTGTCAATTTCAACAAAACATTAAGAAAAATTAAAGGCAAAATATTAAATTATAACACTTAGATTGTAAAGGGAAGTTTTACACAGAATTGGCAAAACTCTCGTTTTGCACTCCGTTTTGGTAAGACTTTAGTCTTACACTCCAAGGCCAATTGTCTTTTTTCTTTTTTCTGTTATAATTTTAATCAGTTAATTATAATAAGTCAAAAATGGAAATTATTTTAATCATTTTTTTAATTTTGGTTTTGGCAGGCTTTGCTTTTGTTTTATATTTGATAAATAAAAAGTTTCGCGAAATTAAAGAGTTTTCAAAAAATGATCAAAGTTTGCTTTTGCTCCAAAATCAATTAAACGAATTGGCTCGGGCAGTTGATGTAAAACTTTCAGAAGCGCACCGGACAGTCCAAAGCCAATTTGGCGAAAGTAGAAAAATTGTTCAAGAGGTTACAGAAAAATTAACTAAGCTTGATGAGACAAATAAGCAGGTAATTACTTTTGCGGCTAATCTTGAAAATATTTTAAAAAATCCAAAACAGCGTGGCGTGCTCGGTGAATATTATCTTGAGACAGTTTTAAAAAATGTTTTGCCGCCGACTTCATACGAGATGCAGTACAAATTTAAAGACGGGGAAATTGTTGACGCAGTAATTTTTTTCGGTGAACAAATTATTCCGATTGACGCAAAATTCTCATTGGAAAATTATAATAGGCTGATTGAAGAACGCAACGAAGTTGAACGCGCCAGGTTGGAAAAATTGTTTAAGCAGGATTTAAAAAACAGAATTGACGAGACATCAAAATATGTCAGGCCAAGCGAGGGGACCACAGAATATGCCTTTATGTTCATACCTGCTGAGGCCATTTATTATGATCTTTTAGTTAATCAGGTTGGGGCTGTAAAAATTAATACGCGCGATTTAGTTGAGTATGCCAATCGTGAAAAACATGTTATTATTGTTTCACCGACAACTTTTCATGTCTATCTCCAACTTTTTGCTGAAGGTTTGCGCCGGCTGAAAATTAGCGAATCAGTCAAGGAAATAATTAAAAGGGTAGGAGATTTAAATAAACATATTAACACTTACGATGATTATTTGCAGAAACTGGGAGGGCATCTTGGCACAACTGTAAATACTTACAACGCGGCTTACAAAGAATTTAAAAAAATTGATAAAGACATAATTAAGATTGCTGGCGGTGAAAGCCAAATTGAGCCGCTGCAATTAGAAAAACCAAAAATTGAATAATTTTTAATTGAATTAGCCTAATTGACCTAATTAACCTAATTGATCTAAAATATTTTTAAATTTAATTTAATTATTATAAATTAGGAATTAGGGATTAGAAATTTTATTCTTTATGCCGATTAAAAAAGCAGCTTTTAAAGCACTAAGACAAAGCAAAAAAAGAGCAGCGCGCAATAAAAAAATTAAAGAAGAATTAAAAATGCTGCTCAAAAAGAGCCGGAAATTGATTGAGGCGAAGAAAATTGATGAAGCAAAAGAAGCGGTGAAAAACGCTGTTAAAATGTTTGACCGAGCAGTTACTAAAGGTATAATAAAAAGGAACACAGCGGCTCGGAAAAAATCAAGATTAATGAAAAGATTGAATGTCCTAATTAAAAAATAGTATTGTTTTCATTTTTTCAAAAAACAAAACCGGCTCAAGTCGGTTTTGTTTTTTGTTTGATTTTATAAATTTTATGCGCAGACCTTGCTGATAAATAAATCAAGAAGAAGCTCAGGGTCTATTTGTGATGTCTTTAATTTAA
Organism: Candidatus Falkowiibacteriota bacterium; assembly: GCA_037440105.1. GTDB lineage: Bacteria > Patescibacteriota > Patescibacteriia > XYB2-FULL-38-15 > XYB2-FULL-38-15 > JBBIUS01. The sequence goes on from JBBIUS010000004.1 coordinate 7,121, forward strand.
TTTCAACAGAAATCAAATCTTTACGGAGTTCTTTTAATTTTTCAATAGAAAAATTTTTTGATTGATAAATGGCTTTTCGAACAACATAAGGATGGAGATTCAATTCTTTGGCGATTTTTTGGTGGATTGCTGGGTCATAATAAGAGATAAAAGGATATTCATTTTGTAAAAGTTCTTTAATTTGAAGTAAAATTTTTAACTGTCTGGCGAGCATCCCAATGATTTGCCCAGCGAATAACCCGCTTTGAAATTGTTCATCAAGTAATTTTATAAATAATTTTTTATTTTTATTCCCCAACGCATCAATAAGATTAAAAATGTTGTCGTCTAATTTACTTTTGACAAGCAGATTAATATCAGAAACAGTAACGATGTTTTGTTTATCTTTTTTGCTTTTTGCGTAGGCAGTCAATTTTTCTATTTCATTTGTCATTTGCCAAAGGTCATTGCCTACATAATTAATTAAAAGTTTTAAGGCTTGCGTTTCAATTTTATTCTTTCTTTTTTCAATTTCTTTTTTAAGCCATTTTTCCAAAGCCGCTTCTTTTAAGGGGGGAAAATTTTCAGCGTATTTTGGGCGGTTTAAGATTTTGAATATTTTGGTATTTTGCGGGACATCACCTTCTTCCCAAAAAACGATTATTGAGCTTTTTGGGATTTGGTCTTTTTCAATTAATTTAATAATTTCGTCATGCGCGGCGTTTTTTTTCTTGATTAAATTTTCTATAACAATCAGTTTTTTTTCATGGAGAAAAGGGGCGGTTAAAATTTCCTTGCATATATTTTTTATTGGCGTTTTTTCTCCATCCAAGACAATTAAATTAACTCCGCTTTTGTCAGAGGTTTTAAATTTTTCTTTAATTGCCTTAAGTTTTTGGCGGGAGCGGTAAGTGTCTTCGCCGTAAAGAAAGAAAATCATATATTGAATGAATTAGGAATCAGGAATCATGAATCATGGATAGAATTTGCTTAAACAATCAATATAACCCTAATTCATACTTCATAATTCATAATTCCATTTTAACCATTTCTCCCCAATTTTTGCCAACTTCTATATTTGCAATAATCGGCACTTTTAATTTAACGATGTTTTCCATTTTTTCTTTTATAAATTTAGCAACTTTTTTAATTTCTTTTTCCGGTACCTCAAAAACTAATTCATCATGAACTTGTAAAATCATTTTAGAGTTAGGACTAATTTTAGGCAAGTCGGCGGCAATGGCAATCATTGCCAACTTTATAATATCGGCGGCTGTGCCTTGAACAGGCATATTTACTGCCATGCGTTCTGCCTCGGCCCGGACTACAGGAATTTCAGAGTAAATTTCTGGGAGATATCTGCGCCGGCCAAAAAGAGTTTCTGAAAAACCAAAATCATGCGCCTTTTCTCTTGTTTCTTCTAAAAAGTTTTTTATTCCCTTATAAATTGTAAAATATTTGGCAATGAATTGTCTTGCTTCTTCAAGAGAAATGCCAGCGCTTTCAGCAAGGCCTTTAGCTCCCATCCCATAGGTGACGCCAAAGTTAATTGTTTTTGCCGCTCGGCGGATTTCAGGCGTCACTTCTTCTTTTTTAATTCCCCAAATTTGGCAAGCCGTGTTCGCATGGATATCTTCGCCGGTTTGAAAAGCGGCAATCATTTTTTTGTCATTAGCTAAAGAAGCAATGATTCTTAATTCAATGTGGGCATAATCAGCTGCCAAAATTTTAAAGCCAGCTGGCGCAATAAAAGCGCTTCTTACCATTTTGCCAAGATCGCTTCTTATTGGAATATTTTGCAAATTTGGTTTTGAAGAAGAAAGCCGGCCGGTTGCCGTAACTGCTTGATTAAAACTTGTATGGATTCTGCCAGTTTTTGGATCAATCATTTTGGGTAGAGCGTCAAGATAGGTGGAACAGAGTTTACTTAACTCTCGATATTCTAAAATTAAATCAATAATCGGATGCGTTTTTTTCAATTTTAAAAGTTCGCTGGCTTCAGTAGAAATGCCTGTTTTACCGCGCCGTAAGCCAATTGTTTTGATTTTTAATTTTTTAAACAAAATTTCGCGCAGTTGGAGAGGGGAGTCAAGATTAAAGCTAGTTTTTGTCAATTTAAAAATTTTTTCTGAAATTTTCTCCAAATTTTTTTTCACTTTTTGAGAATATTTTTTCAAAAGTTCTACATCAACTTTTACTCCTTCAATTTCCATTTTTGCCAAAACAGGCAAAAGAGGCATTTCAATTTCTTCAAATACATTTATTAAATTTGCTTCTTTGAGTTCTGATTTTAAAACTTCAACTAATCGCCATGTCGCTTCTGCCCGCTCGCAAGAATATTTGGCAAATTTTTCCACTGGCACATTTTCAAGCGGAATTTTTTTTCTGCCGTCACCAATTAAGGTATTGATAGGAGTGATTTTGCTATTAAGTTTTGTTATGACTAATGAGTCGAGATTATAGATCCTCACTCCTGGATTCAAAAGATAAGCGGCAATCATTGTATCAAAAGTTATGCCAGCCAAATTTATGCCGTTTTCATGAAGGACTTCAAAATCGTACTTTAAATCATGGCCCCACTTCTTAATTTTTGGGTCTTCAAAAACATTTCTCAAAAATCTGAAATCTGAAATCTGAAATCTGAAATCCACGTAATACGCTTCTTTTTCTCCAAAACAAAAACTAATGCCCAATAATTTCAAGGTAAATGGGTCCAAACCTGTTGTTTCAGTATTTAAAACAAAAGCCCGTTGTTTAGCGAGCTTCTTGATAAAAATATCTAGTTTTTCTTGCGTATCGATTATTTCGGTTTTAATCATATACCTATAAAAGTGTTTAGTAACGAGTAACCCGTAACGGGCAACGCGTACAAATTGAGTTTTATTTTAAAAATTACTGGCTACTGGTTGCGCGTTATTGGTTACTTTTATTTTAGAACAAATTACCTTGCGTTCCAGCCACAAGATCATCAACTCTGTCCAGTAGAGAAGCAAAACCAAATTGCTCAAATATTTTTTTCACCTCTTTTGGGTCAACTTTTATTTTGCAATTCTCCAGATTAAAATCAACCGGCGCATCAGTTACAAGCGTTACCAGCTTCTTTCCTAAAAAAACGTTTTCTTTTTCTTTTCTTAAAATTTCGATGGTGTGAGGTTTAAATTTTTGAAGCCGTTTATCGTTTTTTTCTATGGCCTCATATAATTTTTCAATTGTCTCAAATTCCTGAATTAACTTGGCGGCGCTAACTTCGCCGATGCCGCGCGCTCCAGGAATATTGTCCGAAGGATCACCGCGCAAGGCCTTAAAATCATTTAACTGTTTTGGAGAGAGACCGTATTTTTCTTGAACTGCTTTTTCATCATAAACAACTGTGTCTGTAATTCCTTTGCGCAAAGCATAGACTTTTGTGTTGTTATCGACTAACTGAAGGGTGTCCATATCGCCAGTTACGACAATTGACTCCATGTCAGGTCTTTCAACGGAAGGGGATTCACAAATTGTGGCAATTAAATCATCTGCTTCGTAGCCGTCTTTTTCAAAAATAGTAATGCCAAAGGCCTTAAGAATTTCTTTAATTTTTGGGATCTGTTCATAAAGTTCCTCTGGCTGTTTTGGTCTTGTTGCCTTGTATTCTTTGTACATTTCATGGCGAAAAGTTTTTGCTCGCCGATCAAAAGCTACGGCTCCATAGGTTGGCTTTAATTCTTTTAGTACCTTCATTAAAACCAAAGTAAATCCGTAAGCCGCATTGATTAGTTCACCGGCTTTGGTGGTCAAGGGCGGTAGAGCGTGCCAGGCGCGGTGAAGTAGGGCGTTACCATCAATAATGATGAATTTTTGTTGAAGCATTGGCGTGGGCTTGAGGCTTGGAATTTATAACTTGGAACTTGGAACTTATATTTTAAAAAGGCCACGGCGGGAATTGCACCCGCGAATAGCGGTTTTGCAGACCGCAGTGTTAGCTACTTCACCACGTGGCCATTCTTCATTCTTATCTTACAAAAATCTCGGTAAATGCTGTATTTCTTGATTAAATATAACTTATTTTCAGTATTTTTGTAAATATGGCTTAAAATTTTTAATCCTTCTCTCTGGGAATATCTTAATTGATAACTTCTTTTGCTATTTACCGCTCTGCGCGGCTTGACGCCCACATTCTGACTTATCAAAATTGAAAGTTGGTCTAAAAATTTTTTACATCCCGAAGTAAAAATAACTTTTAAAATACCTTTTGGTTTTTCTACGTGCACACAACCATCCCCATCAAAATATCCTCTTAAAAAACTCCCAAAATATCTTGGGGGAATAATGGGCAAACTCAAATTAAGCGATTTATTTGGATGTAAATTGAATTTACTTAAATCATCAAAAATTTTATGACTTCCGATTTTCAGCATAAAACGCGTCTTTCGATTGCCAACAGCCGGAATGCGAATTATCTTATGTTCCGACCCCATTGTACTTTTAATTTTATTAACAATTTTGAAATTAGTATTATGAATCCTCAAATATTTTCCCCGCAAATAAGGAGCATCCTCAAGACTTCCGTCTGCAAAAATAAAACCTAAAATATAGGCCATCTTGTGCGACCATCCTCTAAAAAAATTTTCATTAACTTTATATTTTATTCCCATAATAGCAGTATACATCCTTACAACCAAAATGTCAAAATTATTTTAAAAAAGTTGCTTTTGGCAGCTTTTTTTGTTTTGTGAAAATCCGGTTTTATCAATAAATTTCCATTTTCAATTTTTTGATACCAAATTTTTTAGCCATTTCTCTTGTTTCCATCCAGATGTCTGCTCGATAAAAGAAACGGGGGTGCATTCGGTCTTCAACAGTAAAAATTTTATCGCCAAAATATTCAGGAAAGCGAACTTTTGTGCCAAATGGAAGAAAATTTGCTGCTAATGTTCCGTCGTGGACTCTGGTGCCTGAGGCAGTTATGAAAGGTGAATTATCGCATTGGTCAGGAGTGCTTGAATAAGCAGTTACTGTAACATAGATTACTTTTCTTGGCTTTGAATCCTCGGCTCTTGTTAAGCGGTTTTGGGGAGCAGTGGAGGCAGAATTCTGAATTTTTTGAGATTCAGAATAAATAACATTTGGAATTTGGCTATCTGCTGTGGCTACTTTTGGAAAAAATAAATCTGCTATTACGGCTAAAATAACAGCGAAATTAGTGATTATTTGCAATTTTTGATTATAAATTGGCATAAAAAATAAATTAAAAAATTCCCATATTTTTGGGAATTTTTTTAATATAGCAAATTTTTAGAAAATTGTCAATGGCTTGTATTAGGCCAAGACATATTGCACACTTTTTATTTGTGTATCTAAAACCTAGAGATTAATGCCTAATTTTTTCTCAATTTGGAAGGCGAGTTTTTGTATATTGGGATCTTTAGTTGCTTCAGGGTTTTTGTTAATTATAAATCGGTAAGTTTCTTCAAGAAATTGTTTTTCTTCACCCTGTTCTTTAGGAGTTAATTTTGAAAATTCTTCTAAATCTCCTAAAAATGATTTTAAATCATTTTCTATTTTATTAATATCTGGTCTTTCTGTAATAATTTGACACATATTTTCTGTGCAAATATGTTCTGGAGGTTTGGGGGCAATTTCTTCTATTTTTGCCTCCTCAGACGGTCTTTCTTGAGCAGTTCGGTAGCCGGCGTCTAAAGCAACAGCTGAAGTAGTAAGAAAAGTAAAACCTAAAAAGGCGGTTTTTAAAGATTTTGGCAGTTTTTTTAGTCTTTCAAAAATTAGCGGTTTTTCAGCAGGAAATTGAATTGTTCTTTTTTGTTCTGGCCGTCTTTCTTTTGTTATCATTTTTAAAGCCAATTCCTGGAGACGATTTATTTCTTCGAATTTTCCTTCTTTGCTTAATTTATTAAAGACATTGGGTAAATTAAAGAACAAGGTATCAGGATTTTTTGAGATTTTTTGGAAATCACCAGAGCTAAAATAGTTGCTAAACTCTTTTTGCAAGTCTTTTAAAGAGCCGGCTTCTTTTTCAGGTGGGGAAACTTCTTCTTTAAATTGTTCTGGTGAAATTTTTTCTCTGTCCATAAAATTAGATTTGGGAGGTAATTTGTTTTATTTGTTTTTGTTTTTCTTTTTCAAGATGTTCTTCAACCATTGTTTTTAGTCTTTTTTCTTCTTCTTCGAGGTAACTGTAATATCCAACATCGTCCCCTTTTTCTAAAAAATCTTTTTTCTTTAAATAATTTTTTATGATTTCATTTAAAAAATTTGGAGCACTTTTTATTTGCTCCAATAAAATTTTTCGTTCTTCTTGTCCCAAGGCTCTAAAAGAAATAGCTAAAAATAACTTGTCAGGGAAAGCTAATTCTTTAACTTGTTTAATTATGCTAATAAAATCAACGAACATAGAAGTTTTTAAATAAGTACTAAATTTCTAAATCAGATTTTAAGAGCTTTCTAAAAATATCTCGTCGGCTGACAATGCCAATGAGTTTGCCATTTTTGACTACCGGGATTCTGTGAATTCGTTCAGTGAGGATTAGCGAGCCAGCTTTTAGAAGAGAGGCATTCTCATCTATGGTTATAATTTTTTCTGTCATTATTTTGTCTACAATAGTTTTTTTCTTTTCTTTAATTTGATATTTTATTTTGTTTTTTGAAAGTAAAAATTTAATGTCGCGAACAATGTCTCGAAAATTTGGGTAAAGTGTCTTAAATAAGTCTTTTTCTGAAATTATGCCAATTAATTTTCCATTTTTGTCAACCACCGGCGCGCCGCTGATATTGTTTTTAACCAAAATTTCCGCGGCTCGTTCAAGAGTCGTGCCGCTTTTTATGGTTATGACTTTTTTAATCATGACATCTTTTATTTTCATATTTGAATTTTATTTTTTATTTATCCTTTATTTTCCAAAAGCGGGTAAGCGGAATTTCACCCTCCCACCTTTTTGATAATTCTGCTTCTATCTAAGCATAATAATTTATAAAAAGATAATTGCCAAAAAGGTGGGAGGACAAGCCGTCATCTTCACTTTGAAGGGGTGACACCTGCCCGCCATTGCCTCAGCGGATGACGGGAATCGAACCCGCGTACCTAGCTTGGAAGGCTAGTGCACTACCATTGTGCTACATCCGCAAAGGCCATGGCAGGCGGGTAATAGTCATTATACGATACCCGCAAAAACTAATCTAAAATTTAAAATGTAAAATTTTTGATTTTTTATTTCCTATCGGGGCGGTGGGATTTGAACCCACGATCTCATGCTCCCAAAGCATGCGCGTTAAGCCACTACGCTACGCCCCGTAAGTGCTCTATTCTTAAAATAGTTCGAACGCATTTCGCCGCCTGCGGCGGCGAGGAGAAGCCCCCAAAAATTTGAGCGGCTTCGCCGCGAACTTTGACAATTTCAAGATTTTCTATGAGTTAATCATAACTCATTTCAGAAAATTTTTCAAACAAAAATTTTCTGATTTGGCGGCAAATTCTTTAGCACTTTTACAAAAAGAAAAACCCCCTTTGGAGTTTTCGTCATTGACGAATTCCGCAGGGGGCATGATGAGCCGAGAGAGTTAGGCGACGGTGTACAGTGCGAAGGAGAAAGTCGCTTGCGCGATTTCGCCTTCGGTGTACTCGTGCCGATTAGTGAGTCGGGGTAAGCCACGAACTCCCATCACGATCACGCTGTCGCCGGAATGCAACTCCACGCGGGGCGGAGTTTCGGGAATCGAAACATCAATCCCGAACCGCGAACGCATGGCTTTGATCGTCGCGGAGTGGCTGGGGTTGCAGCAGGACTCGACACCCCCTGCAACCAGCGCCTTGACCTCCTCGACGGAAATAGTCCGGCGGTTGATGTTGCAGTCGCCGACGAACATGCTGTCCGCCAGCACAAAACCGAAATACGTTTTCATCTTGTCTCCTCCCTTAGAAAATGTCGCTGGCGCAGCGCTCGTCCCAGGTCAGACCACCGAGCAGTTGCTGGCCGTTCCAACAGTAGTAGTGAGCCGAGGGCGCGCCGTAGAGGCGCCCGCTGTAAGCTGTGCGGAAAACGCCCTTGGGCATAACAGCAACCAGTTGGTCACCAGAACCCATGCGTCCCGCATCGCCTTGGGCGATGACGCCACGAACGAGAATCTCACCGGGGAACGGAGCGAAGATGGGACGAGTCTTCTTGGTGCCCCAATCGTCGTATTCCTCTTCACCGATCCGATCGCCCGTGTGGTTGTTGCCGCCGCGGAAGCCGATGTGTGTACGGAACACACAAATGATTTTCTCATTCTCATCGGTGCCCGCGCTGTCCTTAGCGAACAGCTTCGGCTTTCCTGCCTTGGTCGTGCCGACTTCAGCGAACTCGATCCGCACACGGCCCTTCTCCTGCCATTCCTTATACTGACCATTGGTCAGTTGGACTGGCAGGACGCCGCGCTCACGGCCGCGGCCATCTTCTCCGACAATGATCGCCGGAATCTCGATGCCCGCCCCTTTGAGGGCGAGCTTCTCAACGGTCGCGCCTTCCGAAACTTTCCCCGACTCGATTGTGTAGACCTTCATTTTTTTCCTCCTATTCTTGCCCGTAGGGTTGGATTTGTCCTTGCGGACACCCCGTGGGCGTGAATCGCCGCGATGCTGTGCGGCCCAGTCGCCACTCACCGTGAGTAGCGCGCTGAATACCAAGAATTTGATACCCAAGGCGCTACCCACTTAAGAGCGGCAAAAAAAGAAGTGATTTCTCTCTCGTCTTTTCAAGGTGCTAATCAGATTTGGAGCGAAATTCTTGGAGCTTTCTCCAAAAATTCGCTACTCAATTCTGAATAGACCAGTATAGCATATTATAGGTTATTTGTCAATAGTTGGAGGGAAAATCGCTAAAAATAGCTTAAATAAACAAAAAACAGAAATTTCCAAGAATTTCTGTAAACAAATAAAATGAAAAAATTTTTTTTAACAAAATATGATTCGAGCCGATATTTTTATCAGGTTCTTTGGCAGTTTTTAAGTTCGCAGGCGTTGTCCGCTCAAATTTTTGGGGGCTTCTCCTCGCCGCCGCAGGCGGCGAAATGCGTTCGAACTATTTTAAGAATAGAGCACCAGCGAGGAATTGTCAAATTTGCCTCGCCCGCTTCGGCGGGCTCGGCAACCAAATTGTAAGGAATTTTGGGCGAAAAAATCAATTGGCTGTTTTGTTTGCGGCGAAGCCGCAAGTAAAAGAAAATTTTTTCAATAATTATTAACTAACCAAGGAGAAAGCTATGAGATACATAATTTATGCTCGCAAGAGCACTGAGGAAGAAGACCGACAGGTCTTATCCATTGAAGCTCAACTTGTTGAGCTAAAAGAATTTGCCGCCAAAGAAAAACTTGAAATTGTCGCCTCGCTTTGCGAGGCAAAAACCGCCAAAGAACCTGGGCGAACAAAGTTCGCCGAAATGTTGTCATTGATTGAGAAAGGAAAAGCCGAAGGAATAATATCGTGGCACCCGGATAGGTTGGCTCGTAATTCTGTCGATGGTGGGAAAATAATTCACTTCGTTGATCGCGGCTTGATTAAGTCCATCAAATTCCCCACTTTTTGGTTTGAACCGACACCGCAGGATTTATTTATGCTAAACATTGCTTTTGGTCAATCAAAATATTTTGTAGATAATTTGCGAGAGAATGTGAAGCGCGGACTACGCCAAAAGATACGAAATGGAGTTTGGCCCGGCTGGGCGCCAGTGGGCTATTTGAATAATCCGAAAACCCGCTTAATAGATGTTGACCGAGAAAAATCAAGGAAAGTGAAAAAACTTTTTGAGCTTTATGCCACTGGCGAATATACATTGAAATCTCTCGCAAATTGGTGCAAAGAAAAAGGTTTGCGTGGTAATCTCGGTAAAGAAATTTCAATCGGCAATATCCAAAAAATTCTACAAAATATTTTCTACATTGGTTTGATGAAATATCGCGGGGAAATTTTTGAGGGACGACACGAACCGTTAATTTCAAAGAAACTTTTCGATAAATGCCAAGAAGTGATGAGTAAAAGAGGGAAAGTCCAAGAAATCAGAAAACACAATTTTGCTTTTCTTGGTTTGCTAAAATGCGCTTCCTGTGGTTGTTCAATCACCGCTGAAAAACAAAAAGGACACAACTATTATCGTTGCACCAAGAAAAAAGGTTTATGCCAAGAAAAGCATTATTTACGAGAGGAACAACTGACGGAACAAATTAAAACTTTCCTTCAAAAAGTTTCTTTGTCGAGCCAAGACACTGAAAAAGTTTTGGCGACGTTGGATAGCGAACAAGAGCTAGCCAAACAACAAGCTCGAGCAAAAGTAGAAAGTTTGAAATGGGAGTTAAAACAAATTGAGACCAAATTAGCAAAGCTGCTTGATGTGTTTTTGAACGACGCTTTATCCACAGAAGAATACGCCGCCAAAAAGCAGGAATTGTTATCGCAAAAAATGGAATTGCAAGAGAAAATTACCGACTTTGAGCAAAAAGGGTTATCTTGGCTCGAACCGGCTCGTGAGTTTGTTTTATCGCTTAATCAAGCCGCAAAATTGGTGGAAACCGAAAACAAAAAAGAAATGACAACATTTCTTAAAAATATCGGCTCGAACCATATTTTACAAAACCGCCAATTGATTTTTTCGCCCAAAATTCCTTACAATTTGGTTGCCGAGCCCGCCGAAGCGGGCGAGGCAAATTTGACAATTCCTCGCTGGTGCCGAGGGAGAGAATCGAACTCTCGACGCAAGGATTTTCAGTCCTTCGCTCTACCACTGAGCTACCTCGGCATAGAATTGTGGTGATTTTGCTGCTGAATTATTTGGCTTGAAGTTTTATTAATGCCGCCGGTGGGACTCGAACCCACAAGGCTTATTCAGCCAACAGATTTTAAGTCTGTCGTGTATACCAATTCCACCACGGCGGCAAAATTATTCTAGATTTTATCATTTTTTTTTAAATCGAGCAAGTATTTAGTTAAAACTAAAAATTTAAAATGTTCTCAATCGCAGATAGGGTTTTTGTTTTCTTTTGGAGTGGAAAAATTTTAGCATTACCTCCAATGGTTGTGTGTTTAATATATCATTTTTTGTTGCCCAACCACGACGCGCTTGAGCGATCCCCAATTCTATTAGTTTCAATTGATTTTTATTGTGAGCGTCGGTGTCGATTGTCATTTTTACTCCAATGGTTACAGCTTTTCTAATGTCTGTGTCGCATAAGTCCAATCTATCCATGTATGAGTTTATTTCTAATGCTGCACCTAATTCTTTTGCCGCTTTCATTATTTGGTCTATGTCAATTTCATACGACGGGCGTTGGGAAATCACCCGGCCAGTTGGATGAACAATAACGTTAACGTAAGGATTTTCCATTGCTTTAATAATTCTTTTGGTCATTTTTTCTTTTGGCATCTTAAAATGCGAGTGCACTCCGGCTAAGACAATGTCTAATTTTGCTAAAATTTCATCGCTTACATCAATACTTCCATCTGGTTTAATATTTGTCTCAGCGCTTTTTAGGATTTTAATGTCAATTTTTCTTTTAGCAAATTCAGCGTTCAGCCAGTCTATTTCTTTTATTTGTTTTAATAATCTTTTTTCGTCTAAGCCATGAGCAATTTTCAAAGTGCCGGTGTGATCTGAGATAGCAATGTATTCATAACCTAAATTTTTTCCGGCCAAAACCATTTCTTCAATTGTATTTAAGCCCTCGCTCCATTTTGAGTGGACGTGCAAATCGCCGCGAATATCGCCGTAGCCAATAATTTTTGGCAAGGTTTTCTTTTGAGCTGCTTCAATTTCGCCGCTGGCCGTTCTTAGTTCTGGCTCAATCCATTCCATGCCCAAAATTTTATAAATTTCTTCCTCAGTTTTTCCGCCCAATCTTTTTTCTCCGCGAAAAATTCCGTATTCATTCAATTTTAGACCTTTTTCAATAGCAATTTTTCTTAGTTCAATATTGTGGTTTTTGTCGCCAGTAAAATATTGTAAGGCCGAGCCATATTGAGAAGGTTTGACAACGCGAACATCAGCATTAATGCCAAACTTTAGCCGGACCATTGTTTTAGTTGGCCCCTTTGCTAAAACTTCTTCGACCTCAGGCATTTTTACGAAAGCATCCATGATTTTTTCTGGATATTTTGTTGTAACCAAAGTATCAATATCGCCGATCGTTTCTTGCCGTCGCCGGACTGAACCAGCAGTGCAAACTTGGTTAACGCCTGGAATTTTTTTCAAACGCGCTTCAATTTCTTTTACGACTGGCAAGACAATGCCAAGTAAAAATCTGCCTTTGCTTTTTTTATAAAATTCAATGCCTTTTAGAATTTTTTGTTCGCTTTGAATTCCGAAATGAGGAAGTTTGGCAATTTTTCCGGCTTTTGCCGCCGCTTCCAATTCAGCTGCATTTTTTATTTTTAACTTTTTATACAAAACTCGAATTGTTTTTGGGCCGACTCCCTCAATTGCCATTAACTCATCAATTTCAACCGGGGTTGTTTTTTTCAATTTTTCATAAATTTTTAATCGACCAGTTTTTAAAAGTTCTTCAATGTGCAAAGCAAGGCTTTTCCCAATACCAGGAATTTTTTCTAAAGCAGAAAGGCCGCTTTCTTTGTAAATGTCTTGAGCATTTCGGCCAAGGGTTTCCAAACTTTTAGCTGCTCGCTCGTAAGCCCGTGGTTTGAATTGAATATCCTGCATTTCATAGAGAGCAGCCATCTCTCGGAAAATTTTGGCGATTTCTAGATTAGTCATAGTGCGTAATATATTTGTGGCTTAAATTAGTGTTGGCTAGCGTATCACCTGCACAAAGCGGGGTAGAAAAAAAGCAGCGCAAAAAGTACTAGACTATAAATTTCTAAATATTCTATTTTCATTATAACAAAAAAAGACCCAAGGGTCTTGTTTTGTTCTGGAGCGGGAGACGGGGATTGAACCCGCGACCTTTTCCTTGGCAAGGAAACGTTCTACCACTGAACTACTCCCGCTTTTTTAAGAATATATCAATGAATTTAGGAAATGTCAATTATAGTGCTGTAAATAATTTTATAGTATTGCAAAAAAATATTTTTGGTGTATACTATTCCTATAATTAATAAAAAAGGACCATTTAAAAGGAGGGTAAAATGGCAGAGATGGCATTAGGATTGTTTGCTGGCAGTTGGATACTCGGGGGTATTATTTTTTTGCTGTACGGAATAATTTTTTTGCTCATTCATTGGAAGATTAGTCGGTCAAAAAAGGCGGTTTTCTTGTGCGTTTATGATAATAACCCATGTCATCTTTCTGACAAAGATCAAAGTTACTGTTCTTTTTGCGAGAGAGAACAAAAGTATTTTTGCAATTTAAAAATTTAGGAGGATAAAATGGCGAATAAGGTTTCTGAGTTGGTTGCATTGATTGTCGGTCTGCTTTCCGTTTTTCTTTTGCCGTCTTTGATAATTATAAAGATAGAGCAGAGCGCAAGACCTGAAGCCAAGATAACGGCAGGAATGTTTATCTTGTGCGTCGCGTCATTTTTGTTCTTTGGCTTAATCCTTTGTTTTCTTGTTTGGCTGGCTTTTGGGTTTTTAAAGAACTCGCCGGCTGAATGTAATGAGAAGGAATGCAATTTTCCCCAAAAAGATGCCGATTCCCCAGATTGTTCTCAATTGTAAAAAAGAGACATGTGGCTTAATCTCATCCCTCCCTTTGTTACGAAAAATTTGGGAGGGTGTTTTTATTTTTGTAAAATATTAACTTTTCGTTTTTTGCATGAACCCATGCTTAAAAAGATCTAAGCATTGTCAGCACATTTATTTTGTATTTACTCTGTGGAAGCGCGCCCTTTACAAATTTTATTTTTTAAATTAGAATTATTTTTAGTTTGTTCTTTAAATTAAAAATAGATTAATTTTGCCAAACGTCCAGTGCGAGTTTAAAAAGGAGGGAAACAATGTCAAAAAGGAGGGAAAAATGTGGAGATTGAACTTTCCATTGCTTCAGGTGAGGTTGCCGGAAGAGGAGGAGATGCCAGAAGTACGGCATAAGAATCCGCTTTTGTGGATGGAAACGATGAGATTGCGCAGTCTGGCAGAAAAGATGGAAAGTTTGCCGCCACGCGAAAATGAGATCGCTCTGATTGGGATGTTAAGGAAGCAGTTAGGCTCACACCAAGGCACCCGTAGCCTTCATCTGCTGAATGAAAGTATAAGGGCGACTATAACTTTGCTTAGAGATTTGAAAAGGTGGATCCCTAGGCGCTATTCAGAAGTGTTTTCATCAGAGGGAGTGATTGCTTTTTCTGATGATTATGTAAAGCTGCTTTTGGATTGGCGCAAATTTGAGGCAAAGGCAAAAGAAGACAATGGTTTATCAAGAATTCGTGAGTTTGACGCAAGAAGGCTTCTTTATCTTGCCATGCTGCTTTTGCAGATAAGATTGACTTATGAAAAGCATGAGCAAGCAGAGAGCTGCGCAGATATTACCCGGCACCTTGAAGGAGTTTTTTTTAATGACTGTCTCCTTACTGATAAAATAATTTTCTCCTGGCACGATCCAAGCGATTATGAACGAGTCAAAGCGTGGTGTTTTCGCGGAGAAAAAGAGCCTGGGGATGTAGAAGGCTTGATTCAAAAAAAGACCTTTTTGAAATGTAGGTCATTTAACTTCGAAGGAAAAGAACATTTGGTGTACTTTGATTCACGCTTGAAAGAGGATACCGAACGACTTCGGAAAATGCTTCAAAAAGGGGTTCCAGATGCTCGGATTGCTAACACCGATGAGTACGGCTTACGTTTTGTCTTTTTTGAAAAGGAGGCAATGGAAGCAGGGCTTAAAAAACTCTGTCTCGAAGTTTGGCCTTTGCCATTTATGACCTGGAAGATGTCTGACAACACGAGTAAAGAAAGTCAAGAGAACGGGATAGAGAGGAATAAGAATTCTGCCCCTAACTTCAAGGCCTTGAAATTTAAAACATCTTCTTTTGGTTTTTGGCCAGAAGTGATGATTCAAATGGTTGATGATTATTTGAACCACAAGTGCTCAAAAGGGCCAGAGGTACATCGACTTTACAGAGCGTCTCAGCTAAGGAAAGAAATTTTTCCCGTTCTTTTCCCGCGCGAGATATACGCGGTAAACTGGGAAGAAAAGGAGGTGGAAGAACTGGTTGAAGCCAATGCCCTATCAGGCATTGATTAAGAAAACATAAACAGCCACGTAGTTCGATGGCTGTTTTTTATTTAAGATAAAAATTACAATTCTTTAATTTTTTTCCACCAATTACTAAAAGTGCCTGTTTTGATACCTAAGCCGACAAGGGTTAAACCCAAAATTCCAGCCGTCGCTCCTAAAATACCAAGAATATCTTTTCGTTTTTTGTTTTCTGGTATTTCAATTTCCTTCTGTTCTTGTTTTGCTGTCAACGTTTTTATTTTTATGTCAGTTTCATAGCGGGGCAAAAGTCGAAAGCCGGTTTTGGTTTGACTTATAATGCCCGTGGCTTCCAATTGTTCGCCGATATCTGCTTTTGGTTTTGCAAAGGGCAAGCTTGACTTGAAATAAATTTTTAATTCTCCTTCTTCATCGTCAAAATACCAATTGCTGCCGCTTTTTTCTGTGATTTCGCCTGAGGCGCTCACCAAACACCCTTCTAGACTTTCCTCAACTTCAGAAAGTTTAATCAAAAGCGGAGTCGGCGCTTCTTTACTTTCTAAAATTTTGATGTGAGATTTTTCTGCCACTTTTATTCTTTTTTCTCCGCCGGCTTCTGAAAGAACGCCGATAATTTCCACATAATCGCCTAGTTTTAAGTCAGGAAAATCTTTGCTATACATATATATTTGTATGCCTGGGCAGGCTTCTTCATTGGCAATGTAGAAAATTTGGCTGCCTAGAAGACCTGGCTCAACAATGATTTGTCCTTTGATTTTTACTTTATCGCCTAAATCTTGCTCGCGGATTTCTTCTAAGGTTGTTTCAATATATTTGGCAGCAGAGTTTGTTTTGCCAGAGGAAGTTTTAGTGGTTGATTTTTTGACACTAGATTTTTCTTGAAATGTAAAAACATTTTTTGCGCCTGGGGTAAGAGCGGTTGTCCATTTCCAAGAGCCATTCTCAGTCCGGGCGTATGAAGCGCCTTCTGGAACTTCGTCATAACTGATTTCAAAAATAATATCGCCGGTCGGGTCAAACAAGCGAACCGCGTCATAAGTATTATTTAAGGCTAACTTTGTTTTTTCTTTTTTAAAGATTAAGTATTCGCCTGGATTAATACTCGTGTTTTCAGGGATTTTGTAAGGTCTGCTGCCTCCTTCGTCATCGTCAAGTTTCCAATCGGTTAAATCAATCTTTTCGCTGCCAGCGTTAAAAAGTTCAATCCATTCCGCGTCATCAGAACCATCAGGGTTTGGCAAAAGTTCATTAATGTAAATCAATGGCTCTCCTGTTTCTTTAAAATTTTTCATTTCATCAGGGTCAGCAACATTAATATAAATTTCAGCCGTACTTGTTGCCCCAGCACTGTCTTTTACAGTTAAAACAACTTTGAATTTTCCTTTAGTTGCATAAGTATGGCTGGCAGTTGGGCCTTCGGCTGTTTTTTTATCGCCAAAATTCCAAAAAAATGTTAAGGCATCATTTTCTGGGTCAGTAGAATCAGAACCGTCAAAAAGAACCGGCTCGCCAATTTCTGCTTCTGTCGGAGCAGAGATAACAGCGGTTGGCGGCTGATTTTTCATGGTAATAATATTTTCTTTGCCCGGCGTTGGAGTGGTTGTCCAAAAATATTCTGTGTCTTGTCTAGCAAGGGAATTATCTTCAGCTGCTGGACCAGAATATTCAATTGAGGTTATGAGCGTTCCGTCTGGTCCGTAAAGTTTGGCTGCTTCAGTGCCAGTGTTATTTAAGGCAATATTTGTGATTTTTCGATAGAGAACAAAAAAATCATTTGGTTTTATTTTAGTGGAAGAAAAATCCGCGGCTTTGATAGTGTAAGTTTTAGTGCTCGCGTCACCAATTTTCCAATCAGCCAAATCAACTTCTACTGAGCCGATATTTTTTAATTCAATAAATTCGTTTTGGCTGTCATCGCCTTTTGGATTAGGTAAAATTTCATTAATAACAATGTCGCGCGGATAGAGGACGCCGAGGTTTTGCGTGGCCCCGCCAGCGTTAGTTGTTCCTTTTGTTGGCGCAGCAACCATAAAATCGTTATAGTCATTGTTTGAGTCTTGACCATCAATCTTTCTGGCGACTGAGTTTGGATCAGCTGCGGTTGGCGCGTTATCAGATTTATCTCCGTCGTCCCAATCACCGTAAGTAACTTGGTCAATTATAAGGCCGGCTGGGTCTTTTAAAATAATGGTGTCTCCAGTGTTATTTAAAAGACCTTTTGGTTTTTCTAAAACATAAAAACTAAAAGATGGGACGCTCCCGGAAAGAACGGTTACAGTTTCAGAACCATCTTCAATTGTCCAGTCGACTAGATTGATAAGAGAGTTTGTTGTGTTAAAAAGTTCAATCCATTCAACTTCGTTATCAGCTGGGTCAGAAACAAATTCATTTATTAGAAGTGAACCAACTGGCCAAGAAGGAGGAGATGAGGGAGTGGTAGACGACGGGGCGCTGCCTCCTCCGCCAGACGACGGCGGAGCAGTGATTATGTTAGTTGTCCCTTTGGTTAAAGTGGTTGTAACAGCAAAATCAGACAGGTCACTGTCAGTATCAGTGCCGTCGGTTTTTCGAGCAACTGAATTTGGGTCAGATGCTTTTGGCGCATTATCAGAGATATTCCCGTCGTCCCAATTTCCATAAGCAACCTGGTCAATAACTGTCCCATCAGATTTTTTAAGTTTGATAATATCGCCATCGTTGTTTAGTTTGCTTGTTACCATTTCAAAAACTTTAAATTTATTTGCCCCGCCTGACGTAATTGTGCCAGAGAGGGTAGCAATTGTTCCAACTCCGTCTTCAAGCGTCCAGCCGGTCAAATCAATATCAAAATCTTTTTTGTTATAAATTTCAATCCATTCTTCACCCTCGGCTGGATCACTGACGAATTCGTTAATGACAACATCGCCTGGGTTTGGTTCAACAGAAAGTAGGCAGTCAGCCGGACAAGTAAGCGCATCTTCGCCGACCTCGCAAATACTGTTGCCGCAGACAGGACCCGGCAGGTCAGGTTTTGGCGGGCTTAAAGTATTTTGTGGGCTTGGTGTTGTCTGCAAATCAAAATCAGCAAAATTATCATCCGTATCTTCGCTGTTTCCTAAATCACCACCAAATTTTCTTTCAATGCTTTGACTGGTTGGTGGAGCTGGTGCGGCAGTACCTTCTGGCGAGTCGGCTGTGCCATAGCCAACTTTATCAACAATTGATGGGTCAGTTGCTGAAGTCAAAGTTGTTTGGTTATTAACCAAAAAAATATGGCCGCCGGCGCTGGCCATAGAAAATGTGCTGTGGGCCATATCAGGTGTTGGGGCGCCAGTATAGTCATTGTGGGCTACTAAAAACCAGCCGTGAGCTGGGACAGCTGCCCCAGCGGAAAAATTTTTTTTGTAAAAATTTGTGCCTGTTGCGCTTTTGTATTGGATTGACCATGAGCTTATATCCACGGCAGCCAGAGTTGGATTGTAAATTTCTATAAATTCGTCATTAGATGATGTTCCAGCTACTTGGATTTCGCTGATAACTAAATGGTCAGCTGTTGCGGCAAATGATTTTTCTTTGAAAATAAAAAACCCTCCTGCCGCAAAAATCAAAATGAGAAAAGAACGAAAAATTTTCCTTTTCATATTCCTCCTTTTTGATCAACCTCGCGAAGAGATTGATTTTTATTTAAAAATAAATTAAAATATTACTGTTGCCGTAGATATTTTATCATTTAAAAATGATAAATTGATGAAATATTTTGTCGAGAAGTCGATGTTTGAGATTGGTATCTAAGGCATTTAATTAGAATAAATTCTATAAATTTGCCCCCGTGGTGGAATTGGCAGACACGCATGGCTTAGGACCATGTGCCGAAAGGCTTAGAGGTTCGAATCCTCTCGGGGGCATATTTTTTTAAAATTTGCTGCTTGACATAAATAAAAAATTGTGTGAGAATAAAGCATTACCTAAAATATATTGGGTGACAGTTTAAGGAGGGACTAATTTAAAAGGAGGGAAAATGAAAAAGGTTTTGGCTGTGGAAGACGAAAAGATGTGGCATAATGTTTGGCGCCGGCAGATTGAGTTTTCAAGCAGAAACGGCAGTGGAATTATTTTAATTAGCGCTTTTTCTGTGGAGGAGGCTGAAGAGCAATTTGCTGCCAATCCGGATTTAGATGCCATTGTCATGGACGCCTGCGTTCCCGGAAGGGCCCTAACTACTCCGCCTCTTGTCCGAAAGTTCAGAGAAATTTTCAAAGGTCCGATGGTTGCTATCTCAGGCGATGAGGAGTATCAGGAGATGCTTCTTAAGGCAGGCTGCGACCACCGTGCTTCAAAAGAGGCAGTTGTTCAGAAACTGTTTGAAATTTTTGGTATATAACAAATTTTGTGTTTTTGCCCAGTTGTTATTAACAACTGGCTTTTTATTTTTAGTTTGATAATTGCCTCATAATCAACAAAAAACGAAAGCGGCGATTGATTGTCACGCATTGCAATAGCGTAAGGCGCTGTCATTTTGTGTTTTGAGATGACACTGCCTTGCATTTGCTTACATATAAAAAAATCCGTTAGATTGTCATCAAACAACCTAACGGAGGTGTGCGTCTAAATTACTTTAGACGCTTGATCAGCCACCATGAGTATGCCTGCTGCCAATCCTGGTCAATGAGTCGCCATCTCGTATCCCATTCTTTGCCGTTCCAGGCGATGTAGGCAATGAGTTGGCCGTCTTCAGAGCGCCAGTTAGTGAACACGATGTTAGTTTTTCGCAGAACGGGGATGATTTTATCTTGGTGATGCAGAATATGCCTTGCCTCCTCTTCTCCAAGATTAGTTTTTTGATTCTCTGCGCGCTCTATCAAACCTTTTCCTGCGATGAAACTTTCGTGTCTTTGGGCAGCAGGAATAATTTCGTATTCTCTCTCACCAGTTAAAATTTTCCTGTACTGCGGGAAAGTCATGATTTCTTCTTCTCGTTCCGGGTCTGGCGTTTTTTCCTCTCGGTTAATAAAAGATGCCAAAAGATGATGTAAAGCGTTTGGAATTTTCTCCACGTTTGCATTGAGGGCTTTTAACAGTTCTTTGATGTCGAGGCCTTCAAGCGCTTTACTCAAGGCCTGGAGAACAATAGCAGCCAGTTCTCCAAATTGGCTTAAAGCGGTGGTTCCATGGTTTTTTTCCATGGCTGTTCCTCCTTTTTATGACCGCATAATAATTTATCACATCATAGATTTTTGTTTTTGTCAATAGAATGTATAATGCCACCCAATTTTAGACTCCACAGGCATTTTAAGTAATTGATTGATGGATTGGTTTTGTAGTTGCGCTTGTAGTAATTTTTGTTCCTGCCATTGCATCGTAAATTGTATTGGAGAAAGTTTGTTTTGAAAAGCGCACTGAACTCTTTCAGTGTTGTAAAATATCAGGTAATCAATAAGTTTTCGATTAAAATTATCAGGATTGATTAAAAGGTAGCTGAAGTAGTCAATGAATTCTTCTTGGATAGTTCGATTAAATCTTCCCAGATTGGTATTCATTTGAGGACACTTAGAATAAGTGTGGTAATGGATTAAATGAAGTTCTCTTAATCTTTCGGCAAAGTGTTTCTTGAATTCAGAACCATTGTCAGTTAAAACCCAGAGAAAGTTGAATGAATATGGAAATACTTTAAGACAGAGCTCAAAGAATTCCTCAGCTGCTTTTGAGGCGTGGGGCTTGGTTGCCCAGGCAAAGGAAAAACGAGTGTAAATGTCTTCAAAGGTAATGACATATCTCCGGCCGCCATTGATGATTTTTTCTATCGTATCCAAAGCGATTAAATGACCAGGATACTCAGGTTTTAGATCTTTTGACTTTCTCAATACCTTCTGGCGCTTGATGGGTTTAATCTTGCCGAAATGAGCTATCTTTTTTGGAAGCACTCTCATCTTTTCCGGGTCATCAGCGATAATCCTGGCAATGGTTCTTGATCGAGGGCACTTTAAATTATTCTCTTTACAAAAAGATAATAGTAAAGGATAAATCTTTTCCGGGCCCAAATTGGGATGTTCATCTATGTCTCTGAGGCTTTTAATCTTCTGCCTTATCTCAAACGGCCAGATTCTCTTACGCCTGGTTAAAGGAACGCGCTTCTTGTCGTTAAGCGCCTCTAACCTGCCGCCTCCTTCTTTAAATTTCTTCTTCCAGAGAAAGAGAGTCGGCCTTTTTACGGGAAAAGCGTCTAAGGTAGCCTCAAGGCCGTGCTTTTCCTAGAAGATTAAGACTTTGGCCTTGTATTTGGCTCTCTCTGTAATCATATATGCCCATTTTAGGGCATACCTGTGTAATCTAACAAATCCTTTAATGCCAGTATATTTGCAGTGAGTGTGGTTGCAAAATTCCATAAGGCCTACGGCCTTATGGAGTCTAATATGTATCTGGCATTATGCATAGAAAAATTTTTAAATATTAAAAAAGCGAAGCCTTTTGGCTTCGCGGCGCTTAATTTTGTTATAGATTATGCCCCCAAAAAGAATTTCTTAACCACACTCCTTGCGGCGCGCGGGATAGATCCTTTGACGAGCTGATATCCCCGCCTGTTCAGTTTTGCTTTAATCCTCAAGTCGCCGTTGCTTCTGAGGATGCGGGAGAGATTTTCTTCGAATGAAGACTCTCCTTGTGCTTTTGCCTCTTCGATGGCCACGAGGACATCGAGGAGGATAGACTCTTTCAGCCCGAAATTCTTTTTTCTCTTCATTTACTACCTCCTCTTGGTTTTATCTAAGAAGTTAACAGGTTTTAAAATTTATGTCAAGCCCCGCATTTATTTTCTTTTGATTTGCTGCATTGACATGGGAAAATAAGTTGCAAAAACGATTTAAGGAACGCAGGTAAATCTTTTGCTGCAAAACGGGAAAACTAAAAGAACTGGTTTTTACGAGACTAACAAAGATGAACAATATTTTAAAGATTGTCTTAATCTCTCATTGAAATAAAGAAAATAAGTGCGGGGTCAAGAGCTCGTTTATGTTTGCCTAAAAAGTGTTTTTTTGGTAAGATTTAATTAGAATATATTCTATTTTTTAAATTAATTTTATGAAAAATTTAATCGTTGGTTTAATTATTTTAATCGTTTTTTTATTTGCAGTTGCGGCTTGGGCAATGATTGCTTATGCCAAGCCAATTCAATTCGGTGATTTAAAGATGACTGTGATACCAGAAGTTGGCAAAGTTTTTGTAAAATCAGGCAGCGGAGAATTTCTAGAAATAACTAATGAGACAGAAATCCAAGTCGGCGATGTAATCAAAACCGACGAAACAGGAAGAGCCAGGCTTGTTTTATTTGACGCGAATGAAGTAACTATTGATAAAGATTCGGAAATTTTTGTTGAAGAAAGTTTTATTGATAAGGAAACTCCTTTTTTGACAAAAGTAAAAATAAAATTAGAAAAAGGCCAAATTTGGAATCGGCTTTTGGAATTTTTGCATCCTGATTCTTATTTTGAAGTTGAAGCCGGCGGGGTAGTTGCAACAGTAAGAGGCACAGTTTTTAACTTTTTATATCAGGATGGGAAAGCAGACATCTCAGTTCTTGAAGATCAGGTCTCTATATTGGAAAAAGAGACCGGAAAGACAGCTGTGCTTAATGTTGATGAAAGTTTTTCTTTAGAGAAAGGAGCAAAACAAGCAAAAATTGAAAAAATTAAAGACGAATTAAAACAGGAAGATTGGTTTAAAAATAATTTTAAACGGGACGAGAATTTTAGAACAGAAGTAAAAGAAAAAAGAGATAAAATTTTAGAACAAGTTGGGCCTTTACCTGGTTCCCCAGTTTATCCAGTAAAGGTATTTGGGGAAAAAATGTCTTTAGTTTTCACCTTTGATAATTTTGAAAGGCAGAATAAAATAAATAATTTTGAAGCGCGAAAAATTCTTGAGGCAAGGTTGCTTTGGGCGCAAGGTGAAAAAACGCAGGCTCTAAACAATTTAAAGACAATTTCAAAAACCAGTGAGGCCTGGCGGCTTGTTAAACAGTTTGACTACTATGATCGGGAGTCTTTAAAGGTTTTGAAAGGAGTTTTGGCACAGGAAAGTTTTGCCAAAGAATATTTAGGAAGCGTTTTGTCCCCAGATGAAGTGGAATTTATCAAAGGAGTAATAAAGGTTGAGCCTGTTTTGCCCTTGTTAGAAAAAACAGAAGAAGTATCAGAAGGGGTCATTGGCATAGAACCGTCTGAAGTCCCTTCCGAATTGGTTGGCTGTGTTGCAGGGGCCTACATGGATACGCCTGAAGGAAGAGCAAAAATTATAGGCATGGAAAGGCATGAAATACAAGGTGAAACAAGGCTTTTATGCTGTACTGAAATTGCAACGACAGTTGATGATGAAGTAATGAGAATGAAAGTTTGCTGCGGCAGTACTACTGATGTTAAACTCTCAGTTTCCTTTATATATGATGAAGAAAAAGGAGGATATGTTAGAGTTAGCGAAACATACCCCAAAGGTGAGAAAAGTTGCGTGAGAATGTTTGACCCAGAAACAGGGAGCCTCTTGTCAGAAGTTTGTCTTTAATTTAGTAAAAATTTTAAGCATTTATCTTTAATTGTGACCCCGCCTAATAGTGCGGGGTTATTGTAAAGTTATGGTGTTTGACAGATTAAAAAATATTTTTAAAATTTGGAATATTTTAGGCAAATTAATTTTGAGTCTATCTTTGGCGGCGGTGGTAAGTTCTGTTGTTTTTTTGCTTTTTAATTTTGGAATCTTTAATTGGGTTGATTTAGATTTGACAGACAGACTTTTTATACGAGAGCCGGTCTCAAACGAAGTTGTGATTATTGGTATTGATGACCGTTCAATCCAGGGCATTGGCGAATGGCCGTGGTCTCGGGTTTACCACGGCAAATTAATTCAAAAATTAGAAGAAGCTGGCGCTCGGGTTATCGGTTATGATGTGACTTTTGCTGAAAAGGGAATTGGAGACAAAGAGTTCTTTGAAATTATAAATCAATATAATAATTTGGTTTTTCCTGTTGAAGGGAAAATCGCTTTGCAAAAAAATCAGTTTCCAAAATTTAAGGAGCCGCTTTTTCCCTTAGCCGAGATTTTAGAAAAACATTCTATTGGATACTCGCTTCTTATAACTGACCAAGATGGGAAAGTTCGCCGAGCCCCTTTTTTTGTCGTCTTAAATGAAGATAGGGTTATTAGTCCTTTTTTTATTAAAATTTTAGAAAAGGCAGGCAAAATCAAAGAACCTTTGTCGGAAACCTTTGGCCCGACTTTAGCAGTTAATGGTCATTTGTATCATTTAAATCAATTTGGTTTATATCGAATTTTCTTTTTTGGGCCACGTAATACTTTTAAAAAATTTTCTTTTATTGATGTTTTAGAAAATAAAATTGATTTAACAGAGTTTAATAATAAAATTGTTTTGATAGGAGCAGAGGCCCCTAATCTACATGACGAATATTTTACACCCTCTTCTGGCGCCCAAGCGATTTCTGGTGTAGAAATCCATGCTAATTTAATTGAATCGTTTTTGCAAAGAAAAACTCTCAGAGAAATTTTAGACCCTCGTTTTAATTTTTTGATTTTTTTTGGCCTTTCTCTTATTGCCTCCTTTTCAATTTTTAATATTCGGCTTAGAATTGCTCTTCCTTTATTTTTGCCTTATGTTTTTATTTATCTTGTCGCGGTTTTTATTTCTTTTGCTGAAGGGATAATCCTTTCAATTTTTTATCCTTTGGCTGTTTTAGGTTTAACTTATATCTTGGGTTTGGTTTTGCGCTATCTCTTGATTAAAGAAGAAAAGAGAAAATTAAAAAAATATTTTTCTCTTTATGTTTCTCGCGAAGTAGTTGATGAAATTTTAGCGCACCCGGAAAAAATAAAATTAGGAGGAGAAACAAAAAATCTAACGATTCTTTTTTCTGACATTCGCGGCTTTACAACTATTTCAGAAAAAATGGAAGCCCGAAGTTTGGTTGAATTGTTAAATAAGTATTTAACAGCTATGGCCAAAATTATTTTAGAGAATCGAGGAGTAGTTGATAAATTTATTGGAGATGCGATTATGGCTTTTTGGGGAGCGCCTTTGCCTTTAAAAAATCATGCTGAAGCAGCTGTGCGAACCGCTCTTTTGATGACAAGACGTTTAAAAGAATGTAATGAAGAATGGAAAAATTTTGATTACCCAGAAATTAAAATTGGTTTGGGATTAAACACTGGCGAAGCGGTCGTTGGGAATATTGGTTCGTCTGAGCGTTTTGACTATACAGTCATCGGCGATAATGTTAATTTGGCATCTCGCTTAGAAGGTCTAACTAAATTTTACAGCGTGAATATAATTATAGCTGATTCAACAGCAAAAGAAGTAAAAGATAAATTTGTTTTGCGGCAGATTGACTGTGTGGTAGTTAAAGGCAAGGCTGAGGCAGTAAAAATTTATGAAGTAATGGGTTTTAAAGAAGAAGAGAATGGTTTTAAAGATTTAAAAGAAAAATTTGCAACTGGCTTTGATTTGTATTTGAAAAGAGAGTGGGATGCAGCTAAAAGGGTTTTTGAAGCAATTTTAGCAAAATATCCCACGGACGGCCCAAGCAAGGTTTTGAAAAAGAGAGTGGAAGAATATCTCGCTAGCCCGCCAACTGTTTTTGATGGGGCCTACCATTTGGATTTTAAATAAATACAAAATATCTTTTTAATTTGTCATGGGCCGCATTTTGCGGCCATTTTGTTTTATTTAGAGATTATTTAATTTATTAAATAGGTTATTACAACAGGGTTGTCCTAACTTTTATGCGATCGTCCAAAAATGAGGACAGGGTATTAGTAAATTGTAAATTAAATTGGCTTGAATATCATTCGTATATCTAAACTATATTTTGCTACTATTTTTTTCCGACGGCTTTTTTTGTTTTCTGCAAAAATTAGATGGATAAATAAATAATTGTTACCTGATAAAAAAAATAAAAAAGCCAAGGTACTTGTTCGACATTCTTGTCAAACTTTTCCTTGGCTGGCAAGATTTTTCGGATAACCTCTTTTTATCCGTAAAATTTAGCCAATGGATTGGCTTCCGCTTCCTTGCCAAAAGCGGAGAAGTTTTAGGTAGTAGCCGGGCAGAAGCGTTCGGCGCGGCGCCTGATCGTCTGCCGGTAGTGCCGCAGGCTGACCGGCACGCCTATTTCTCCTGCTTCGTCCTCGCTTGTTTCGCGAAGAGTGAAAGTGATGGCGATGGCGCCGTTTGTTTGCTCGATCCGGGCATTGCCGACATAGCCGTAGGTGTTCTGGAACCCCTGGAGAAAACTGTCAACCGGCATTGGCCCGATTTGGATGGTGCGGTTCGTTTCTTTGGTGACCCGCTCGCCGTGGATGGCTTTTAGATACTTGAAGTAGGCATCCATGGTCACGCCGGTGGGTATGCCGCAGGAGAGGATCTGGTTATTTATGACCTGTTCCTTGGCGATGGTGACATCAGTCAAAGTGACGATCGGGTCGCCGGTCTCGCTGATGCGTTTTTTGAGAAGGGCAATCACCCCGTTTCTGTCTGCCGGATCCGCAATGCCTCGGATGGCCTTCCAGGCCGCTTCTGTCTCGAAGATCGGGAAAACGTTTTGGATGGTTTGGCGGAAAAGTCCGATGTGGGTGTTGTGCGTCAGGAGGCAGATTGTGAAGTAGGCGTTCTTTGCCTCCTCATTAATCTCGCTCTTGGATGTCTTCTTCCCATCGACCGAGACAGCGGTCTTCCAGTCCTCCTCAAAAGCAGTCGGCTGGATGAGGACCTTGGCTCTGTTTAGGGCCTTGTAAGCCGGTTTCAGATCCCTGCCCACGATCTGGCAGTACTCTCCTACCTCCATGATGTCGGTCGGGTACTCCAGGGCCAGAGTTGAAAGAACATATTCGATGGCCACGGTTCCGGCCTTGGAAGAAGTCCAGTCCATCTTTTCTTGGATGAACCGGGCAACGGCAAAGGTTACCGTGACGAGCGCCTTGGCCAAGTTGTCCTGGACCTTGACGCTCTCTGTGAACTGCTTGCTGAGGCGTTCGCAGAAGTACTCCTTCCAGTTTGTCGGAAAGCGGACGATGCTTCCTTCGGGAAGGCTTCCGCCAAACGGTTTCAGTGTTTCCTTTGTGCTGATCTTCATCATTTCGCTGATCTCGTTTATGAGTTCGATGATGAGACCGCGGGTTTCGAAGATGTAGTTTTCGCTGACAAGATTCGGTTTCGGCAGCGCGTTCATTGGCTTTTCCTCCTCTTTGCCGTCTTCGTGACGGGTTTGGGTTTGATGCGCTCAGTTAGATAACCTTGCAGACTTTTCTATCTTTTCCCTCCTTCCCATCCGCAAAGGTTCTTAGACCCAGGCATTGTCTAAGATTTAAAATTGTTAAAGAGCGCGTTTGGCCTGGCAGATATTTTCTAAAATTTAGAACGCATCTGCCAAACCAGGCGAGATTTTGGTTTAAAAAAACAAAATCATCAGATGGGACATTGTTTTTAATTCTAAATTTTAATAAAATTTATTCTATAGATTTCATATTAAAATTAATAAAATTTTTGTCAAGATTTTTTCTGTGGATAATTTAATTTTAAAATTCTAAAAAAGGTGCCCTGCCCCAGATGCGTTTTAGAGGCTATATCATAATTTACTTTCAGGAGTGAGATTTGTTTTAGTCGGCCTGGGTAAATTAGCCAGTCAATTAGGTAGGGTTGACAAGATTTTAACTTTATGCGTAAAATATAGACACCTTGAAAAGGAGAATTTTTATGGTTACTTTAGAGGAATTAAAAAAGGATGAAATGTTGGGGAAATGGGTGGAGGACATGATTGAAACAGGGGTGAGAAGATTTCGTTCAGATTGGAGAAAGGAATTTCAAGAAAAATATCCCAATGGTTGGGAGGAAGTAGTTGCCGAAGTAGAAGCAAATTTCAGAAAAGCAATGTCAGAATATTGGTGGGAGGAACTTTTGCAAGAAAGAAGAAAACTAGAGGAGCTTAAAGAACAAAGGAGAAGAATAGAAACCTCTCTTTCCCCTGAAGAACGGAAAGTTTTGGAAAATATTTTGGTTGAGTTCAGAAAGAAGGCGCAAGAGGAGGATAAGAAAAGAGGAGGATAAGAAAAAGACAAGGGAATGAAATTTGAATAATCCGTTGACTTGATTTATTTCAATTTTTCTGCTACTTTAAAAAGCAGCAGAGAGTCAGCGGATTTTTTATTATTAATTACTTAAGTTATTTAACTTTTGCTAACATTATGACAAATCACCAAGAATTTGAAACAGGCAAAGAAAAAGAATTCTTTCCTGATGTAGAAAGTTTTTTAAAATATTTGCAAGAACTCAATGTAAAAGAGGCGGAAAAGAAGCCAGAAGATAAGATAGAGGGGGCTTTTAAAGAAATACCAAAAGTTGTTCAGGAAAGACTTCAAGAAAAAATGAATGAAGAGCGTAAGATGCTTATAGAGCTTGGCCTTTCTGAAGATAAGGTTGACCAGTTTATTGCTGTTCGCTCTTTAAAAGAAGTTCAAAATTTTCGTGAAGGATACGAAGATAAGCGCTTTTTAGTCGGTGAAGGAGAACGAATGCCAAAAGATGAGTATGCCAAAATGGAAATTTTAGATGAAATTGAGAAAATTTTAAAAAGCGGGAAACCGATCAATGAAGAATTTAAAAAAATTGCTCGTTTATCTTTTGATGCAAATGGACTTAAGGCGGCCAATGATCTTTCAGGATCGCACGACAAAGGAACCGAATTTCTAAAAAGAATAGCTGAGGTATTTCATAATGAAGAAGGACCAACTAGAAAATGGCTTAAAGAGCAAGGGATTTCTAAACTTTTAGCTACAACTGGCGGCGGCGATGAATATGGGGTGCTTCTATTTTCAGAAAAACCGCTCGACCCTTCAATAGTTAATGAAGCAGTCAGACGTTTTGAAAGCGAGATTGCCGCTTTGGATGCTTCTGATTTAGTTGATTTTAATGATCCAGAAGTTTTATTGAGATACGAAGGGATCCCCAAAGAAGTTTTTCTTAGGCTGCCGAAAGAAGAACAAGAGACAAAACTTAGGGAAATAAAATCTCAAGTTCCAGAAGGATTTAAATTTTTGGCGACCGCTTCAGGTGGTGGAGTAATCGGTTCTCAGGGTTTAGAATATGCCTTAAAAGCAGCCCTGCCTCCTGACCAGCGGCTCAAACCAGACGATCCTTATCAACGAGTACTTGAGAAAATTATGGGCGGTTTATGGAGTGCGTCAGATAAAAAAGCAGAAGAAAGCAAAACAAATTTTAAAGAATCTTTGAGGAAAAGCACTGATGCTCGAGATCTATTTTATAGCAAAGTTTTGGCGCGTTCAAAAGAAGCAAGGGAGTTAGAAAAAAAGCTTGAGGATTTAGGTAAAGAAAATGCTGATTTAAAAAGATTTCTAAAAGAAGTGCCTACCTTTGTTTATGCTCTGGCAAAGGCAGGCGTTACTCCGGAAAAGCTTGTTACATCAGTTGAAGAAGAAATTAAGAAAAGAATAATTGAAAAGTAATTTTTGTTCTAAGACATTTTAATAATAAGACATTTTAATAAATTGATAGGATTTAAATTATAATAGGATTTAAATTATAAATTTTATCCAGATTTTGTCATCTTGACAGGTTTTGGAGGTGTAGTAAAATAATGGTGTAGAGAAAATAATTTTATTTAATTATCCACAATTTATTTACAGTTAACTTTTAAAGAATTTTGGCTAGGAATAAACAAAATATGTTAAAAAAAGTTTTAATTGTTAAATTGCGAAGCGGCTAAATTTTAGTTTGTATTTTTTTGGGGCCGCTTCAAAAGCGGCTTTTTTAGTTTATTTATAATTACGAAAAAATTACGAAAGATACGAAAAAAACAAAAAATTATTTCGTATTTTCCGTAAGTGTTTCGTGAATAGCATAAATCACAAACACTGGCCATTGATCCTTGACAATAAAATTTAAGAGCATCTTGTACACCAAAAATAAAAACAAGAATTATATATTTTTATAATTCTTGTGGTTAGACAAAAAGGGCGTACGGTGGATGCCTTGACACCAAAAGGCGATGAAGGACGTAGCAGCCTGCGATAAGCCTCGGGGAGGCGGCAAGCAACCTTTGATCCGGGGATTTCCGAATGGGGAAACCCATCCTGATAGAAGATCAGGATATCATTACCTGAATCTATAGGGTAGTGAAGCGAACCCGCTGAAGTGAAACATCTCAGTAAGCGGAGGAGAAGAAAAAAATTTGCTTCGCAAATTTTTTTCAAATTAAAAATTAAAAATTAAAAATGAAAAATTATGGAGTGAAAAATTTTGCACGTGCAAATTTTTCACAAAATAATTTTACCAAAATTTTTAATTTTGCATTTTGCATTTTTAATTTGAGCGAAGCGAACATTCCCTAAGTAGTGGCGAGCGAAAGGGGAACAGCCAAAAACTTTATTAGTGTTCAGGAGATAACGGCGGACTGTGTCGAAAGACATGGTTCGCCGTCCTCTTGGTAAAGGTGTAGGCCGTTGCTAATAAAGAGGTGTGAGTTAATTGCGTTGTCTTCCTGCAAAGACAGGCAAAGGAATCTCGAGCAATCGAGTCAGCTTTCCTAGGAGAACTCTGTGGAAACAGAGACCAAAGAAGGTGAAAGTCCTGTACCCGAAAGGAGCTGTGACTTTGCTGCAAATAGCTCAAGTACCACAGGCCTCGTGAAAGCCTGTGGGAATCAAGCACGACTATGTGCTAAGGCTAAATACTTTTGGTGATCGATAGTGAACAAGTACCGTGAGGGAAAGGTGAAAAGTAGGCCGGTGAGGCCGATGAAAAGAACCTGAAACCGTACGCTTACAAGGAGTCAGAGTCCCGCCCTTTTGACGGCAGAAGTCGCGTTTTATGTTTTATATATAATGAATTTTTTTGTTGAAAATTTTTGTTCTGTGTGAATGGCGATTTGTGCGTCAAAAGGGCGGGATGATGGCGTTCCTATTGAAGAATGAGCCAACGAGTTTGCTGTGCGTGGCTTGGTTAATCTCCTATGGAGAGGAAGCCAAAGCGAAAGCGAGTCTTAAAAGGGCGTTCTCTTTAGTTTTAAGTTTGTAAGTTTTGGCCTTCGGTCTATAGACTTGCAAACCTATAAACTAGAGAAGGTCGCGCACACAAGACCCGAAACCGGGTGAGCTAGCCACGGCCAGGATGAATCTCGACGAAAGTCGAGAGGAGGTCCGAACCCGTCTGCCGTGCAACACAGTGGGATGAGCTGTGGCTAGGGGTGAAATTCCAATCGAACTCGGTAATAGCTGGTTCTCCCCGAAATAGCTTGAGGGCTAGCCTCGAATATCAAATCTAGGGGTAGAGCACTGAATGGAAATGGCTGGGTTTTACCTATCATTTCCAACCAAACTCCGAATACTAGATTTTAAGTTCGGGAGTCAGACTGTGAGGGCTAAGCTTCACTAGTCAAAAGGGAAACAGCCCTAATCGTTATCTAAGGTCCCTAAATCCGAATTAAGTGCATCAAAGGAAGTGAGATGATTCAGACAACTAGGAGGTTGGCTTAGAAGCAGCCATCCTTTAAAGAAAGCGTAATAGCTCACTAGTCGAATTGTTTCGCGTCGAAAATTATCGGGGCTAAATTCGGTACCGAAGGTACGGCCTGCCCAAATTTTTGGACAAATCACTTCATGATTTCGCGAGAAATCAGTCCAAAAATTTGGGCAGGGGTAGGGGAGCTTTCTCGAGTCGGCGAAGTCGTATCCGTAAGGAGCGGTGGAGGCTCGAGAAGTGAGAATGTTGGCATAAGTAACAAAAATGCTGTTGAAAACACAGCACACCGATAGCCTGAGGTTTCCTGGGCAACGCAAATCGACCCAGGGTTAGTCGGGCCTAAGCCGAGGCCGAAAGGCGTAGGTGATGGAAGAGCTGGTTAATATTCCAGCACTCCCTCATTTTTGTGCAGCGGAGTGACGCTTCTTCCAAGTTCGAGTGTGTTCTGGTTATGCGCATGGCTGTCCTCGGTAACGAGGTTGGCCGCAGACAAAGCCGCAAGGTAGAGTCAATTCGAATGTAAGAGGAGCCTAGAAAAACTTCAAAGCGGTTAAAAAAGTGAGGGATCCGTACCGAAACCGACACAGGTGGGCAAGGCGAGAAGCCTAAGGTGTACGGGAGAACCCTCGTTTAGGAACTCGGCAAAAAAGCTAGGCGTAACTTAGGGATATGCCTTCCCCCACACTTTTCTCATCGTAAAACTTTCATTAATTAAAAATGTAAGACGAAGCCGACATTCGTCTCGCACTTTTAATAATTGATTAACTTGCGGTAAGAAAAGTGTGGGGGCGCAGCAAACGTCTTTCAAGTGACTGTTTAACAAAAACACAGGTCTCTGCTAAGCCGTAAGGCAATGTATAGAGGCTGATGCCTGGCCAGTGTCAGAATGTTAAGAGGAGAGGTGAGCGTGCGTCGCTTTCGCGTTGCACGCACTAAAGAACGTAAGAACAAAAAAACTAAAAAACAATTTTGTTTTTCGGTTTTTCAGTTTCTTGGTTTTTGGTGCGCGCCGCGTAAGCGGCGCGCGCGAAGCCTTGAATCTAAGCTCTGATGAACGCCGGCGGTAACTATAACCGTCCTAAGGTAGCGAAATCCCTTGTCGGGTGAGTTCCGACCCGCACGAATGGCATAACAACTTGAGAACTGTCTTAACGAGGGACCCGGTGAAATTGCAAGAGGAGTGAAGATGCTCTTTACCCGCGGCTAGACGAAAAGACCCCGTGAAGCTTTACTACAACTTGATATTGAATTAGGGTTAAACATGTTCAGTGTAGGTGGGAGCCGCAAGGCACCAATGAGACACCACCCTTGTTTAATTTTAATTCTAATCTCGGGCCGTTATCCGGTTCGGGAGACAGTGTCTGGTGGGTAGTTTAACTGGGGCGGTTGCCTCCTAAAAGGTAACGGAGGCGTTTACAAAGGTTGGCTTAGTCCGGATGGAAACCGGGCTGGACGTGTAAAGGCACAAGCCAGCTTTACTCGAAGACCTACAAGTCGCCGAGTTGCGAAAGCATAACTTAGTGATCCGACGATCCAATGTAGGATGGTCGAAGCTCAACGGATAAAAGCTACTCCGGGGATAACAGGCTGATCTCCCCCAAGAGTCCACATCGACGGGGAGGTTTGGCACCTCGATGTCGGCTCATCGCATCCTGGGGCTGGAGAAGGTCCCAAGGGTTTGGCTGTTCGCCAATTAAAGCGGTACGCGAGCTGGGTTCAGAACGTCGTGAGACAGTTCGGTCTCCTATCTGTCGCGGGCGCGGAAATTTGAGAAGATTCTTCCCTAGTACGAGAGGACCGGGAAGGACGAACCTCTAGTGTACCAGTTGTCGGACCTCCGGCACTGCTGGGTAGCTACGTTCGGCACGGATAAGCGCTGAAAGCATCTAAGCGCGAAGCCGGCTTCAAGATTAGATTTCACTGAGACCCCAGAGAGATTATCTGGTTGATAGGCGGCAGGTGTAAGACGAGTAATCGTTTGAGCCGAGCCGTACTAATCGGTCAAGTCTAACCACAAGAATTATAAAAATATACAATTAACTGATGATTTTTGTTTTTCAGTTACAGATTCATGATCTTCTTTTGCGCAGGAATAAAATTTAAATCCAGATATCCCGGTGCTTTTAACGGAGTGGACACACCTGTTCCCATTCCGAACACAGAAGTTAAGCACTCCGGTCCCGATGATACTCATTTGGGGAAAGTAGGACAGTGCCGGGTTATCTGGATTTAAATATCAATGCGTTTCCTTGGTTTTAAACCAAGGAATTTTTATTAATAACTCTTTATTTTTTAAAACATTTCTGCTATTATATTAAATCAATAAATCAAGTAAAAATTTAACATTTTTTTAGATTATGACACAAGTAGTAATTTTAGCTGCAGGAAAAGGTAAAAGAATGGGCGGAGAAAAACCAAAAGTACTTTGTGAAGTTGGAGGAAAATCGATTATTATGCGTCTTGTCGAATCGGTTTTGGCTTCAGAT
Organism: Candidatus Falkowiibacteriota bacterium; assembly: GCA_037440105.1. Taxonomy (GTDB): domain Bacteria; phylum Patescibacteriota; class Patescibacteriia; order XYB2-FULL-38-15; family XYB2-FULL-38-15; genus JBBIUS01. The sequence continues at coordinate 41,222 of JBBIUS010000004.1, forward strand.
GTAACTTCTCGGCCGCTTGTTGTCATTGGCTACGGCACAGAAATAATTAAAAAATATTTAGGAACAAAATGCAGTTATGTCCTACAGCCAGAACAGTTGGGCACAGCCCACGCTGTTTTTTGCACCAAAGATTTTTTAGAAGGACAAGCGGAAAACATTTTAGTTCTGTATGGTGATCATCCTTTTATAAAATCAAAAACCATTTCAAATTTAGAATTATGGCATAAGAAGAGCGGCGCGACTATTACGATGATGACAGTTAAACTCCCGAATTTTGACGGTTGGTATAAAATTTTTGAAGATTTTGGTCGGGTTGTTCGCGATAAAGATGGTAAGGTGAAGGCAATTGTCGAAAAGAAAGATGCTGCAGAAGATGAGGTAGCGATAAAGGAAGTTAACCCAAGTTTTTTTATTTTCAAGTCTTCATGGCTTTGGGAAAATTTACCAAAATTAAATTGCAATAATGCGCAAGGGGAATATTATCTTACAGATTTGGTGCGTTTGGCTATTTTAAATAATTTAAAAGTGGAAACTTTGACAATCGATGATCCTTTTGAAGCCGTGGGGATAAATAATCCAGAGCAGTTAGCGCTGGCCCAATCATTGGCACAGGCTAAATAGTTTTATAGTTCTTAAATTTTTAAATTTTTGCCATGCGTTACATTGCCGATCTACATATTCATTCAAAATATTCTCGAGCCTGCTCGTCGCGTTTAGAATTAGAAATCATTGAAGAATGGTGCCAAAAAAAGGGTGTCGATATTATTTCTTGCGCTGATTTTACTCATCCAAAGTGGTTTTCTGAACTAAAAAGCAAAATGCGCTTAGCTAAAAATGGACTTTATGAGTTAGTCAGAAATAAAAATCGGAGCGACCGCTCGGTTTATTTTTTTCTCTCTACTGAAATTAGTTGTATTTATTCGAAAGGTGGAAAAGTTCGAAGGCTGCATATTTTAATTTTTGCGCCGACGCTTGAAGTGGTGGCGAAAATAAATAAAAAGTTGGAAGAAATTGGCAATTTGGCGTCTGATGGTCGACCGATTTTAGGGCTTGACGCCAAAGAACTTTTAAAGATGGTTTTAGATATTGATTCGCGTTGCATGGTTATTCCAGCTCATGTTTGGACCCCACACTTCGCTGTTTTTGGCTCAAAATCAGGTTTTGATTCTTTGGAAGAATGTTTTGAGGAGTTAACTCCATATATTTATGCTATTGAAACCGGCCTTTCTTCTGACCCAGCCATGAATTGGCGGCTATCAAAATTGGATGATGTAGTTTTGGTTTCTCATTCGGATGCTCACTCGCCAGAAAATATCGGTCGCGAAGCGGATGTTTTTGAAATCAATGATGAATCAGAAAATTTTTACGATGAAATCTGTCGAATTATTAAAGAAAAAGACAAGAAAAAATTTCTACACACAATTGAATTTTATCCAGAAGAAGGGATGTATCATTTTGACGGCCATCGTGATTGCCGCGTCAGATTTTCGCCAGAAGAGACAAGGCGTCATAAAGGTATTTGCCCAAAATGCGGGAGATCGGTCACGGTAGGTGTAATGAATCGAGTGGAGGAATTAGCTGATCGGTCGATGGGTGAAAAATCAAAAAATTTTATTCCTTTCAAAAGTTTAGTTGGACTTGATGATGTGATTGCCGAAGCAATTGGCGTTTTCGGGCGAAAAACAAAAAAAGTGATGAACGAATACTATCATTTAATAGGCCGCGGCAAAAATGAATTTAACGTGTTGCTTGATTTAGATTATAATGAATTGCTAAAAATAACTTCGCCAGAAATAGTTGAGGGCGTCCGCCGCAATCGTGAAGGCAAAGTTTTTATTGAGCCTGGGTATGACGGCGTTTACGGCACAGTAAGATTGTTCAGTGATGACGAAAAAAAGAAAATTAAACAAACAAGTTTATTTTAATTTTCAGATTTTAGACATAAAGAAAAATTTCTCCGTGCGCACACAGGAGAAATTTTTCTTTTAGAGATATTTTTTATCTTCTCTTTTTCGCCGCTTTTTTCTTTTTGGCGACTTTCTTCTTAGCTTTCTTTTTTGCCATGTTAGTTCACCTCCTTCCAAAAAAGATTATAATGAGAATAAAATTTTGAAAAAAATTTTTTAAAAAAATATTATTTTAGTATAACTCATTTTTTCAATGTCAACAAGAAAAAATGTGGATAACTTTTTAATTTTTTCGTAATATTTTTTATGAATTATTTTAAAATTTTTTAAAAAAATTTTTAAAATAAAAAAATCTCCACATTCTTCACTGTCACTGCATTGTGGGGAAGCTACCGTAGTTAGTTAAAAATGAAGACGGGTTTTTATGTAAGATTTTTATTTTCTCCTCTAAATTGATTTAACCTCCATACAACACTCGCAAAACATGAGCAGGTAAATCATTGCAGAAGACAAGTAGCGCCAACCCTAGAAGTGTTGGAAAAAGGCCCCAGAATAACTGAGCAACGTCTTGCCTTGTAGGCATGGTTTCCTCGCTCAAAGAAGGTTCGCGCATTTTCAAACAAAGGGCACCAAACTGGACTGCCGGATTTTTTGGAAGCCAAAGCGATGGTTTGCTCGCCGCGCCGCGAGGCGCGGCGAGCAAACCTCTCCGTCCACTTCCGAAAATTTGACAAATCCTGTTTGGTGCGCGTGGGTGGATTCGAACCACCGACATCCACTTTATAAGAGTGGCGCTCTAACCACTGAGCTACACGCGCTCTTGGGACCAAATATATTTACGCTTTATCCTCGCTGCCAGTTATAAGATCGATAAGATCATGTTCTAACCAACTGAGCTACGCGCCCGATTTAATTCAGCATAGCGGATAATTTTATTTTTTTCAAGACGGCCAAAAGTTTAAATCAATTTTACAATCTTGTAATATTACTGTTTTTATTGTTTATTGTTTATTGTTTGTATGTTTACCATCTAACACGGCCGTGGTAAAATGTAAATAGGGAAGTACTAAAATTTTTTTATGTATGAAAAACGCTTACAACGCATCTTCAGATAACAGGAAAGATAACAATTTTACTTTTCAGGTATTGCAGACAATTGCAACTGCTGGGGCAATTACGGCGGTTATGTTAATGCCCGGTTTAGCGGCTGCCTTTAGTCCTTCTTTTAAGAAAAGAAATAGAAACCAAAAGGCACGCAATCGTGTTGCTCAAATTATTTGGCGTTTAAAAAAACAAAATTTTATTAAAGAGATTTCTGGCGGCAAATTATTATTAACGGCAAAAGGCGAAAAGGCCCTTTCTTATTACAGACTGAGGAAGTTAAATCATACAAAGCCCAAGCATTGGGACGGGAAGTGGAGGGTAGTGGCTTTTGACGTTTGGGAGACGAGGAGATCTATTCGTGATATTTTTAGAAAGATTCTGAAAAATTTTGGGTTTGTAAAACTTCAAGCGAGTCTTTGGATTTATCCTTATGATTGCGAGGAATTTATTGGTCTTTTGCGAACTCATTTTCATCTTTTTTCTGCCATTCAATATATGGTGGTTGAAAGGATAGATAATGATTACAAATTAAGAAAACATTTTGGTCTTTCTCTCAATGAATGAGCTTTAGTTAGTTATTTTTTTAGTTATTTACCATTCATCACGGCCGCTTTAGATTGTAAACGGATATTTTTTATTTTAGCCGAAGCAAAGAGAGGTAAGAAAACAGTGAAGGAGGCGAATCTAATTTGGAACGTGATTTTAAATATGTTAAGATTAAAGCAGCGTATGGTTAAGCCGTTTTATAATCGTACAGACGCGGGTCAAAAGCTGGTTAAAAGGTTAAAAAAATATAAGAAGAAAGATGTTTTTGTTTTTGCCATCCCGCGAGGCGGCGTTCCTGTTGGCTATGAGGTGGCAAAGTTTCTACAAGCGCCGCTTGATGTTATTGTGGCCCGGAAACTCCATATTCCTTGGGAGCCGGAAGCTGGCTTTGGCGCCCTGGCCCCGGACGGGACTATGGTTTTAAACGAGGAAATGGTTGTTGATTTTGGAATAGACAAAAAAGTTATCCAAGAAGTTCAAAAAGAAGTTTTAGAAGAAATTAAAAGAAGGGAAAAAGTTTATCGTGGCGACAGACCTTTCCCAAAAATCAAAAATAAAATTGTTATTGTTGTTGACGATGGGTTGGCTTCTGGATATACAATGCTTGCGGCTGTGAAATTTTTGCGGAAGATGGGGCCAGCAAAAATTGTAG
>JBBIUS010000005.1:0-42725 GCA_037440105.1 Candidatus Falkowiibacteriota bacterium
TCAAGAAATCTAATGACGACGAACGAGCGATTTTTTTAAAAAACAACAAAATAAATTACATTTTCTACGGTCCGGAAGAAAAAGCCTTTAAAAATTTTAGCCCTGATGAGGCCGAATATTTAGAAAAAGTTTATCAAAATAATGAAGTGGCGATTTATAAAGTGACAGCGCCTTAGCAAGGCACTGTCATCCCCAGCGTAGCGATGGATTTCGTTTATGCATAGATCGCCAATTTACATTAGAATATGAAAATTCCTGTTTTCGTAACAAAAATTTTTAAACTCAGTGAGCCGCAGACTTTTTTGAAGTTTTTTGTCGTTGGTTTTTTGGGCTTTATAATTAATGTCTTAGGTCTTCGCATTTTGGTAGAAAATTTTTATTTTCATCCTTCTTTGGCAAATGTTATTGCCGCGGAAATGGCGATTATTTCAAATTTTATATTTAATAACGCTTGGACATTTAATAGAAGAAAAATCACAAATCCTTTTAAAATTTTTTATAAATTTTCTCTTTTTAACGCAACTTCAGCTTTTGGGGTAATTTTTATCCAAACAGGGATAATTCATCTTGGTGTGACAGTTTTTGGCAAATCTTTGTACATGTTTTATTTTTTAATTGGCACTGCCCTTCTTTTAATTTGGAATTTTACAATCTACAGTAAAATTATTTGGAGGTATGGGAAGATAGATTAGATGAACTGAAATATAAAGCACTTAGTAGGAGAGCGGTTCTTTTTAGAGGGTTATTTTTTGTCAAAAATGCTTGACAAAAATTAATTTTTGTGCTTTAATTAAAAATATAACTTGAGGAGGGAATAATGAAAAAAATTTTGGCTTTGGCCTTAGCCTTTCTTGCGAGCGGGTGCTCGTTGGTTTCTTTGGCCACTGTCCCGCCGCCTGGGGTGGCCTATGTCAGAGACCCTGAAGTTCTCCCGGATCAGCCCCGTTGGGAAGATCCACGGCACATTATGTTGATCAACAACACGTCCTTTTATATAAAAGTACGTGTTAATGGCAGGCAGCTTGTTTTCAGAGAATTCGTCCGTAAGATGCCAGACACCTACTATTTGGCGCCTGGCAGGGTAGCAAATTTTTTACTCTCAAGAGAAGACGACCTTGTTGAAACAAAGGTTAATCGATCAGGCTGGCGGTACACTGCGTCAGACCCTGGACCAATCCAGATTGAATATCAAGGATTTATGGCGCCAGATTTTCTGACGCCTCTTGTGAGGGGGGAGCAGACAATAAGGATTAACTGGCACAGTAAGCGCCAGGAGGTAAAACTTAATTTCTAGACCTAGTAAAACTAGGTCTTTTTTATATTAAAGTGAAAAAATTTTGAAATAAATTTTATAAAAACAGGATATTTTAATTTCCCGTTGGCAAAAATCAAAAAAACTCTTGACAAAGAATAACTATTTTGTTAAGGTAATTTATCTCGTTCTTTTAATAAATTCAACGGAGGTGAAAATTGTTGTCTAAAGAAGAAAGGGCAATGGAGGCAATAGCAGAAGCCATTGCGGCTTTTGACGCCTCCAATCCTATTTTAGTGGAATTCTTTAAAAGGGTTCTCCACGATCCTCTAATTCTTCAAAAGGAAGGTGTACTTGCTTGTCTGCTTATCATCGCAGAAGAACTTGACTTGCCCTTGCTTATCAGCCAAGAGAGCTACAAAGAGGCGCTGCAAAAAATGGAAGAAATGGGCATTGAGCTTTATGCCCAAGAAGTTCACCTTCTAATAGAAAAAATTGGACAAGACAAACCTCTTGAGCATGTGGCCCGGATTGCTTTAGCAACATCCGGCGAGGAGAAAGAAGGAAGGAGGGTGCGAGAGTATTTCGGCGCCATGCTTTACATGATCAGGTTTGAGCGCCAGAGAGAGGCAACGAGCACAAAATAAACGCACCCTACCGATTTGGCAGGGTGTATTTTTATTAAAGACAAAATTTTATTAGGCAGCTTTTCTTTCTTTTCTGTACACTTGAATTTCTCTTTCAATCATTTTTTCTACTCCTTTTTCAAGGTTTTCTGGAGAAGCGCCCATCACGCCTTTTTTTAGCCCCTCTAATCTAACTTTTACTGTTTGTTCCATAAGACGTTTTAGTTCCTCGCGTCTACTTTCTTTTACCCGTGGAGAAACTTTTTCCGATAAAACTTTTCCAATTTTTTCTGCTATTTTATCTCTCTCAGCCGGCTCCTTTAATTTTAATAACATTGCTTCGCGCGTTGCTATTCCTTGAATAACATTTTCGATTCTTTGATCTAAATAGCGAGAGATATTTTCACGGCTTGAATCTTCTAATAAATCTTCAGGAGTAAGCAAGACTTGCTCTTCTTCAAATTGTTGAGCCGTTTTTTCTAATTCTTTTTCTAATTCTGGCGGTCGTTCTGGCATATTTTTGTTTAATTATTTATTATTTAAAATAATACTATAATCTAGAGTCTTTGTCAAATTATGTACAGTTAACACATACCGCAGAAGAAATTCTTCTGCAATTTTATGCAGAAGAATTTCTTCTGCATCTCTCTCTGCAAAAGATGAGATACATCGGTAACACCCATAAAGTGCCAGATTTGGTATAATAGGGGTAAGACTTATTACCTAAATGTATCTCATCCTATGACTAATTTTAACCAAAAACCTCAAAAATGGCTATTCAATGCCAAAGCGCCTCTTGATTTAGACCCTTCGCTTCTTCTAAAACCAATCAAACTCCTCGACAAATATGAACGCTGGCGAAGAGTGGCCAAGATCCTCAAAATCTCAAAGAAAGCTCAACTAAGGTTAGAGTGGATTATCTACTACTTTCAAGGTTACAATGTTAGAGAGACAGCCCGTCATTTTGGCATCCATGAATTTATTGCTCTGGGCAATTTCCATTCAGATGCCAAAATCTTTAACCAAAAACTCACTGAATGGCTCATCGAATACAATTTTAAAAGACCGCATGAAGCCCTAGGATACAAAACACCTTTCGAATACTCAAAAGTGTTACCGATATACTCATCATGTACAAGCTCTTGACAAAAATTGATTTTTAGGTCAAGATAAAATATCCTTAAATAATAAGGATAAAAGGAGGAGAAAATGAAAAGGTGGTTCATTCTAATTTTTGTTCTTCTGAGTTTGAGTTGCAAGTCCACGCTCAAGCTCAATCTCAAGTCCGGCGACAAAGAAATTATGACTTATGACAGAAGTGGACTTGGGGTAGAGTCGCCTTATGAGGTGGCTGCGGCGTCCTGGATGCTCGCTTACGCAGAAGCGATGAGCGAGGCGGTCAAAAAAGACCCGCGGAACATCATTTTGTACCAAGGATGGTATGGATACAGCGGATACGGGTTCACAGACCCGTGTTACTATTACCCCGTGGGGCAGTGTCCTCCGGAGGTAATGAAGCAGAGCATTTTCTTCCCTCCCCCAAAAGAGGAAAAAAGTGAAGGGAAGAAAGAAGCCGCGCCTGCTAAATCCACTAAAGATTCAGGAGGTGCAAAATGAAGTATCTTTTCGCCTTCTGTGTAATCTGGGTGGGCTGCGGGCCAATTTATTCGCATTCTGCTCCGCCGCCGGTTGGTGCGCCAATTGCTCCTGGACCAATGGCTGGGCAGGCGTTTGCGCCCATGCCGCCTCAGCATGTGGGGTTCTTGCACGGTTTCCCGCGACGATGGGAGGTGAGGCGGTGGGCATTAACTAATGACACTAAATTTTTCCTCAAAGTGCGGATGAACGGCCGGGAGATGATTTTTTTGGACAACAATGTTCAAGTCCCCCATCTTCCTCCTTACACCACCGTAGATTTCGTTGTCTCTGAGTATGGTCCTGTTGTGATTGAGGCAACTGGGTTTTTGCCGCCGAACTACGCAAATCCAGTAGTCCGATGCAAAGTGGGGGCAAAAATTGATCCCCTTACTGGAGGAAGCTGGAAGAGTCTTTGTGTCTCGCCAATTTCCTGTCGGTCTACTCATTAAAGAAGGTAAAAGAGGAGTCCTTGCGCTTGCGCTGGACTCTTTTTATTTTTTGCTGCAGCGAACAAATAAAAAACCATACTGTTTATTTCAGTATGGTTAAAAGATTTTAAAGGCGATTTTGGAAACTAAGTTTCTTGGGTTCAAATTTGCATAAGTTGTTGAATAACAAAAGCGGAAATGGCGTAAGAAGCAATAATAATGATTAGGCCGATCACCCCATTTTTTATCCAGGTCCTTGCTTTTGTAACTTGTTCTTCATTTCCTCCGGCTGTCATCCAAAGAAATCCGCCGTAAAGGATGACAAGAAATAAGATAATGCCAACAAAACTTAGAGCAAGTTGAATAATTTTCCCAATATAGGTAATAAGGGTTTCTTCTGTTACTTCTCTACCCGGACCAATCCCTGGCGCTGCTTCTCTAAGAGTTTCGAGAGGGATTGGTTCTGCCGGCCAGCCCCCTGTTTCTTCGGCTTTGCTTTGGTTAGAATTTAAAGTAAAAAAATTTAAAATTAAGAGTGAAATAAAGAAAAGTACGAGAATTTTTTTTATCATATGTGAAGATTGTCTTAATTTTTGTTTATTCCTTATCTTATGTCTAAAATCCCTTCTTGTTCTTGTTCTGGCGGAGATTGTTGTTCTAATATTCCCTCTTCTTCATATGAAATTTCTTCAAGTTTACTAGTAATGAAATAAGAAATGGCATAAGCAGAAAGAGCTAAAATAAGACCGATGACTCCATTTTTGATAATTTTTTTTGCTTTTCCCACTTGTTCCTCGTTTCCCCCGGCTGTCATCCAAAGAAATCCGCCGTAGACAAGAAGAATAAAAAAAATTAGGCCAATAAAAGAAAGAGCGATGCTAATGATTTGGCCGATCATTTTTGGTAAATTTGTTTTAACTCCTGGCGTGGGATATCCAATTTGGCCTGTTTTGTGCATTTGTTCTAGAACTTCATTTTTCAACGAATCTGGTTTTCCTACTTGAGCCAAAGAGGCGAATGAAAAAGAAAAGAACAAAACAAGTAAAAAAAATATTGAGGAAATTTTAATTTTCATAACAGGCCGCATTTGTTATTGCGTGATTCTGAGTAAGGTATACGTAATGTAATAAGAAATAGCGTAAGCCGTGATTACAATAATCAAACCAATTGTTGCTTGAGTAATTAAACTTTTTGCTTTCGTAACTTTTTCTTCGTTTCCTCCGGCTGTCATCCACATAAAGCCACCGTAGAGAATTAAAATGAAAAAAATAAGACCGATAAAGCCTAAAACTTCTTGAATAATTTTTCCAATTATGGTTGGAATTGAAATTTCAGATGTTTTTAAACCAGCCTTATTGGCCGCCTCTTCCAGTCCAGTGCCCTGAGCAAGAGTATAATTGACAGATAAAATGGTGCACAGAGTAAATAATAAAAAAAGAATAGTAAAAAATTTTATTCTAAAAGATAAGTTATTTTTAATTTTTACAAAATTTTTAACTTGCATTTTATAAAAGGCAAAAATACAAAAACGCCTGTTTTTCTTAGGCGCGCTAATTGCGCGCCTAAGAAAAATTAGATTTATTTTATGGTTGGTTAGCTACTGAGATAAGGGCCTGGACAACGTATCTAGCAATTGCCCAAGACATAATGATAATTACTAAGCCAATAATACCTGCCGCAAGAATTTGTTTTGCTTTCGTAACTCTTTCTTCATTTCCTCCAGCTGTCATCCACATAAAACCACCGTAGAGAACAATAATCACTGCAATAATTCCTAAAAATCCCAAGGCAACATTAATAATTCTGGCTGCTACTTCACGAGGATCTCGGGTTGGCAATTGAATTTGGTTTGAGATAATGTTAAGGCCTAAATCATTTGTTATTTGAGCCAAGGTTGGCATAGCTACTGCTAAAAGCGCCAAACAAACAAGGCTGATTAAAATTTTCTTTTTCATTTTTCCACCCCCTTTCTGTTTTAACTGTTAACAGTTAACAAATTAACAGTTAACTTTTTTAAGTTTTTTTGATAACCCTCCTAATTGTTTAGCAATAGATTCGTTCATTAGAACTAATTCGTCAAATTTCTGCTTTGTGATTAATTGAGTCTCATACGCCAATTCAAGGCAATCTACAACTTCATTTACTGATCCAAGCGCGCTTTGGATATATCGATTAAAATCTTTGTCCGATTCCTTCGCTGATCCTTCAGCGATATTTAAAATTATTGAAAGTGCTGCTCTTCTCAATTGTGAAGTTAATTCAAAATCAAAAATTTTTGGAAAACTTTTTGCAGTTTTTAAAATTATTTTATAAAACTCTTTTGCGTCTTGGTAGACCTTGAAATCCAAAAATCTAAAAGTCCTCATGTTAACTGTCAACTGTTAACTGTCAGCTGTTAACTGTTAACTGTCAGCTGTTAACTGTTACCCTTTAATCGCCCTAATGACAAAATCCACCAAAGCGTAACTGCTAAAAATGACAATCAAGCCAATCGTTGCCCAAATTAAAACATCTTTTCCTTTCTTAATTCTATCAGGATTGCCGCCTGAGGTCAACCAAAGAAATCCGCCGTAAACAAACATGGCCAGAGTCAGGGCTCCGACCACCCCTAAAACCGCTTTGATAATTGAGCCAATTAGTTCTGGCACAGTTTTTGCAGCAATTGGGGAGGTAAGTTCAGTCGCTTGGGCAGCTGCTTCGCTGAAAGGCAGCAAAAAATAAACAATGGCTATTAAGAGCAAAAGTAAATTTAAGAAATTATTTTTTTTCATTTTAATTTTTTTCTCAGCTGTTAATTGTCAATTGCCTGCCCCGCATAAAGCCTCTAATAAGACAATCAATTGAAGTTTAAGGAAGACGAAGCCGCTTCTGAGAGAAGAAGGCGCGATTACTTCAAACAGACTTCGGGCTTTGCGCAGGTTTAATTGTTATTTTGTTACTGCTTTTATCACTAAATCAACCAAAGTGTAACTGGCAAAAATAACGATCAAGCCAATAGTTGCCCAAACTAAAATATTCTTTGCTTTTGTAATTTTATCAGGATTACCAGCTGAGGTCAACCAAGTTATTCCGCCGTAAACAAACATTAAAAGAGCAAACGAACCCATGATGCCCAAAACAACTCTCAAGCCAAAACCAATGAATTCAGGAATACTTCCTGCTTTAGGCAGGCCAACAAATTTGGCAATTCCTGTTTCTTGAGCTAAAAGCGGAAAAATTGGCATTAGCAATAAAAAAGACAAAAGAGAAATAAATGTAAGGACAAACCTGATTTTTTTCATAAAGAAGAAAATTAGAATCTTTACCAGCGAGGCTTAATTAGCTGATTAAAGTCAGTTAGAAAACTTTTTATAGTTAGTAGAAAATTTTTTATCGTGTGGCTTCGAATATTTTTCTAAACTCTGATTCAACGCCAAGCGCTTCCATAATAAATTGAACAAGAATCCAAGAGCCAAAAATTATAACAAGGCCGATGACCGCGCCGATTAAAACTTTTTTCCCTTTTTCAATCTGTTCTGCTTTTCCTCCAGCCGTCAGCCAAAGCACTCCCCCGTAAATAAAGAAAAGTAAAGCCAGAGCGCCGACAATGCCAAAAAGATAATTTGCCGCGCCAACAAAAAGATTAACAATATCATTTAGTCCGCAGTCGCCGCAGCAGTAGCATACTACTGAGATATTTCTTAAAATTCCTTCTTTTGCTTTTTGCCACCTATCTGTGCACTCAGGGCTGGGGACACAGGTCAGTGCTCCTTTTTCTTCTTTTAGTTTTTTTTCAAGTTCGGCGCCTTCAGCGGGTGACACGAAACTTTGGACTTTATCAGCGCCGCCACAAAAGGAATTACATTTTTCGCTAGTATCTTGAAAAGAGGTAGAAGTAATCCCTTGTTCGTTTGGGTTGCATATGCAATTATCGGCTTTGGCTTGAGCTAAAACAAACTTAGGAAAAATAAAGGTGCTTAGCGAAAAGATAAGAAAGCAGGAGAAGAAAAATAAAAGTTTTAATTTTTGGAATTTTGGGATCATGAATTATGAATCATGAATTATGAATTATGGTTTTTGATTTTTTGATTAAACCGTTGGTAATTTTATTAACTTTTATAGTTTGTTCAGCAATTTTATCGAATTTTTCTTTTGTCAAATAACCAATGTCTTTCGCTACTAATAACTGATTTTGGATTTCAGTTAATGAACCTAATGCCATAGAATAAAATTGCAATTTTTCTTTAAAAGAATTCCGGCTAAAACCCTCAGCAATATTTGAAGTAAAAGAAACGCCGGCGCGTCTTAATTGAATAACTAGTCCAAACTTTTTTTCTTCAGGAAATTCTTTTGTAATTTTATAAATATCTAAAACTAATTTATAACTAATTTATGCCCTTCCTTCCAAGCGTCTAAATCAGTAAACGATTTAATTTTCCCTGACTCCTGATTCATAATTTATGATTCACAAGATTTCACCTCATCGTCTGATTTACCTTTGCTGCGGCAAGGCCGATTGCTTCTTCTGGTGTGGCAAGGCCGTCAACAACTTGTTCAATCATGTCAGTAAAAGCATTTTCTGCGGCAAGCGGGTCTTTGCCGCGATACCAACTTTTGGCAGTAAGAACCTGGCTTGCAAAAACAGAAAGATCAATATCTTCGATTTGCGAAGAAATAAGGGCCCGAAGGGCGGTTGGTTTTTTTGTTTTTGCTAAATAATTTTTAACATTTTCTGCCTGTGATACGAATTGGACAAAATCCCATGCCTCATTTAAATGTTCAGTCTTTTTTGAAACGACTTCTACCCAATAATTGGCAAAGTTTGTTTCAATTCCGCCGGCGATTTGCGGCATTTTGGCAACAGCAAAATTAAGTTTTGGAGCTCGGGCTTTAATTTGCGGAATATGATAAGAGTAGCCAAAAAAGAAAGCTGTTTTTCCGGTGATAAAGGCCTCAAGAGAGTTAGGCATCTCTTTGTTCCAAGTATAAACTTCTTTGTAGGGCGAAGCAAAATCAGTGTAAAAAGCAAGGGCTTCAACTCCAGGCGGGGAAGGCAGTGTTGCGCCAGGCGGAATTTGATTAAAAGTTGCATTTCCGGCTTCATCAGTCATCCGCGTCCCATTTTGCATCATAAGTAGTGATAAAATATCGCTGGCTCGTTCAACATTTTTCCCAGTGCCAATTGCTGCTCCGGCTTGGATGATTTTCCCAGTTTGGTCAATTTTTGCTAGCCGTTTAACTTGTTCTTGGAATTCAGTCCAAGTCAGAGGCGGCAGGGGAATGCCAGCCGCATTTAAAAGGTCTCGATTGTAAAAGAGGGCTAAATTGTCCAAGGAGAGCGGAAGGGCAAAAATCCTTTCTTCAATTGGTTTTGATGGGTCTTCTTGGTAGGGCAAGAGAACATCAGAAGCAACTTGGTCAGCGAAATTAGTTTTTAAGGCGCGAATTGAAAGAGAAGGGGTTGTCCGCAGCTCGGTTATAACCTCTTTTTTAATTGTTCCTGAGACATATTGATAGGGAAGAGTAATTGTTTTTGGCAGAGGAACAATTTTTGTCTGATATTTTTTGATCCATGTATTGTGAATGGAAAAAATGTCTGGCCCTCGATTTTCTGCCATGGCATTAAGAAGCTCGTTTTCATATTCTTCGTAGCGGAGTTTTCGATAAGTAATTGAAACATTTGGATGAAGCACTTTGTAAGCAGTAATTGCTTCAGAAAAAGAATCTTCATCGTCAAAAACGCGCCAGTAGACTAAGTTGACTGGTTTCATTGCTTCCTGAACTGCTTTAGGCGTTCCTTTGCAAATTGGACCAGCCGTGACAAGAAAAGTAAAGATTAGAAAGAGAGGGAAGAGTTTTGATTTCATAGATTTTATGGTAAAAGTCAATCGCGAAATTATTTACGCTAACGCGCGCGAACAAGTATTTGCAATTCGACGATAGCGAACACCTTTTTTAGTTATTAAAATGAGGATACCCAATGGTAATTTCGTAACCTTTAAGTAACCAGCGAGTTGCCTCCAATCGCGAGGATAAAATTCATTTCCAACTTTTATTTCAAGTGCAATTTTATTGGCTATTATAAAATCGATATAGTATCTTCCTATAATTTTTCCTTTATAGCTAATGGGTAAATAAACTTCTTGTCTAAAAGGAATTTTTTGTTGCGCGAAATCTTGGGCAAGTGCTCGATGGTAGTATTTCTCTTGAAACCCATAGCCGAGCTCTTTAAAAGCATTGAACACAACGCCCATAATTTTGTAACTTAATTTTGGTTCTACCAATTTCGCGTGTTTTTGCGTAGTTTTGTTAGCGATTGACACTGTCATTATTTAATTCATACCTTTAACCTTTTAAGATATTTCACAAACCCTGGTTTTAAATCTTTTCTTTGAAGGGCTAAATCAACATTCGCTTTGAGCCAGCCGATTTTTGAGCCGCAGTCATAATAGGCTCCGTCAATTTCGCAGGCATAAATCGGACGTTTTTTAAGCAGATTAGCAATGGCTTCAGATAGCCAGAATTCACCGCCCGCGCCTGGTTTTAATTTTTTAAGTTCGTCAAAAATGTCTGGCGTTAAAACATAGCCGTAAAGCGTGGCTAAAAGCGAGGGAGTTTTTTCGGGACCTGGTTTTTCAACAATTCTTTTAACTTGGTAAACATTTTTTTCAGTCCTTACGGCGTCAAGCATCCCGTATTTTTTTGTTTCCTCTTTAGTAACTTTAATAGCTGTAATAACCGGGTCAGTATATTTTTCATAGACTTCAATCAATTGTTTCAGGCGAGGTTTTTTTCCATTTATGATTAAATCATCGCCAGAAAGAACAGCAAATGGTTCATTGCCAATAATTTGTTCACAGTTTAAAACAGGAGTGGCATTACCGTACGGTCCTTTTTGGCGAATGTAAATAAAATTTGCCATGTCAGCAATTCTTTTGAGTTCTTTTCTAATCTCTTCTTTGCCTTGTTTTTTTAACCAACTTTGCAGTTCAAAATTATAATCAAAATGGTCCTCAACTGCTCTTTTTGAGGCGCCGGTTACTAAAATTACATCAGTAATGCCAGAAGTAACTGCTTCTTCAACAATGTATTGGATGACTGGTTTATCAACAACAGGAAGCATTTCTTTTGGTTGGGCTTTTGTGGCTGGTAAAAATCTTGTGCCATAGCCGGCGACTGGGATGATAACTTTGCGGATTTTTTGTGGCATAAGGGATTAGGTAAATTTTAGCGTGAATCAGTGTCGCGCGCGGCGTCTCTTGGCGGAGCGGGAGTAGAAGTCTCATTACGCCGTAACAACACCAAAAGGCGCTATAAATTTATTTATTTTGACAGTTTAGTTCATTATAGCACAAATTAGCAAGTAATAGAATCTTTTAAATATTGTGTTTTATTTTACGAAGAATTGTGGTATAATATTTAAAGTTGTTAATAAATTAATAATTAATTTTTAAAAATTTTATGGAAGAGCAAAAAACTACCGCTCCAACTGGAGCAGCAGGAGGACCAGCAAAAGGAGAAAAGAATACAGGTATGGCCATTGTGGCTTATATTCTGTTCTTTATTCCGCTTTTGGCTGGTGCTCACAAAGACCCTTTTGTGAAGTTTCATGTTAAGCAGGGCTTAGTTCTTTTCTGCCTTTGGGTTATTACCTGGCTTTTAGATGCTTTTATTCCTTGGTATTGGTGGTGGAGCTTTTACTGGATTGTTCGGCTTTTGCAGTTAGGTATTTTTGTCCTCATGATAGTCGGTATTATAAATGCCTCCCAGGGCAAAGAAGAGCCTTTGCCAGTTGTTGGTCAGTTTGCTAAAATCTTTAAGTTTTAAAGAACAGTAAAAAATCCCGCGGTTTGACCGCGGGATTTTTTGTTGGCAAAACTCTAATTTTGTAAAATGGCGGAAGCGGGAGGATTCGAACGTCGCTTCGCTCCTTGAAACCCTGCGGTTTCAACACTTCCGCGAATCGGGAAAACTGCGTTTTCCCGACCCCTTTCCTGTTCGAATCTTTTTACAAAGTTATTTCATCCGTACGTCGCATTATTCTCTTTATGCCGCAATAATAATACGGAAGCGGGAGGATTCGAACCTCCGATACTCTTGCGAGTATACCGCATTTCGAGTGCGGCCCGTTCAACCACTCCGGCACGCTTCCAATTTTTTTATTTTATCATTATTTTTTTAAAAATAAAGAACCGACAGTCTTTCGACCGTCGGTTTTTGTCACGGGAGTGTAATTTTGTAATTACACCCTTGCGTGACTCTAAAAAGATAATCAATGTTCGGGTCAAGGAAGCTTGCGTTCCCTGCTCCGTCTATTTCTCCAGCCCTTCCTCCTGAGTAGGCGTTGCTGTTTGAGCGATCCCAGGAGTAGAAGTGGCTGGGGTAACTTCCTGATGGCGCCCTGACAACAATGGCGTATTGGGTGTACGGGGGAAGATTGAGAAATTCATCGAAAGTAAAAGTGTTCCATCCCCGATTTACAAACACCTCTGCCACTGTTTCGGAAACAAGATCTGGACCGCTTGGCAGGCCGTTGTCTGTGGCTCGTATGGAGACGACAAGTTCTTTTGGACTGCCAACCTTATCAACGATGTGCATGCTTACACTTTTGATTTCTGAGACGGAAGCGCCGGTTGTAAAAGTTTGGAAGAGCCAGTGATAGCCAGCAATATAATAGCCATTAGTGAGGCCATTTTCATTGGCAATTTGTGGCTCAACAGTTTCTACAGAAAGTTCGTTCCCTTGATGCCAAACCTTGAGCAGTCCAGTTCCAAGAGTGCATGCCCATCGGTCATCAACGGCGATGTCAAAGTAGACGCTTGTTCCGGAGCCATAGTCTGTCAGACGGCAAGTTAGTCTATGATCTGAAGCCGTACAGTTTGGTTCAGTTGTCCACTCCAGCTCATTTACTGAGAATAGTCTCCATAACGCAAGGTTAGTGGCTTGAGTGTTTTCTAAGCAGAAAAACAAGTAGAGTGGGCTTTCTGGTTCTGGTAAAGAACAATCATCTGGTGTTTCATCAGCTTCTGAGCCTTCGTCTCCGTCAGCGACTACTTCATCTCCACCGTCAGAAACCGCCTCGTCTCCGTCAGAGACTGTTTCGTCTCCATCGTCAGAGACTGTTTCGTCTCCGTCAGCGATGACTTCGTCCCCACCGTCAGAAACCTCGTCTCCGTCTGAAATAATTTCGTCCCCGTCAGAGACTGTTTCATCTCCGCCGTCTGGTACACCGCTGTCGCCGTCAGTTATCGTTGGTTCTCTCTCTTTCATACAAAGGCCGTCCACACATAAAAATCCTGGTGGGCAAATGCTTTCGCAGAGGGCTCCTTCATAGTCTGGGCTGTAGATGCAGCCCGTCCAGAAAAAAAAGATTAAAAGAACTATCCTTTTTTCCATTTATTCCTCCTTATTATCTAAAAACGGATTTAATGATAAATTATTTCATAAAAATGAGGATTTGTCAAGGGTTCTCTTTTGTGTTGCGATTGAAGAAGCAATAATCAGCCAGAAGAGGATAGATAAATCATTTTTGAAATAAGGGACATCAACCAAACCATGGACTAACAAGGTAATCATGGCAGATGAAGCAGTAATCAGTAGCCAGTAACGCGTAACGAGGAATTGAAATAAAGTATCTTTTAAAAATTTTGAAATGATAGCAATGAATACAAGCAAACCGGCAAGACCGAGTTCGGACCAAAAATTTAAAAATAAATTATGCGGATAGAGATAGATTTCAATATGTTTGGCTTTGTGGTATGGGACGAAAGTTTCTTGATAACCAGCTAGGCCGGCGCCAAAGATTGGTCGGTCTTTTAACATGTCCCAAGTTTCCTGCCACTGAGTAAGCCGCACCTTTCCGGAGTCGTTTTGAAAAGTGATTTGCTGCCAGACATAATTTTTAAAATGCGGCACAAAAAGAATAATGAGAATCAGTGCGGCCGTGCCAGCAATTGTCCAAAGGCGAAGTTTTTTAATCATTAAACCAAAGAAGATTAAGCCGACCAAAATTCCGGCATAGGCGCCTTCAGAGCGGGCAAAGATTATCGCCAAAACTGAGCTGGCAATAACAATTAACAAGTAACAATTAACAATTAACTCTTTTTTTTGTAACTTGTAATTTGTAATTTGTAACTTATTGATTAGCCAACCGATGTAGAGTGTAACGTTGGGTGCCAAATATAAACCAACAGCGTTTGGGTAGCCGTAAAAACTTGTCACCCGTCTTGTTTCTGCGGCTTGCCAGATTGGGTTAGGTATGGCAATACCGGTAAATTTTTGATAAATGGCAAAAGCAGAGACATGAAGGGCAGAAAATCCTAGAGCATAAAAAAGTAATTCTAAATCTTTCTTTTCTTTGACAACGTTTAGAAAAACAACAAGAAATAAAATTGGTTCAATAAAATACGCTTTCCAAACACCAGCCGCGGCCCGTAGGCTTGGCGAGATAAACATGGCAACCGTGGCAACAGCTAGCCACGCCAGAATCAGCCAGAGCCAATTTTCCAATTTTAAATTTTTAATTGTATTTTTTAATTTTTCATTTTTGATTTTTAATTTGATAAACCAGACGGTGAACAAAATCAAAACCATGCTCTCAAGCAGAGTCATGGGAACAGGGCCGATTGAAAATCTAATTAGATAAGACGGCAAAAAGGCAACAATGAAAGCTATTGCCCAAATTAAATTTTGCCAAACAAGGTAGGCAAAAAAACAAAGAAAGAGAATTAGCAAAAAAGTAGATGACATTATAGGCAAGAGATTTAATTAAAATTTATAAAAATTTCGTTATTCACTTCTCAATTTGAAAATTTCTATAATTGTTTCTTTTGTAAAGCCTTTGAGAAAATATAAAGTCGTAAAATAAACAAAGGCGCTAAGGACAATAAGCAAAAGAAGATTGAAATTGATTAGGAAATAAATTACCGCAGACATCAAAAGGCTTGCTAAAAGCGCTTTCAAAAAAATTTTTCCTGACGGCGCAAGACGGGTGGTTTGATAAGTGACAATAAAGGTTAAAAGAGCAACGGCTCCTTCAGAGAAAACGGTAATCCAAGCGGCTGCCCAATATGAGTAGCGAGGAATGAAAATTATATAGCCAGCAAGTGAAAAAGCAGCGACAGCCGCATAGCCCCAGACCATTTTCCTTTGTTTTTTTACTGCCACAACTAAATGGCCAAAAAGAGTGCCAATGAAGATCATGGCAACGGCTAAAATTAAAATTTTTAAAATTGCGCCAGAAAGAGCAAAATCAGAGCCAGCCACAAAGCTCATAATTCGTTCGCCCAGGAAAAAAGTGCCAAAAATGATCGGCACAGCAGTCATCACTAAAAAATCAAAAGATTTTTGAGTTAGCCGTTTAAATTTTTCTAAATCGCGTTCGGCCCATGAGGCAGTTAAAATTGGCAGAAGAAGGCCGACAAACATCATAGGAAAAGTGGTGAGCACATCCAAAACGCGATAGGATGCGCCGTACAAACCAACTTCGGCTTGGCTTCGAAAGAGAGAAAGAATAATCGTATCTGCTCTTAAGTAGATTAAGTTAAAAGCGATTGATAAGCCAATTGGCCAACTTCGGCGGTAAATTTCTTTCCAAATCGGCCAATCAAAAGCAAATCTAATGCGAACATATTTTAAAGAGAAAAGAAAATTCAGCAAAAAATTAGCAGCACTGCCCAAAATTACTGCCCACATAATTGAAAGAAGTCCGCGGTTGGTCCAAACAGCAAAAGCCGTCAAGGCAATTAAAACGATTCGACCCGCATTTTCGGCAATAGCTACTTTCCACATTGATAAATATTTTTGAAAAAGACCAATTAGAACCTGATTTAGGGCGATAAATAAAAATGAAAGAGTTGTGATGGCGATGCCGGTTTTTAAAGTGGTGCTGTATGGGAAAAACAAGGCAACAATTGGGGCTAAACCCAAAAAAAATAGGGCGGAAAAAAATCGTAGAGTAAAAATATTACTTGTGATCCTATGTTCGTCTGCTTTTGGTTCAGAAATCATTTGAACTGTTGTGAGCGTCAAACCAAAATCAACAAGAATGCCAAAGAACTGCAGAAAGGCAATGATAGTTGTGTAGCCGCCAAAACCTTCTTGACCAAGATATCTTGTCATCATGGCCAGGGCGATTAGACCTAAAATGGTAGAAGTTATCTTTCCAACCATTTGATAAATCATGTTGCGGCCAATTTGTTGAGTGAGAGACATAGTTAGCAAATAACAAATTACAAATTACAAATAACAAATGACAAATGACAAATAACGTTAGTGATTGATTGAATTATTTTCATTATACCATTTTCAATTTTATTGACGAAATCGTCAAAATATGCTATAATTTAAAGGCAGAGTGTTAAATTAAAATAAAAACAAAATTATGAGATGGGGAGGAGTTTACAATTATTCATATGTTTTAAATTCTCTGCAAGTTCGTGAAAAAAAATCAGAGTCAGGTTTGCTTTTAAATATAATCCTGGCTTTTTTTATTGTTGCTATTTCTTCATTTCTTTTGAACATCTTCCAGAACCATTTTCTAAATAGAAGTGCTTTTAATAATTTTTCTAAGCCAAGCGACCTAAAAGTTGAAAAAGCGATAAAACAAGAACCAAGCCAGGAATATTTGAAGGTTGAAGATTATTTAAAAGAGCCGGTTATTGAAATGGCAGAAATCAATTGGCTGCATAGATTATTAGGAATTAAAACAGTCAATGCTGCAAGTTCGCCTTCTTATGAGGCTAGTCTTTTGTCTAATAATTGCAGAGTAATAAATATAATTCCGGGCAAAGCCTTAACTTGTGAGGTTAGTTTTAAAAATACTGGAACTCGAACTTGGTATAACTATGGGAGCAATTACATTTCTTTTTATACCGACAATTTAGGCCAAATTTTTAGGCACAAATATTGGTATACATTTGAACAGCCAGCAAAACTTTTGGAAGCTAAAGTGTTGCCAGGAGAAATTGGCCATTTAAGATTTGCCCTTCAGGTTCCGGAGTTAATTGGACTTTATAAGATTAAATTGAAATTAGCCGCAGAAAATTTAACTTGGATTTCTGGCGGTCTTTTGGAAATTCCAATTAATGTCAGTTTGGAGAGCAATGTTTCAAATTCTACTCAGAATACAGTTGAAAATATTAGCACGGTTCCAAACGCAAGTTCTGATTTTCAGGCTTTAAAATTTATTCAAAGTCATAACTCGGTCATTAATTTAAATTTGGGAGAAAAGGTGGTTTTTCGAGTCGGTTTTAAAAATAATGGCAAAGCAGTTTGGCAAACAACTGGTGAGGAAGCAGTAAAAATTTGTCTTTCTCCGTTTGGTCGACAAAGTTCTTTTCAAAATTCAAGCTGGCTTGATGCTAATTGTCCGTCCCTTGTTTCATCTTTAACTGCTCCAGGGCAGGTAGGTTATTTTGATTTAACCCTTGTAAGTTCTGCAGCTGGGGTATATAAAGAGGATTTTGTTTTAATGTCAGAAGGTAGAACAATCCAAGGTGGGGAAGTGAGTGTTTCTCTCAGTGTCAATTCTTCTAATCATTCTCAGCCCATTTTAGAAAATTTAACTTTAGGGAGCGAACCAAATATCAGAATTGGTCTTTATTCCACTTCCGAGCCTGTGAGATTAAGGGCAAATACTTCTTTTGAAATTCGTGATAGCGAAAATAATCTTATCTTTTTAGCCCCAGCCGGATCAGAAGTTAGCGCCTCTTATAATTTTGCAACAAGGCAGTATGCGGTAACTTTGAATAATGAACCGCGAAATAATTTATCTTATTTGAGATTCCAAAGTCAAGACCCAAATACTGTTTTTGAAATTACAAACTACCAAAATCCGCCGTCATGGAATACCTCTTTGAACGACAATAAGTTTAGAGGCAATTTAGAATTGCGTTACAGTGAGGGAAGAGACAAACTCTATGTAATTAATGAACTGCCCCTTGAAACTTATCTTAAAGGAGTGGCAGAGTCTGGGAATAATAATCCGATAGAATATCATAAAGCTTTGGTTATTGCCGCGCGGACCTATGCTCAATACAATATAAACATCGGTGGAAAACACCCAGCTGCTTACTTTCATTTAAACGCTAGCGCTTATGATCAAGTTTATCGTGGCTATAATTCAGAAATGCGTTTGCCAAATTGGGTTAGAGTCGTTTTAGAAACCCGTGGTTTGATGGTAATTTATAACAATGAAGTCGTGGTAACGCCGTATTTTGCTCAAAGCGACGGCCGGACAAGAGCCTGGGAAGAAGTTTGGTCAGGCGGCCCAAAACCTTGGTTAGTTTCAAGGCCCGACCCTTATTGTGTTGGGATGTCTCTTTGGGGTCATGGTGTTGGCTTATCAGCCCGCGGAGCGCATAGCATGGCGCAGGCCGGCAGCAATTTTGAACAAATTTTAAAGCATTATTATACTGGCGTTGAAATAAAAAAGATTTATTAGTTTTAAGAAAAATATTAAAACAAAACTCGCCCTTGAAGGCGAGTTTTGTTTTTTTTAAATTAAACAGTGGTTGTAGAAATTTCTTTTAGATGATACTTTCGGTCTTCTTCAGCCAGTTCCATTATTTTTTTTGAAACTTTGTGAGGATGTGGAATCTCTTCAAGAATAAATCTTTCAACTGCTCCAGCAGTTTGGACATAGACATTGCCGTAGTTAAACATAGTCGGCAGCGGTCCTTTAATTTCAGCAGTGACATCCTGTATTTTGTAGAGATCTAATTCAGAGATAACACGGGAAAATAAGTGTTGTTCAACATTTATGATTCGGTCGTTGGTTATGACCCAAAAATCTAAATAGTAATCAATGAAGGCAGTAAAAAAAATCAACCAAACAGTCAAAAAATAAGTACTAGCTAAAATTACTAAAAGGGGATAGGCAAGACTGCTCTCCAACAGAGACGGAAATGAAGTTTGTAAAAAAATATAGGCCACAAAAGGCAAAAATAAAAGAAAAATAAAAAGAATCATTTCTTTAAGAAAGACAATAACATCTCTTCTCAAGAAATAGACAATTTTTTCATAACTTTTTTGGGTAATAAATTTTTTGATATAAATATTCATGGTTTTTTGTATCCTTTGCAGTAGTATTAGATTAATTTACGAAAGCCTTGCTATTCAAAATTGAAAATGAGTATATTTTGCGTCCAGTCAATATTTTGAAGTTCTTGCAAAGTAATAAAAATAATAAGAATTGCTACCGCTAAAAAAATATAAGTTGTGAAGAAAGCGCTAGAGCCGACGGGGACAAATTTAACCAAATGATAAATGTCAAAAAATGCAAAAATCGCGAATATAAAAAGAAAAATAAAGTAAGCAGTGAGAAAAATTGAAAGGGTCATAAAAAATTTCTAATTTCAAATCATTTTTTCTTGCAAATTTTTGGGTGCGACTATCCCTAAATGTTTGTAAGCAGCTTCAGTTGCGACTCGTCCGCGGGGAGTGCGATTTATAAAACCGATTTGCAAGAGGTATGGTTCATAAACATCTTCAATTGTTTCCATTTCTTCTCCTGTTGCGGCTGAAAGGGCATTCAGACCGACCGGTCCGCCGTTAAATTTTTCAATAATTGATTTAAGAATTAAACGATCAGCCTGTTCAAGGCCGAATTGATCTACTTCGAGCGCTTCTAGAGCATCAGCGGTCAAAGCTTCAGTAATCGCACCGTCGGCTTTGACTTCTGCGAAATCTCTGACTCGTTTTAGAAGACGATTAGCAACGCGCGGAGTTTTACGTGCTCTTTTTGCAATTATTTCTGCTGCCTTGTCATCTATTTTCACATTTAAAATTTTAGCGCTGCGTTTAATAATTTTTTCAATGTCAGCATCCTCGTAAAAGTTTAAATGGTAGGCGGTACCAAAACGGTCACGTAAAGGAGATGACATTAGGCTAATTTTGGTTGTTGCCCCAATAACAGTAAAATGGGGTAAATTTAATCTTAAAGTTCTAGCGCCTGGCCCTTTGCCGATTATTAAATCAAGCGCATATTCCTCTAAAGCAGGATATAAAATTTCTTCGATTGTTTTATTTAAACGATGAATTTCATCAATAAATAAAATTTCATTTTCTCCCAAGTTTGTTAAAATAGCTGCGAGATCGCCGGCTCGTTCAATCGCAGGACCAGAAGTAACTTTAATATTTACATTCATTTCATGAGCGATTACATGAGCGAGAGTTGTTTTTCCTAAACCGGGCGCGCCGTAAAGCAGAACATGCTCGATTGGCTCATTCCGTTTTTTTGCCGCTTCCATGAAGATTTTTAAATTTTCCTTTATTTTTTCTTGACCAATATAATCATTTAAATTTTTTGGCCGTAAAGTCAAATCAAAAAATCTATCCTCGTTTTGTTCTTTTGGTTCGAGAACTCGCTCTTTCCCGCTAGTCATAAGATATTTTTAAATATTAAGATTTTTTGTGTTTGTGAGATCTTATTTGGTTATTCTGAAACACTGGTTATTTCTCCTCCCATTTCAACCTCCTGTTCGTCTATTTTGCAATCTAATTCTAATGGCAATATTTTTTCTCCTTCCAGATTTTTTCTTGCTTCAATTTCTATATTTTTTCCGCTGATTTCACTGCTTTCAATTGTGTAACCATTATTAGTAAAGGCGATTTTTAGGAGGTTATAATCATCAATCGTTATTTTTCTCTTAATTTTATAATATAATCTAAAATTTACTTGAGGATCAAGTTCGATCCAGCCCCCGGTACGTTTCGCGCCGTTAAATACTTCTGTTAAGATAGTTTTAATTTCTGAGTTGACTAATTGAGCGTCAGGATGAGAAGGCATTGGGAGATCCTCAGCCTTTTCAAATGCCTCTTCTTCTTCAGTTAATTTAGTTACAATTTGTTCTTCCTGTTTTTCTTCTGTTTTTGTTACCTCTTCTTCAGAAACTACAGCCGGTTTTGTCGGCTCAGGAGATTTTTTAATGATTAGAAAATTTACAGCCATTATTCCCGCGATAGCAATAATTATTACCACGGTAATAATTATAATGATTGTTAAAGTTTTTTTCATACTTGCTTTAAAATTATTTATTAATATTTTTATTTGTTAGTGGGCGCGGGAGGAATCGAACCTCCGACCTCGTCATTATCAGTGACGCGCTCTAACCGACTGAGCTACGCGCCCTCTGAAATTAATATTTTTAAATCATATCAAAAAAGACTGGATCAGGCAAGTTTTTCCCAGTCTTTTTTGACCTTGACGATTCAAAAGTGACAAGAAACCTTTCTCACACCAAATGAATGATGAGGTAGAAAAAATCTCAATCAATTTCTTTACATTACTCCTTAGAAAGGAGGTGATCCATCCACAGCTTCCGCTACGGATGCCTTGTTACGACTTCGCCCCTATCATCGAGCTTACCTTCTCCCCCACTTAGTTCTCCAAAATTTTTCTAGAAATATCGACGCTTTTTTATAAGCATGATTTTTCAATATCTGAAAATCTGAAAAACTAAGTGGGGGATTCGGGTATTCCCGACTCTCTTGGCGTGACGGGCGGTGTGTACAAAACCCGAGAACGTATTCACCGCGACGTGCTGATTCGCGGTTACTAGCGATTCCGGCTTCGTGAGGTCGAGTTTCAGACCTCAGTCTGAACTGGGGCCAGGTTTGATGGGATTGGCTCCGCCTTACGGCTTGGCAGCCCATTGTTACTGGCCATTGTAGCACGTGTGTCGCCCAGGACGTAAGAGCCATGCTGATTTGACGTCATCCCCACCTTCCTCCCCCCACACTTACTTCAAACTTACTCAATTATATTGAGCAGAATTATCTTCAAGAATTTAATTTATTCTTTAAAAATTCCTGCGCTCAAAGTAAGTGTGGGGGGCAGTTCTTTGTGACAAAAGTAACACAAAGTAAGGGTTGCGCTCGTTACCCGACTTAACGGAACACTTCACAGCACGAGCTGACGACAACCATGCAGCACCTATACTAGATTCCGATTTAACGGTCGACTACTGTTTCCAGCAGTCTACTTCTAGCATTTCGAGCCCTGGTAAGGTTTCTCGCTTATTGTCGAATTGAACCACATGCTCCACCGCTTGTGCGGGTTCCCGTCAATTCCTTTGAGTTTTAGCCTTGCGGCCGTACTTCCCAGGCGGGACACTTAACGAGTTATCTTTTTTAGACGACACTGAAAGGGTCGATACTTCCAATGCCTAGTGTCCATCATTTATGGCGTGGACTACACGGGTATCTAATCCGTTTTGCTCCCCACGCTTTCGTCCCTGAGTGTCAGGACCGTTCTAGCAAGCTGCCTTCGCATTTGGTGTTCTTGCCGATATTAACGCATTTTACTACTACACCGGCAATTCCGCTTGCCTCTCCCGGCCTCGAGCTTTATAGTTTCTCCGGCGGTTTTCGGGTTGAGCCCAAAGATTTAACCGAAGACTTACAAAGCCACCTGCGGACCCTTTACGCCCAGTAAATCCGGATAACGCTTGAGGTCTCTGTATTACCGCTGCTGCTGGCACAGAGTTAGCAACCTCTTATTCCTCTGGTACGGTCAGAGTTCATCCCAGAGAAAAGCAGTTTACAACCCGAAGGCCTTCTTCCTGCACGCAGCGTCGCTCCCTCAGACTTTCGTCCATTGGGGAAGATTCTTGACTGCAGCCTCCCGTAGGAGTGTGGGCAGTGTCTCAGTCCCACTGAGGCGGGTCGCGCTCTCACGCCCGCTACCCGTCATAGCCTTGGTGAGCCATTACCTCGCCAACTAGCTGATAGGCCATAGGCCCCTCACAAAGCGATCCTTGCGGACCTTTCTTCCCAACACTTATGTATTGGGATCACATGCGGTATTAGCCCTGCTTTCGCGGGGTTATTCCACACTTTGGGGAAGGTTACCAATGTGTTACTCACCCGTTTGCCACTAACGCAGTTTTGATGTAATCTCAACTGCGTCCGTTCGACTTGCATGCCTTAGACACGCTGCCAGCGTTCATCCTGAGCTAGGATCAAACTCTCAAAAGAAGTTTTCGGAAAACTTCCAAACCATGAGAATACGTCTTTTGCCAAACTAAAGTCTGGCAAAAGATAAAGATCTCAAATAAAAGAATTGCGGTTCCTTGTCACTTTAGAATTGTCAAAGTGCTTTGCGCTTCGCGCTATACGAAACGCTTAAGAAAAATACGAAATAACATAATGTTTTTCGTATTTTTCTTAAATCTTTCGTAATTTCGTATGTATTATGTATATTGAGTATGTTATTGAAAATGTTTTTGTGTTTAAATGTCAAAGTATTGTCAAAGCATTAAAAGTTAAGGATACAATCATTTTATCGTACGTCCAAAAACCTGTCAAGAGCAAATTTTAGATTTTTTTTCCACAATTTTTCCACATTTATTTTACTATCCTTAACTACCGTTTTCGCTATTCTTTAATCTTTTTTGCGTATGGCACTGCCTATTCTTTATGGAGAATATTTTTGCACATTTGGTACGGTCATCTCTCGGTGTGTAAAATTTTATTTGCGAAACTTCTCGACTCTTCCGACGCATCGGGATCGTTCGAAGAATAATTGTGATTACTAAAAGTCCTCTTTGCGGAAGGAAAATTTAGGGGGATTTTTTTAAAATTATTTTTTTATTTGCTTAAGTCGCCACTCCTTAATTTTTTTATGATCTCCAGAGAGCAAAACTTTCGGCACAGAATATTTTTTTCCTTTCCACACAAAAATTTCCGGACGAGTGTAGACCGGCACGCCGACGCCTAAACGTTTTTCTTCAAGCGATTCGGTTTTTCCAAGCACGCCGGGGATCTGCCGCGTTACCGCGTCCACTAAAACCATGGCTGGCAGTTCACCGCCGGTCAAAACGTACGGACCAATCGACAAATTTTCAATTTTCAATTTCCAATTTTCAATTATTGCTTTTATTCTTTCATCTATGCCTTCGTAGTGTCCACAAATCAAAATCAGCCGATCATATTTTTTTGCCAACTCTGCCGCCGTCTTATTTTCAAACTGCTTTCCGCCAGCAGAAAATAAAATGATTTTTATTCTGCTTTTTAATTTCGCATTTTTAATTTTTAATTTTAAAATTGAACCGAGCGCTCGAACGAGAGGTTCAATTTTGATGACCATGCCAGGACCCCCGCCGTACTGTTTGTCATCGACCGTTTTGCGCTTATCAGTCGTCCATTTTCGCAAATCATAAATATTTATTTTTATCAGTTTCTTTTTTTGGGCGCGCAAAATCATGCTTTCGGAAAAATAAGAGGAAAAAATTTTTGGGAAGATTGTGATTATGTCAAATTGAATCATGGTGTAGCGGGGTATAGCAGGGTAAATCAGGGTTAAGCAGGATACCTTGCTAAACCGTGCTCAACCTTGCTATGTCTTTTTCAATTTTAAATAAAAACCACGCTTTTATTATAGCGTGGCTTTTACTTTATGTCGAGAATTAAATTTTTAATTCTTCTACTGCTTCTGTATCAATATTCGCTGACTTTCTTCTGCCAGCTCGAGCTCCTTCTGGTTCATGAATTTTAAGATTAATTCTGGCTTTTTCTTTCGCTCCAACAATTTTTAGAAGAGTTCTAATGGCACGAGCAGTTTGCCCTTGTCGGCCGATGACATAGCCCATGTCTTCAGGGTTGATTTTTAAGGTGATCAAAACTCCCATTTCGTCAACAGTTCTTTCTGTGTTGACGTCTTCCGGGTGGCCGACAATTGCTTTTACGATGTACTCAACGAATTCTTGATCTTTTGGTTTTGCAGCCATAATACTTTTCAATGTTATGAATATTCAATAGCGCTTTTACTGTCCGACCTTTCGTTAACAGTTTTGCTATTTTCTAATTTTAGAATAATATATTTTAAAAATTTGTCAATGGCTGTTTATTTAGCAGGCTCTGGAGCTGGTTGATTTTTGATTGACCCTTCAGATTTGGCAGTTTTTTCTTTTTCTTCTTTTTTCTTTTTGATTTTAACCTTTTTTACTTTTTCACCTTTAATAATTCCTTGGTTGATTAGAAGGTTATGAACCGTTGGAGTAAGTTTTGCGCCAAAATTAAGCCAGTATTTTAGTCTTTCCTCTTTCAAATTAGAGATTTCAGGTGAAAGGCGCGGATTATAAAATCCTAAAATTTCCAAATACTTGCCCCATGGATCTCTACTTTTTTCTACCACAATTAATCGATATAGAGGTGTGTTTTTTTTGCCAACTCGTGATAAACGAATAGAAAGCATATTTATTCTAATTGAAAATTGTAAATTGTAAATTGAAAATTCTCTTTACTATATTATGTTATCTTGCTACATTGCTGTTTGTTTGTCAAGAATTTGTAATTGTTTTTTCTGCTTCTTTAAGATTTACGCTCAATAATTTTGAGGTTCCTTCGTCTGTCATCGTAATCCCGTAAAGGATATTAGATTTTTGCATGGTGGCTCGATTATGAGTAATAATAATAAATTGAGTTTTGCAAGAAAGGTCGTCTAGGATATTTGCGAATTTAATTGAATTTGATTCATCTAGAGCTGCGTCAACTTCATCGAGAACTATAAACGGTGAAGGGTTATTAGAAACGATTGCGCAAATTAGGGCAATCGATGTTAAGGCCCTTTCTCCTCCTGAAAGCATGTTGATGTTTTTTAAGCGTTTCCCCGGCGGGTTGGCAAAAATTTCAATTCCGCAAGTTTCATTTTCTTCTGAATTTTTTATTTCGTTTTCTGCGCTCGTTTCATCATCTTTTAAGATGATTAGTTCTGCCTTTCCTCCGCCAAATAAAATTTTGAAATATTTTGCAAATTCTTGGTTTATTTGATTAAATGCAGCAGAAAATTGTTTTTTAATAGTTTTATCTAGTTCCTCGATCATTTTTTCGAGCGATTCTTTTGTCTTGGAAAGATCATTGTAATGTGTGTTTAAGAAGTTATAGCGCTCTTCTATTTCTTTATGTTCTTTTTTGACTTCTGGGTCGATTCCGCCGATTAGTTCCAGCTGATATTTCAATTTTTTTATTTCAGGCAAGATTAGATCAGGCTCAATTTCCGATTTAATATTGGACAGAACAGCCGGGTCAAAATTTCTAAGCTCTTGTCTTATTTCAGATTCCAAATCTTCTTTCCTTGTTTGGTTTTTGGTTTGCTCTATTTTATGTTCGTTAAGTTTTGATGTTATGTTGTTTAATTCGTTTTGATAATTTTCTAGACTTCTTTGCAATTCAAAAAAACTTTTTCTTTTATTTTCTTCTTCTTCGTTTAAATTCGCGATTTTTGCCTGGACCTCAATAAGAGAGCGATTTATTTTTTCTATTTCTAAAGAAATTTCTTTTAGTTCTTTTTGAAATGGTTGGTCAGGTGTCTCTTTATTTTTGGTTCCAAAATTTAATTTGTCTAAAAAATTTTTAAATTGTTGATGCAATTTTTTGATTTCTGCTTTGATTTCTTCCAAATTTATTTTTTTGTTTTCTAGTCTTAAAAGAAGAGAATCGTGACTTTGGTAAAGCGACTGAAGCTCATTTAAAATTTCCTGAGTTGGCAGTAAGGAGAGAGGTGTTTTTTGATGCCTTTTTAATTCGATTTTGTTGCGGAGAATTATTTCTTTTTCTTTTAATCTATTTTTTTCCTCAAAAAGTCTTTCGTATTCTTTTTGAAGTTCTCTGAAAGAATTTGAGCGTGGAATTTCTTTTTCAAGCATATTCAGCTCTTGTCTTAAAGAATTGACTTTTTCTTTTGCTGATTTTTCTTCTTTCTCCAAGGCAAAAATTTTTAGATTCGATTCTTTTACTTTGTTATTGATTGTTTGCCAAATAGTTCCATAATACTGCTCTTGGAGAAGCCTTAATTTATTTTCTATTTCTTCCCTTCGTTCTAATTTTTTGACTTGGCGGTTCAATGATCTAAGGCGAGGCTCAATTTCTTCGAGCATTATTTTTGCTTGTTTTAAATTTTCTTCAGCAGATTGCAGTTTATTTTTTGCTTGGTTTCGTTTAATTTGATATTGGCTTACTCCAGCTGCTTCATCAAAAAATTCTTTTCTTTGGGACGGCGAGGCAGCAAGAATTGCATCTGCCATTCCTTGGCCAATGATGCTGTAAGTTTTTTGACCAAAATTCGCCTCTGAGGCTAGAAGGATTAAGTCAATTAATCGGACTTTGTTTTTATTAATAAAATATTCGCTTTCTCCATTTCGGTATAGTCTTCTTGTTAAAACTACCTCTTGATAATCAATAGGAATAGCCCGGTCTTCGTTATTAAAATATAAAGAAACCTCGGCAAAGCCAAGCCGGCTTTTTTTGTTTGAACCTAAAAAAATAACATCTTCTGATTTTTTGCCGCGGAGAAGTTTTAAAGATTGCTCGCCCAAAGCCCATCGGATCGCGTCAGCGATGTTGCTTTTTCCGCTGCCATTTGGGCCGACAATGGCCGTAATACCTTTCTTTTTTCCGCCTTCTTTGATGAATTCTAAAATAGTTTTTGAGGCAAAAGATTTAAAACCTTGTAGTTCTAATTTTTGTAAATACATATAAATCTCAAAACTCAAATGTCAAATCTCAAAACTCGTATTAATTTAATTAATTTTAACTGATTTTTTGTAAAAGTCAAAGGTTGGTTAATTAACGATGTCAGTCATCATCTTTCCAAGAGTAACGTTATGTATTAACTGTACACTTTTTGACAAGATTATAGATTTTGTATAATATACCAAGATTATATGTCTAGGCGCATTGAACAAGTTAACAAGTTAATCAGAGAAGAAATCAGTAAATTGTTTCTTCGCGAGATTGAATTTCCCAAGGGTGTGATTGTGACAGTCGCCAGAGTAAAGACCTCTGAAGATTTGAAGTACGCTCAGATTTTTGTTAGTGTTCTGCCGTTCAAATACAGTCAGGAAATTCTAAAACTTTTAGAAAGAAACGCTCCGCATCTGCAGTCTTTGCTTGGGGGAAAATTAACCATAAAATTTACTCCCAAAATCAGCTTTACTCTTGATACTACAGAAGAAGAGGTGGGGGAAATAGAGGAAATTTTAAAAGAAATTAATAGAACTTCTGCAAAATAATCTATGAATAATTTTTCAGAAATTAGTAAAAAAATAAGTATTTTGATTAATCAGGCTTCTTCAATCCTTCTTATTTCCCATCAAAATCCAGATGGTGATGCTTTGGGCTCGCTTTGTTTTTTTATAAATTATCTTGAATCAATTGATAAAAATTATTTTGCTTTTTGTTTGGGTAAAATTTCTTCCTCTTTTGGTTTTTTAGACGGCATAGAAAAAATTTCTTCAGATTTTAGTAAAGTTAAATTATCTAATTATGATTTGATAATTATTTTAGATGCCGGTGATTTTCGACAAATTGGTTTAGAAAAACAATTTAATGATTTGCTAAATTTTAGAAAAGAAGGGAAAATATCGTGGCCAGTGATTGTAAATATTGATCATCATTTAACGAATGAGTATTTCGGTGATTTTAACTTGGTAGACAAGGACGCTTCTTCTACTTCAGAAATTATATATGAAAACTTTAAAGATGTTTTTAGAATAAATCGAGACACTGCAACGGCTTTACTTTTGGGTATTTTTACAGATACTAGCCATTTTTCAAATCCAGCGACAACATCTGCTTCGCTTGAGATCGCTTCCTCTCTTCTTAAAAAAGGGGCGAGATTGAACTTGATTGCCGCTAATGTATTAAAAAACAAGTCTTTTTTCAGTTTGAAACTTTGGGGGAAGATATTTTCTGAATTAATTAGAAACAAAAGGTTGGATTTAATTATTGCTTTAATTTCTTACAAAGATTTTAGTGACAATGAATTTAACGAGGAGGCGGTTGAAGGACTGACTAATTTTTTGAACTGCTTGGATGCAAGGGCAGTAATAGTTTTAAGGGAGAGAGAAGGAGAAATTAAAGGAAGTTTAAGAACAACAAGCGATTCAATTGATCTTTCAAAGTTAGCTAAACTATTCGGCGGCGGTGGGCATAAAAAGGCAGCCGGCTTTACAATAAAAGGATCTCTGCAGAGAACAAAAGATGGTTGGAAAGTGATTTAAGAAGGTTGAAAAAAATAATTTTTAATGTTAAAATTTTTTAAGAATGACTTTTATTTAAGAATAAATTTATGGCTACTAACAATTTAAAATCAACTTATTTAATTCCAACAGTCATTGAAAAAACAACCCTTGGTGAGAGAACTTATGATATTTATTCTCGACTTTTGAAAGATAGAATAGTTTTTTTAGGAGACGCAATTGACGATGCATTAGCAAATACAATCATTGCCCAGCTTTTGTTTCTAGAGAGTCAAGATAAAGAAAAAGATATTAAGCTTTATATTAATAGCCCTGGCGGTTCGGTTACGGCAGGTCTTGCAATTTATGACACAATCCAATATATTAAACCAGACGTTTCAACTATTTGCGTTGGTTTAGCCGGAAGTATGTCAGCTATTCTTTTGGCTGCTGGGAAAAAGGGGAAAAGATTTGCTCTGCCAAATTCAGAAGTGCTAATTCATCAAGTGATGGGCGGAGCAGAAGGGCAAGCCATTGATATTAAAATTAGAGCGCAGAGAATTATTAGAATAAGAGATCGTTTGAATGAAATTTTAGCTGCTCATACTGGCCAGCCTCTCAAAAAAATTGAAAAAGACACAGACCGCGACTATTTTATGACAGCAGACGAGGCGTTAAAATATGGAATTGTAGATAAGATAATAAAAAAGTAGGCCGCTAGAACAAAAGAGAGTTAAAAATCTTATTTTGCATTAATGAAAAAATTAAGATAATTAAACATTAGCATAAAGGAGATATTGGAGTCCTTGAGCATTTCCCCTCTTGCTCAAGGAGGCTCGTTTTGCTCGAGGTTCCCCTCTCTGCCAAGAGCAAAGCGGGCGGGGGCCGAGGATTTTACTTCGGCCCTTTTTAATTTAATTAAAGATTTTGACATATTTTTTAAAATATGATAGGTTTGATTATTCTGAACGATAAAATATTTAAAGAAGATGCTTTTAGATAAAAAAGGAGGGATTATGAGGAGGTGCAGTTTTTTCTTAATTTTTTTGTTTTTATCTTGTGCCCATACAGGCAGCACTTATATCACTGACGAGACAGAGTGCAAAGGCGGGTTTATTCCTGGCGAAGAAGCGTTTGTTTGCGAACTTTACGATGTTGAGAGTAAATTATTAGAGCGGATCGAAATTAGCAAAAGGGAAAAAAATAAATGTTACTTCAATGGTTATGCTTTCTATGTTAGATGTCTTGATGGGCAAGAAAAACCGATTTGGCCAAAAATAGCAAATACTCCTCTTTGTTCTTTTATTGGGAATAAGCCAAGTTGTCCTAAAGAAGACGCTCAAATAACCAAGTAATTAAGCAAATAGCGCTTAAAGTTTGCTTGGTTTTATGTAGGGCAGTGTTTTACAATTGAATTTGTATCATTGCCCTTTTTAATTTTTGAAAAATTTGTTAGATACTGCGGGACTTGCGGTTGGACTCAAGAGAAGGCAAGGTGCTGCTCTTGACAATTTTTAAAATAGATGTTAAGATGGGATGTTCAAAAGTTGGAAATTTTTGGACATAAAAACTGCCGGGAATCTGCAGACACGACAAGCACGGGGGTTAATTCTGCGTTTGTCTGGCTTTCGCTGGACTTTTACGCAGGATTTACTCTCTTGTCTGCAGGTTTCTGGCAGTTTTTATTTTGTTGTTTAGTAATTTTAAAAAGTAGGCGAATTTATGTTGGCGTTCGTATTAGTATTTGTGTCTAACGGAGCTTCTTCTGCCGGCAAAGTAGCGCTTTCCTCGGGCGGTGGAGCGGGTTCTTTTCCAACTAAACAAACTGCGCTCCAGGGGACATAATGGCTTTTCCAAACCTCTGTTTTTGTTTCGCCATTCAAAGTTATTGTCCTTGTGAATTCTGCGTCAGCTCCAATATGAGCTCGTTCAGTGCATTTTTTCACGCCTGGCGGGAGCTCTTCTGTTTCAATGATTTTAGTTGGGCCAGGGCTTACAAAATTGTAGATTTTTGGTTGGCTAATCTCAACTTTTCGTCCGTCAGAAGTTCCCCAAAGTTCAAAAATTAATTTATCGCCGTCAATTTTGGTTTGTAAAAGGAGATAGGCCGGCGTATCATTAATAAATTTTAAATCTGGTCTTGGGTTATAAATCGTAGCATCCATTCCGGCTGGTTCATAATAAACAACCCGGTAAGAGTGAGGCTTTCTTTCAGTGATCGGCAGGCCAGCGGAAAGAGCGACCCTGAATGTTGTTGTTCCGATTTGACAGAGCCCGCCGCCGTATTCAGGAATAGTTTTATCTCCTTTAATTACTAGTTCTGGGAGATAACCAGTTGCTCCGCTTACTTCGCCTAATGCCTTATTGAGCGAAAATTCTTCATTTGGTTCGATTAAGACGCCGTTTAATTTTGCTGCACCAACCCGGATATTGTGTCTGCGGTTCGGAGGGCTACCAGCGAAATTAGACTCGCCGCGCCCAACGAGTTCCTTGATGCCTAAATTATTGACGTTCTCCATTCGAATTTCAGGAGGAGTAGTTTTAATTACCAGTTGGATGGCTTCGTTTTCTGTTTTTGGTTCGTTTTTGCTATCGCAGATAACCGGGATTTTTTTGGTATCAAAATTGAGAATGTAATTATTGATTTGATTGTAAGTTTCTTCTAAATCAACTTCTTTGCCTCCCTGATGAATTTGAAATTCCGCAACTTTTCCATTCTCAATTTTAAATTTTGCATTTTGTGGCTCAATATTTATCTCTTTTGCTATTGTTTTTAAATATTCTTGGACTTTAGTTTTATTTAAACCAACATCCACTGAGGAAGGCATCTGAAATTCTAACCAATCTATAATTTGATTTTGGGGAATTGCCCAGATCTTATTTTCTTCTTTTAAAGTTATTGAGCAAAGATCTGCTAATTTTTTCGCTCTTTCCTGAGCAGCGGCTGTTTCTGCTTTTTTAATTTTTGGCTCATCTGGAATCAAATTAAGAAAAGTCGGTTCATATTTTAGTTCAGAAACATTTTGAAAAGCCGCCTTGATGGCTGTGTCGTAATCAAAAATATAGCCTGGTTCCTCTGGCAGTACTTCGATAACTGTTTTTGATAAGTCAGGAGACTTGTTTTGGCTTACTGTAAGTTTTGCATTTTTGGCAGGTTGTTCTAAAGCGCTGAAATTTTCCTGGAGATTTTTTTTAATTTCATCTTCATTGAAGGAATATTTTAGTTTTAATCGATGTCCAAAAATTAGCGATTTTAATCGATTTTTTAAATTTTGCGATAAAGAAGTATTGGTCCGGCCTAAATCAAAAGCTTCTTCAACGGTTTTTTGATTTTCTAAAATAAAAATCGTCCTTGAGAGATCTGGATCAGATGCTGAAACAATCGAGGGAGTAACTACTTTTTTATTTTGGTAAACAAAAATCAACCCTTGTTCATTGAAAATTTTTGTTGCTTGATCGAGGGCTTCTAATGCTTGATCTTTTGTTTTGCCGCCTAAATTTATTTGTCCAACCTTTACGCCAAGGTATATTCTTTCGGCAAAAGTTTTTTCAAAAGCCAAAGTTAAACTAATAGCAATTGTTAAGAATAAAAAAATGGCAGAAATTAAAGAAGGCCATTTTTTTATTTTTTGACTTTTTGTTTTTTTCAAAGATTTTTGGGCGGTTGGTTTGGCTTTTTTTGCCATAGGTTTATGTTTTTTCGGGTCGTAGAATTTCTTCGAGGATGGTTTTAGCTAATTTAGCTCTCTCTTCTTCATCAGCTTTGCTTGTGCTAAGATTGAGACGTACCAAACTCCCTTCTTTCGCATCTTCTGGCAGGCGGGAAGTTGGCCAAAGAATTTCCTGTTTATCGTCCGTTTTAAGGACAGCAAAATCGTTTTCTATGCGGTCAATAGTCGCTTTTATAAAAAATTTTTTAATTTCGTTAGTCATTTTAGATTAAAAGGTAGATTTATGTACATCTAAAATAGATGTTGCACTTTTTAAAAAAAGTTATATCGAAAAAGCAAAATGAACAAGAAAAATAAGCACTGGCAAAGTCAAGATTCTTCTTTAACTTTTACTGAATAGTTTTTTAATAGTTTTGGTAGAGTAATGGTTAAAAGGCCGCTTTTTAAAGTTGCTTTAACCTTATCAATTTTTATATTTGTTGGCAGAAGAATTGAGCGAGAAAATCCCCCCCAGTAACATTCTTTATATAGATATTCTTTAGTTTCGGAATCATCTAACTCTCTTTTCCCTCTGATTGTTACCATGTCATTATTGATGATAATTTTTAAATCTTCCGGTTTAACACCCGCGAGAGTTGATTTAATGACAATGTTTTGGTCTGTTTGATAAACATCAAC
The DNA here is from genome assembly GCA_037440105.1 of Candidatus Falkowiibacteriota bacterium. Taxonomy (GTDB): domain Bacteria; phylum Patescibacteriota; class Patescibacteriia; order XYB2-FULL-38-15; family XYB2-FULL-38-15; genus JBBIUS01. The sequence continues at coordinate 33,232 of JBBIUS010000005.1, forward strand.
AGAAAGTTCGCCTTCGTATTCTTTTTCTAACCATTTTTCGTTAATTGATTGAATTTGTTCGGGCGAAAATAAATATTCGTCTTCTTTTTTTTCATCAATTGCCTTTTGTTTACTGGGGCTAAATTTTTTTAAAAAAAATTTAAACATAGTTTTTCAATTAGTCAAGGGTTTAATTTATAAAATTATAACGATTTTTAAAATAGTTGTCAAAAAAATTTTTTTTGTTATAATAAAATTTAATAAATGTGGTTAAAAATTGATAACCTGGCCCCATCGTCTAGCCTGGTCTAGGACACCACGCTTTCAATGTGGTAACTCGGGTTCAAATCCCGATGGGGCTACCAGTTAAAATTGAAAAAAGAAACTAAAATTAAAGATAAAAATTTTTTTTGCGGCCTTCCTGGTTATATTAGAGGGAGGTTATTTTTTTGACATAATTAAAAAGATTTTAAGAATTTTTATGGTTATTTTAGGTATTGAAACCTCTTGTGATGAGACAAGTGCAGCCGTTTTGGAGGTTCAAGAATCGCGATTTATGGTCCGCAGTAATATTGTTTCATCGCAGATTAAAATTCACGAAAAATATGGTGGGGTTGTTCCTGAGGTTGCGGCGCGAAAACATGTGGAAACAATTTTGCCAATTTTAGGAAAAGTGCTAGGCAAACGGGCTAAAAAAAATATTGATGCGATCGCCGTAGCGGTTGGTCCTGGTCTTGTCACTTCACTTTTAGTTGGAGCAGAAATAGGGCGAGTTTTATCTTATGTCTTAAATAAACCATTAATTGCTGTAAATCATATTGAAGCACATATTTATGCAAATTGGCTCTCACCAATTTGTAATGTCAAATGTCAAACGCCAAATGTCAAAACTATTGAATTTCCGGTTCTTTGTCTTGTGGTAAGTGGTGGGCATACTGAATTAGTCTTGATGCGAGACCATGGAGATTATAAAATTGTTGGTCAAACGCGAGATGATGCGGCTGGTGAATGTTTCGATAAAACAGCAAAAATTTTGGGACTAGGATATCCCGGCGGTCCAATAATTTCTGCTGAAGCCGAAAAGTTCAAAATTTCAAACTCTAAGTTTCAAGTCGAATTGCCCAGACCAATGATTGATTCGTCAGATTTTGATTTTTCATTTGCTGGCTTGAAGACTGCCGTGCTGTATGGCGTAAGAGATTTAATAAAAAGTTACAAAATGGAAGAAATCCAGCCGCCTATGGCCCATGAAATTCAAGAAGCAATTGTCGATGTACTTGTCGCTAAGACAGTCAAAGCGGCAAAAAAGTTTAATGTCAAAACCGTGATGCTGGCCGGAGGTGTTTCGGCCAACAAACATTTGCGCCAGCAATTTGTGGCGACTACAAAAAAAGAAATGCCAAATACTAAATACCAAATACCAGATACTAAATACTGTACAGACAACGCTGCCATGATTGCCGCGGCCGGGTATTTTCATGCCGTAAAAAAAGATTTTACGCCGTGGCAAAAATTAAAAGTTAACCCAAACTGGGAATTATAGAAGTAAATTCATATTTTTAAATTACTTCCCTCTAACAAAACTGATAAAAAATGATAAAATATAAACGGACAGAAAGGACCGATCGGCACCAAAAATCCGTTTAATATAATATTAAAAGTTTAGTTATGAAACCGGAATCGTTTACATTTCGAATTTTAAAAACGTTAATGGAAGTTTATAATGAAAGCACGTGGACTTATCGCCATCCTTGGAGCGTTCTTTCATCAATGCCTGAGTATCAAAAACTAAAAAGAAAAAAGTTATACGACGGATATTGTTATCTTTTAAAGAAAAAATATCTTTGTAAATTAGGTGAAAAGTATGAGTTAACGAGTAAGGCAAAGGAACTTTTAAGGGCAAGAAATTTAGAAGAACTCCTGCGAATCAAAAAGAAAAAGTGGGATAAAAAGTGGCGAATTGTTATTTTTGACATTCCTGAAACAATGAGAGCAAAAAGGAAAAAACTTAGAGGATTATTAGGCCGCTTGGGATTTCAAAAAATACAAAAAAGTGTTTGGCTGACACCTTATGATTTTCTCGGTGAGGTAGAAGAATTGGCACGCGAAGAAAATTTGTTAAAATTTCTTTTATTGATTGAAACCAAGAAGTTAAGCAGGTTTTCAGAGTTTGAAAGAGAATTTTTTGGGAAAAAATAAAAACGGACTTTTGGGTCCGATCGGGCCTAGAAGTCCGTTTAGTGGAAAATTTATGAGTTTATTTATGAAAAAAATTACAAAAACATGCGTTTCAAATAATGAAAAAGATACGTTCAAGTTTGCCAAAAAATTTGCAAAGAAACTGCACGGGGGAGAGGCGATTTGTTTGATTGGTGAACTTGGTGCCGGAAAAACAGTTTTTGTTAAAGGTTTGGCGTGCGGATTGGGGATTAAACAAAAAATTCACAGTCCGACTTTTTTATTGATGAAAATATACAAGATACGAAATACGAAATACAAGATACGCAATTTAGTTCATGTGGATGCGTACCGTCTCTTGGGGGCGGATGAATTAATTGATATTGGATTATTAGATTGGCTTGGTCGGGCGGATGTGGTGACAGTGATTGAGTGGGCGGACAAAGTATCAAAATTGTTGCGCGGTAAGAAAGTAATAAAAATAAAAATTGAGTTAGGTAAGCAACCAGAGGGAAGAATTATCAAAATAACAAAATAACAAGATAACAAGAAAGCAAAAGCGACCCGGAGGGTCGCTTTAATTTTACTCTGGCGTTATTTTCTTGTTTTGATTTACTCCGCAGCGGCAAAAATTTCTCCAACAGATGTGATGCCTGCCAAAGCTTTAAGCAATCCATCAGCAACCATTGGAACCATACCGGCCCGAACGGCTGCTTCCTGCATAGCATATTCTGAGGCCTGTTCAGACAAAATATTTTTTTCAATCTCCGGGCTCATCGTCATAATTTCATAGATGCCGATTCTGCCTTTATAACCAATAAAATTGCAAGCTTCGCAACCCCTTCCTCGGTAAAATTTTAAATTTTTAAGATCAAGGCGATATTTTTTTTGGATGTCTTCTGGAAGTTCGGAAAGAATTTTTTTGACTCGTTCTAAAGTTTGGTTGTTCAATTTTTCTTCTTCTTTGCATTCCTCGCAGATTCGGCGGACAAGGCGCTGACCAATAACGGCATTTAGCGCCGGAGCCAAAAGAAACGATTTTGCTCCCATAGCAAGAAAACGAGGGACAGCGCCGGCCGCGCTGTTGGTATGGATAGTGGAAATAACAAGGTGCCCAGTAAGAGCGGCTTGAATAGCAATTTCTGCTGTTTCAAGGTCACGGATTTCTCCAACCATAACAACATCCGGGTCTTGGCGCAAAATTGAGCGCAAACCTTTGGCAAATGTATAATCTCGGGAATAGTCAACTTGGCTTTGATTTATGCCAGGAAGGCGGTATTCAATTGGGTCTTCAAGAGTGATTATTTTAACTCCTGGCTCATTAAGTTTATTTAGGATTGCATAAAGAGTAGTTGTTTTACCAGAACCAGTTGGGCCAGTTGTTACAATCATGCCGTTTGGTCTTTCTACTTCTTTTTTAAGTTGGCTGAAAGCCGGTTCCCAAAGACCGAGGTCTTCAAAGCGGAGTCCGGCTGTTGTCGGCATAAGAAGCCTCATAACCACCGACTCTCCATAAGAGGTAGGAAGGCAAGAGACACGGACATCGATTTTTCCTTCTTTAAGATAAATAGTAAAACGTCCGTCCTGAGGAATGTCAGTAATGTTTATTTTTAAGCCAGCCAGCAGTTTAATGCGGGAAATAATTTTTGTCCAAAGATCTTTTGGTAGAGTTGTCGCGTCGTGGAGAACCCCGTCGATTCTGAATCTCACTTTGATATCCTTTTCTTCTGCTTCAATATGAATGTCAGAAGAGCGGGCATTAATTGAAGCAGCAATAATCATAACTACAATATCGGTTATGCTTGCTTTTTGGATTTTTTCTTGAAGCGCTCTAAAATTCGTAATCTCTTTTTCAAATCTTAAAAGATCTGTTTCAGTAACTTCAACTCCTTTTACTATTTTTTTCGGCGTTGGAATAGCGGCATAAAGTTTGAAAGCGGAGTTAAAACTGTGTTCTGAGATTAAATAGATAGCACCGTGGCCATGGAATTTGTCTTCCAGGCTTAAAAGAAGTTCTTGAATTTGTGGATTTGTCGGATCAACTGCTCCAATCCTGATCTCTGTTCCTGTATTTAAAAAGCAAATTACTTTTAATTGTTCAGCAATTTCTTTAGGTATTGAAGAAAGAGTTTCAGGGCTAATAGGAAACCCTTTAAGATTTATGTAAGGAAAACCTAAAGCAGCAGCTTTTTGAGCAGCTGCCTTTTCTTTTTCTTTTAGAGCGATTTCTGCCATTTTTTCTTCAAATTTTTCCTTTGTTTCTTCAGAAACAATTTCTGGTGCGGCAGAACGTTTGTTTGAGTACTGTTTTAAGAGGTCTTCAATTGATTGAGGCATAAATGTGATACGAATCTACAAATGAAATGCGAATCAACAAATATGCGAATTTGTAAATTCGTAGATTCGTTTAAAATTCGTTGATTCGTATCATATTCTATTTTATCCCTACAAATCTTAATAGTTTGCTTAAAATTTTTTTCTTGTTTAATTCAACAAAAAGCAGAGTCCAAGTTGAGAATTGGAAAGTGACAAGACCAGCGCCGATTAAAATTGTGAAAAATAGCCAACCCAAAATTGTTAAAAGCAAGGTAAAGGTGAAAATAAATTGGAGGTTTAAATAATAAAGACTCGCGAGAAGAAGAACAAACGGAATCGCGAGTATGCCAGCGGTAAAGACAAAAACGATTCCTACTCCTAAGGAAATTAAAAATAAAATTAAAGCTGTCTCTAATGAAACAAGCCAGTTTTTAACAAAGAGATTCCAACTCGCCCGGATCGCTTCAAAGAATTTAAGATTTTTAATGACAACAAAGGCTGAAGCATAAATTACGAGCATTGAGACAACAATAGCTAAAGCAATAAAAATTACAAAAGTGGTAAGGTAAAGTAATAGATTTTGTATAAGCGGACCATTATTTTTTTCTAAGATCAAAAGGGTTGAAATGCTAATAAGAAGCAGAAAGGCGAAGACCAGACCGCGGGCCAAAACATTTAAGCCAAAAATCTGCCAGAAGAATTTTTTCCCTAAAGTCCATCCTTCTTTGAAATTTATTTTTTTTCTTCCGCTGATTTTAGCAACACTAGCGATTAGAGCTCCGCGCGAGACAACGGCTAACCAAATTATCAAAATTAAAAAAGCCAAACAGCCAAAAAGAATTAAGGAGATGACAACTAAAGCAATTTGATTTTGGGCGATTTGATTTGAAAAGTCGTTCCACAAAATAACAATTTGAGTCCAAACGTTGCGAGAAATTAAAATTTTTTCTTCTGTCCTAGTAATTTTAAAAAATCCTTTAACTAAAATTTCATAAATGCTGCCGTTGCCGAGCAGGGCGGCAAAAAAGCCAAAGAGCCACAAAAATTTATTTTGCCAAGTAATTTCCCAGGCTCTTTTTAAAATTCGGCGGTAAACGGGGGTTGGTTTTTTAAACATAATTCCTCCTATCCTACGAAATTACGAAATTTTTACGAAAGTACGAAATTAAATTTTTCGTATTTTGTAAATTTTTCGTAGGAGGGTTATGTAAATATAGCCTCAAACTCTTCTTTTTCCAAGGTTTCTTTTTCCAAAAGTTTCTCAACAATTTTTTCTAATGTTTCTTTTTTCTTTTTAATAATTTCGCGAGCTGTTTTGATAGCGTTGTTGATTAAGTGGTTAATTTCTTGGTCAATTGCTTCAGCCGTCTTTTCGCTGTAGTCGCGCTGTTCATGAATTTCTCTACCCAAGAAAATTAATTCTTCTTTTTCGCCAAAAGTTCGTGGTCCCAATTTCTCGCTCATGCCAAATTCGGTTATCAGCTTTCTTGCTAGGCGAGTGGCTTGTTTTAGATCATTTGCCGCTCCAGTTGTAACTTCGCCAAAGGTTTCTTTTTCAACTGTGTGGCCTGCCAGCATTACGGCTAAGTCATCAATAAATTCTGATTTTGTGTAAAGATGCTTATCCTCTGTTGGCATCTTTAAAGTGTAGCCGGCAGCCAAGCCGCGGGAGATAATTGAAACTTTTTGGACCGGATCAGCATTTGGCAATTCATGGGCAACAAGGGCATGAGCTGCCTCATGGTAAGCAGTAATTTTTCTTTCCCGCTCTGAAAGAATATGGCTTTTTCGTTCTGGGCCAAGAAGAACTTTTTCAACGCTTTCTTTAATTTCTTGCATGCCTATTTTATTTCTGTTGCGCCTGGCAGCAAGAATAGCTGCTTCGTTTAAGAGGTTTGCTAAATCAGCTCCGGAAAAACCTGGCGTGCGTTCAGCAATTTTTCGGAGATCAACATCTTGAGTTAGCGGTTTGCCTTTGGCATGAATTTTTAAAATAGCTTCTCTATCATTGATATCTGGTTCATCTAAAATAACCCGCCGATCAAAACGGCCCGGTCTAAGAAGAGCTGGATCAAGGACATCCGGTCGATTGGTCGCAGAAAGGACAATAACGCCTAAATTTGGGTCAAATCCGTCCATTTCAACCAAAATCTGATTTAAGGTTTGTTCTCGCTCGTCGTGACTGCCGCCCAAGCCAGCGCCTCTTTGTCTGCCAACCGCATCAAGTTCGTCAATAAAAATAATGCAAGGTGCGTTTTTCTTTGCTTTAGCAAATAAGTCACGCACTCTCGCTGCGCCGACGCCAACAAACATTTCAACGAATTCTGAACCAGAGATGTTTAAAAAAGGGACATTCGCTTCTCCAGCCACGGCTTTTGCCAAGAGTGTTTTTCCTGTGCCAGGGCTGCCGACGAGAAGGACACCTTTGGGAATTTTGGCTCCTAAGGCAGTAAATTTTTTTGGGTTTTTTAAAAATTCAACAACTTCTTGCAATTCTTCTTTCGCTTCCTTTACTCCGGCAACATCTTTAAAAGTAATTCTATTTTTTGGATTTTTTGGGGCTTCTCTTGCTCTTGATTCTCCAAACATCAAGGCGCGGGTGTTGGCTCCTTGGACTTGCCTCATCATAAAATAGATAAACGCGGCAATAAGAATGAAGGGGATTAAAAAGGGGAGCAGGGTCTCTGCCCATAGAGTTAAGCCGCTTTTCCCTTTTACTGCTATTTCAATCTTTTTGATTTTTTCTGGGTCAACATTGTAGTTCTTGAAAAGAGTGCTGAGCGATTCGTTTGGCTCCTTTTGAACAATTTCTCGTTCATTGTTATTTAAAGTTATATTAAGTTTGTCTCCTTCAATCTCAATTTTTCTGATTTGTTCTTGCTCAACTTGTTCAATCATTTTTTGAATGTCGATTCGCTCTACTTTTTGAGATGTAAAATCAGCCGTATTAAAAAGAGCGGTGATTGCTAAAAAAACTATTAAGAGTATTAAAAAATTTTTTAACAAGTTTTTCATAAATACGCAAGTAATGAATTTGTATTAATTTACAAATTCATTGATTAAATTTATTGTAGCATAACAATTAGTAATAAACAATATAAAATTGTTGTTATAGTGTTAACTTTGATTGCATTAAAGATAACTTTAAAATTTATCGTTATTTTCTTTTTTTGTCAAGATTAATGCGTGTAGTAACAGCGGAGAAAGCAAAAATAAATGCGGACTCACACCAAAATAAACAAAAAAAAGATTTGCCTTCTTTTGCGTTTAATCTGCGTATATAGAGTAGGGACGGCATTAAAAAAGATACAAAAACAAGAGCGAGTTATCAATGCGTTTCATCTTCTGCAATTTTTTAGATGCGTTGGCTATCAAACGCGATGTTTTTAATTATTTAAAGATAAAAAATAAAAATGACCTTCTACGGCCGATCGGCTACAGAAGGTCATTTTTCAAAAATTAATTTTAGTGGGTCTTTTCGTCTTTTTCTTCTGTTTTTGTTGTTTTTTCTCCCGGCGCCTCAGCAGATTTTTCCGGCATTTTTTCTTTTAAAGATTTTAAACTTAATCCTAATCGGTGGTCATTTGGTTCAATTGAGATAATTTTAAAGTCTAAAACATCGCCGATTTTTGCGACTTCCAGCGGGTTTTGTATCGGTCGATTAGAAAGTTCTGAGATATGGGCCAAGCCGTGGATGTCTTTGTCCAATTCAACAAAAAAGCCAAACGGGTTTGCTTTTAAAATTTTTCCTTTGACAATTTGGCCGATTTTATATTTTTCATTGATTTTTTTCCACGGGTCTTCGGCCAGCCTTTTCATTGAAAGAAAAATTTTTGAGCCGTCGATGCCGATTATTTGGGCTTTAACATCTTGGCCGATTTTAACAATTTCCTGCGGGTGGTCAATTCTCTGCCAAGCCAATTCTGAAATATGAATTAAACCTTCTAAATTGTTGAATTTCAAAAAAGCTCCAAAATCAGCCACGGCCGTAATTTTTCCTGAGACAACATCCCCAATTTTTAAGCCAGAAAGAAAATCTTTTTGCTCTTCTTCCCAAGCCGCTTTTTCTGAAACAATTAATTTTTCTTCGGTCGGCGAGGCATTAATTACTTTGACTTTTAGAGATTTGCCAATAAACTGTCTGAGTTTTTCTAAAATTTTATTTTTTTCTCCGCCCGGTACTCGTGGGTAGTGCTCTGGGTTCAGTTGGGAAACAGGTAAAAACCCAGAGACATAGCCAATTGTCATAAGCAAGCCGCCTTTGTTTGCATCAGTGACTTTTGCTTCAATAACCTTCCCTTCTTTTTGCAGGGCCTCAAGTTCATCCCAGGCTTTTTTCTGCCCAGCGTATCTAAAAGAAAGTTCAATTTCTCCGTTTTCATTTTCTAAATCTATGACCGTTGCTTCAACTTCATCTCCTACTTTGAGAGAATTGATTTTTTTAGAATCATGGTAAATTTCATATCCCCTAACTACGCCAGTTCTAAATCCTTCAAGGTCAAGCCGGATCTCATTTTTGGTTAAACTTATAATTTTTCCTTTAATCGTGTCTCCAATTTTAGGGATTTCAAGAAAATTAGAGTGAGCGGAAAACAATTTTTCCAATTTTTGTTCTTCTTTTATTTTTGTTTCGTTTTTTGTTTTTGTGGTTAAGTTTAAATTAGTTAGATCCATATTAAGAATTAGAATTTGAACCTTCTGCGTTTACCTGCGTTTACTTCTGCATTCTTCTACGAGGACAAGAATGAAGTAGAAGCGGATTAATGCAGATAATCACGCGGATTTACAGAAGGTTTTAGAACTTTACTCCTTTCTTTTTGAGATAAACCTCCCACTTTGCAGAGTGTGAGGATAAAATAATATTACAACATCTTTTATTTTTTGACAAGAAAGGCGTATTTACTCATCTAAAATGTAACTAAAGGCACCCTGGTTCTGTCATTTAAAAAGGTAACCCAAAGGTGATAAGCTTGTAAGTTGTCTATTTAACTAATAATTAACTTACAAGCATATGATGGATA